>JBHEMR010000105.1:0-8754 GCA_046262495.1 Pseudonocardiaceae bacterium | reverse complement strand
CGGAGCCGACATCGGACTGCGGCAATGGCACTCCGTCGGCGCGGCGCGCAAGACCAGTCGGGGGCATTATCAAGGGTGGTATCGCGAACAGCGGCCGCCGGTGCGGCGGACGAGGGAGGCTTGGTATGCCCGAGGGACCGTTCGGTTCTGGGTTTAACCCTCTTGAGGATCTTGTGAGCCGGCTAGTCGGCGGCCTCGAGCAGTCATTTGGCGGAATAACCCGACCGGGCACGTCGACGCAGCGGCTGGATCGTTACGGCCGCGACCTCACAGCCGCTGCCCGAGCCGGACGTCTCGATCCGGTCATCGGACGTGACGACGACATCGAGCAGGTCCTCGAGGTCCTGTCGCGGCGGACCAAGAACAACCCGGTGCTAATCGGGGACCCCGGCGTCGGCAAGACAGCGATCGTCGACGGCATCGCCCAACGGATAGCCGACGGTGCAGTCCCCGAACCGCTGCGCAACCGGCGGCTGATCGCACTGGATTTGCCAGGGATGTTGGCCGGCACCAAGTACCGGGGTGAGTTCGAGGAACGGCTCACCGCGGTGATCGGCGAGGTGACCGCGGCTGGCCGGACAGTGGTGCTGTTTCTCGACGAACTGCACACCGTGATCGGTGCCGGCGCTGGGGCCGAAGGCGGTGCGATGGACGCCAGCAGCATGCTCAAGCCCGCGCTGGCCCGAGGCGACCTACAGCTCGTCGGCGCCACCACCGTCGACGAATACCGCCGCCACATCGAGCGGGACCCGGCGCTGGAGCGACGGTTCCAGCCCATCCTGATCGCCGAACCGAGCGTCGAGGACACCGTGGCGATCCTGCGTGGCCTGCGCAAACGCTACGAGTCACACCACCGCGTCCGCATCACCGACGAGGCGGCTGAAGCAGCTGCGCAGCTATCTCACCGGTATCTCACCGACCGATTTCTCCCCGACAAGGCGATCGATCTGATCGACCGAGCCAGCGCTCGGGTCCGGGCGCGAGTCGAGATGCCGCGCGAGGACACCCAGGCGCTCGAGCAGCGCGTCGAGCAGCTCACCCGGGCGAAGGACATCGCGGTTGACGCCGAAGATTACGAGCGGGCCGAGGCGCTGACGCGGGAGCTCGACCTGGCTATCGTCGAGCTTGAGACCGCTCACGCCAGGCCGACTCGTGCGCCGGAGGTCGGCGCCGACGACGTTGCGGAGATCATTGCACGTAGTACTGGCATCCCGGTCGCGCAGCTCACCGAGGTGGAGCGACACCGGCTGCTGAATCTCGAGGAGCAGCTGCGGCAGCGGGTCGTCGGGCAGGATGAGGCGGTCGAGGCGGTCGCGGACGCGGTGCGCGCCAGCGGCGCGGGTCTCAATCACCCGGACCGGCCGGTCGGCTCATTCCTGTTCCTCGGCCCTACCGGCGTAGGAAAGACGGAGCTAGCCCGGGCGCTGGCGCAGACCCTGTTCGGGTCGCACGAGCGGCTGATCCGCCTCGACATGAGCGAATTCCAGGACAAGCACACGGTGTCGCGGCTCATCGGCGCCCCTCCTGGCTATGTCGGCCACGACGAGCCCGGCCAGCTCACCGACGCCGTCCGCCGCACCCCGTACACCGTGGTGCTGCTCGATGAGATCGAAAAGGCGCACGCCGACGTCTCGAATATCCTGCTGCAAGTCTTCGACGCCGGCCGGCTCACTGACTCCCGGGGCCGGACCGTGAACTTCGCCAACACCGTGATCATCATGACCAGCAACCTCGGCGCGGATCAGCTGCTGGCCGCGACGAGTACCGGGCAATCAGTCGAAGAGGTGCGGGAGCCACTCATGGTCACCGTGCGACGGCACTTCCGGCCGGAGTTCCTCAACCGGATCGACGAAATCGTCCTGTTCCGTGGCCTCGACCGGCTGCGGCTTCGCACGATCACCAAGCTTCTTCTGGAGCAGACCCGGCAACGGCTGCGCGCGCAGAACATCACCCTGCGCCTTGACGACCACGCCATCGACTGGATAGTCGATCGTGGCTACCAGCCGGAATACGGGGCGCGACCGCTGCGCCGAGCCATCGTGCGAGAACTGGACAAGAAACTGTCCCGCATGCTGCTCACCGAGGACCTCAAACCAGGCCAGGAAGTCCATGGCACCGTCGCCGGGGACCGGCTGGAACTCACCGTTGCGGAGTCGCAACCGCCGTTGAGTTGACTGCGCGATACCGTGCAGCCTGTGCCACCTCAGCCGATGATCGCGCCGTCAATCTTATCCGCCGATTTCGCCCGGCTGGCCGATGAGGCCAACGCGGTAACGGGCGCCGACTGGCTGCACGTCGATGTGATGGATGGGCACTTCGTGCCCAACCTCACCATGGGTCTTCCCATCGTGCAGAGCCTGATGAAGTACACCGACATCCCGATGGACTGCCACCTCATGATCGAGAATCCGGATCGGTGGGCTATCGGCTACGCCGAAGCGGGTTGTTACAACGTCACCGTGCACGCCGAGGCCGCCCAGGATCCCATCAAGTTGGCGAAGGACCTCCGTGCGGCCGGGGCCAAGGCCGGCTTGTCAGTCAAACCCAAGACCCCGCTGGACCCCTGGGTGGAGGTGCTGCGGCACTACGACACCCTGCTGGTGATGAGTGTGGAGCCGGGCTTCGGTGGGCAGTCGTTCATCGCCGAGGTGCTGGACAAGGTACGTACCGCCAGGCGATTGGTGGACACCGGGCACCTCACCGTGTTGATAGAGATCGACGGGGGAATCAACGCCGACACCATCGAGGCCGCCGCTGAGGCCGGAGTGGATTGTTTCGTCGCCGGCTCGGCGGTGTACGGCGCTGGCGACCCGGTGCAGGCAATCGAGTCGCTGCGGGCCCAGGCCCGGGCATGCGGCGGCCGGTAGGTATACCGACCGGGAGGGATGAGCCGTGTTCACCGGCATCGTCGAGGAACTCGGGGAGCTCGTCAGCCGGGAGGAACGGCCCGACGCGGCGCGATTTACCGTACGCGGCCCTTTGACCAGCTCAGATGCTCGACCCGGTGACTCGATCGCGGTCAACGGCGTCTGCCTGACCGTCGTCGACGTCGACGGCGAGGTATTCAGCGCCGACGTAATCGGCGAGACGCTGCGCCGCTCCAGCTTGGGCCCGGCCCGGCGTGGGGAACGGCTGAACCTGGAGCGGGCGGCGAAGCTGGGGCACCGGCTCGGTGGGCACCTCGTGCAGGGCCACGTCGATGGCACCGGGACCTTGCTGTCCCGTACCCCGCCACAGCAGGGAGCTCCATGGGAACTGGTGCGGATCGGGATTCCCGCCGGATTGTCTCGTTACCTGGTGGAGAAGGGGTCCATCACCGTGGACGGGGTATCGCTCACCGTGATCGACGTTGACGCTGACGCCTTCTCGATAGGCCTGATTCCGACCACTCAGCAGCTGACCACCCTAGGCGTGCGACGCCCCGGCGAGCTGGTGAACCTCGAGGTAGACGTGATCGCGAAGTATGTCGAGCGGTTGGCTCGCCCACATCTAGTGCCTCGTGGCGATGGTGCTGGGGGATGATGCGGGGAAGGAGGACGCGATGACGCACAGCGCCTTTGCCGGCATCGATCGGGCGATCGCGGACGTGGCGTCCGGGCGCCCCGTGATCGTGGTAGATGACGAGGAACGCGAGAACGAAGGCGACCTGATATTCGCCGCGGCCCGGGCCACTCCCGAGCTGCTGGCGTTCACGGTCCGGTACACCTCGGGCTACGTCTGTGTGGCGCTGACCGGGGACGATTGCGACCGGTTGGACCTGCCACCGATGTTTCATACCAACCAGGACAAGCGGGGCACCGCGTACACCGTGACGGTGGACGCCCGCGAGGGCGTGACGACCGGAATCTCGGCGGCGGACCGGGCGCATACCATCCGGCTGCTGGCCGACCCGGACTCCAAGTCAGTCGACTTCGCCCGCCCGGGCCATGTCGTGCCGTTGCGGGCCAAGGAGGGTGGGGTGCTGCGTCGCCCCGGGCACACCGAGGCCTCGGTCGACCTGGCTCGGCTGGCCGGATTACCACCGGCCGGCGTGCTCTGCGAGATCGTCTCGGCCAAGGACGACGGCGAGATGGCCCGTCGTGACGAGTTGGAAATCTTCGCCGCCGAACATGACCTGGCACTGATCACCATCGCGGATCTGATCGCCTATCGGCGGCGATTCGAAAAGCAGGTGGAGCGGGTCGCCGAAGCCCGAATACCGACGGTCCACGGGGAGTTCACCGCGATCGGGTTCGACTCACTGCTCGACGGCGTGGAGCACATTGCGCTGGTCGCCGGAGAGATCGGCGATGGCGCCAACGTGCTGGTCCGGGTGCACTCGGAGTGCCTGACCGGCGACGTGCTCGGCTCGCTGCGCTGTGACTGCGGGCCGCAGTTGGACGCCGCGCTGGCCGCCATCGCCGCCGAAGGCCGCGGGGTGGTGCTCTACGTGCGCGGTCACGAGGGCCGCGGTATCGGGCTGATGCACAAGCTGCAGGCATACCAGCTGCAAGACGCCGGCGCGGACACCGTCGACGCCAACCTCGCGCTGGGAATGCCCGCAGATAGCCGTGATTACGGCACTGGGGCGCAGATCCTGGTGGACCTGGGCGTGCGCTCGATGCGGCTACTGACCAACAACCCAGCGAAGCGGGCCGGCCTGGAAGGTTACGGCCTGACCATCATCGGAAGAGTTCCGCTGCCCATCCGGCCCAACCCGGAAAATCTGCGCTACCTGCGCACTAAACGTGACCGGATGGGCCATGACCTCGACGGCCTGGACCCCACCGGAGCGTTGCGGTCATGAGCGGCACCGGGCAGCCCGCGCCGGAAGTACCGCGCTGCGAGGACCTGCGGTTGGGCATCGCCGCCACTCGCTGGCATGAGCGCATCACCACCGCATTGCTGGATCGGGCCAGCGCGGCCGCTGCCGAGGCGGGGATTGCGGACCCGACGGTGGTGCGGGTGCCGGGTGCGGTCGAGCTCCCCGTGGTGTGCCAGGAACTGGCTCGCCAGCACGACGCGGTCCTCGCGCTCGGGGTGGTGATTCGCGGCGGCACTCCGCATTTCGAGTACGTCTGCGAGGCGGTCACCGCGGGGCTGACCAGGGTGGCGTTGGATGAGAGGACCGCGATCGGCAACGGTGTGCTCACCTGCGACACCGAGGCACAGGCCCTGGACCGTTGTGGGCTGCCCTCCTCCGCGGAGGACAAGGGTTTCCAGGCCTGTATCGCTGCGTTGCAGACGGCCCTGGTGTTGCGCGGCCTGCGCCGGGTTCAGCGAGACGCGCCATGACCGCCACAGTGTTCGAGGCCCGACCCCGCAAGGCCCGCCGTGTCGCGGTGGCCGCGGCCGCGTTGCTGATCACGGTTTTCGCTGTCGTCGGGACGCTGCTGCGCCAGACACCTACCGGTGTCTATTTCCGGCTCTCCGACCAGGTGGCCATGGTGATGCTGGGGTTGTTGCTCGCCGGGGCGGCGCTGCTGTTCGCGCGGCCCCGGGTGCGCGCCGGTGCCGACGGCGTGGAGGTGCGCAACCTGCTCGCAACCCGCACCGTGCCGTGGGAGCTGGTGCTTCGGGTGTCCTTCCCGGACGGCGCCCCGTGGGCTCGCATCGAGCTCGCCGATGACGAGTACATCGCAGTGATGGCGATCCAGTCCGCCGACGGCCGGCGCGCGGTGCAGGCTATCCGAGCCCTGCGCGCCGCACATGCCGAGCACACTGCGCCCCGCGGGGCCCCCAGGGCGGATCAGCAATCCACCAGTGATACAGCGCCTTGAGCAGTTTGATACCGCCGAACTGTCGGTCCGGCGAGCTACCGTTCTAGCCGCTGCCTAGCGATTGGCAGCGTGACTTCGACTAGATCACCTCACCACCGGGTGACGATGGAGTGCTGAGGCCGTTGCCTAATCAGCGTGGGGCTGCCCGTCCGCAGGCTTGCTCGACCTGCCCCCGGCGCAGGTGATGATGGTCGCCGCCCATGCTTGGGACCTCCACGGCGCCCGCGAGGCTGGTCTGCGCACCGGCTTTCTCGAGCGCTCCGCGAGAAGGGTCCCCACCGCGCGGCCGACCGAGCGGCAGACGTCACCAGCGACCTCGCGGTCGCCGGCTTCACCGAACTCGCCGAGGCACTCGGCTGCTAGCGGCTCGCGTGGAGGGGCCTCGGCAGTCGGTTGAGGCTAGGCTCTCTGTCCAGTTTGGTGCCGGCGGTGGGATTCGAACCCACACTGGCGGACTCCTAAGGCCCGTGCCTCTGCCGTTGGGCTACGCCGGCTCGTGGTGACGAGGGGACAGGATACGGCGTCAGACACCGAGGTCTTTGCGCAGCTTGGCGACGTGGCCGGTGGCGCGAACATTGTACAGCGCCTTGTCGATGCGGCCTTGCGGGTTGATCACGAAGGTGGATCGGATGACGCCGGTGACCGTCTTGCCGTACAGCTGTTTCTCGCCGTAGGCGCCGTAGGCGGTGAGCACTGCACGGTCTACGTCGGACAGCAGCTGGAAGGTGAGACCCTGCGCGTCGCGGAACTTCGCCAGCTTCGCCGGCGGGTCCGGGGAGACACCGAGCACTGTGAACCCGGCGGTGTCCAGTTCGGCGAGGTTGTCACGGAAGTCGCAGGCCTGCTTGGTGCAGCCGGGGGTGCTCGCAGCCGGATAGAAGTAGACCATCACAGATCGGCCGCGGTAGTCCGACAGTGAGACGGGCTTGCCGTCGGCGTCGGGCAGGGTGAACTCAGGCGCGGCGTCACCGGGGGACAGCCTGACGTTGTCGAACACAAGGTCGCACGGTACCGCCGAGCTGGTGGGGTGGCTTGGCCACGTGGGCACACCGGTGGATACGGTGTGCCCACGCTCACCCGCGAGGAGGACCCAATGACCCGCGACGCTGACACCATCGAACGCGAAATCGAGAAGGCCCGCGATGCGCTGGCTGCAACGCTGCAGGAGATCGGCACCAGGGCTGATCCCACCCGCCTGATTGACGCCGGCAAAGAGCAGGTGGAAGCCACCCTGGGCAACCCGACGGTGCGCTACTCGCTGATGGGCCTCGGTGCACTCATCGTGCTAGCGGTGCTGCGCAAACTCTTCCGCTGAGCTCAAGGGCAACGACAGCGAAGGACTCGCCGTCCAGTTGCACGGCGTCGCGCGTTGTGGCGGCGTCTCCGGACGCGAGCAGAACTTCAGCAGGCGGCCCGGCCAGTGCAATGGTGGCGGGCTGCGCGCCCAAATTCACTATCACCCGCAGTGCGCCGCGGTGCAGTACCAGTGTGCGGGCGTCCTCGTCAACATCGACGGCCAGGATGTCCAGCCGGGGGTCGGACAGCTCGGGACGGCATTTTCGTAGCGCGATCAACTCGCGGTAGACGCGCAGCATCGTGGCGTGTGGCTCTGAACCAGGCTCGGACCAGTCCAGTTGAGAGCGTCGGAAGGTCTGCTCATCGTTCGGGTCGGGAACATCCGCCTCATCCCAGCCGTGTTCGGCGAACTCGGCGTAACGACCCCGTCGGATGGCCTCGCGCAGCTCCGCGTCGGGCATGAAGGAGAAGAACTGGAATGGGGTGGCCGCGCCCCACTCCTCGCCCATAAAGATCATTGGCGTGTACGGGGAGCACAGCACCAGCGCCGCCCCGCAGGCCAGTAGGCCGGGGGACAGGGCGGCCGAGATCCGGTCCCCGGTGGCCCGGTTTCCCACCTGGTCGTGGTTCTGCAGGTAGGTGACGAACTTCCAGCCGGGCAGCTGCGCAGTGTCCACTGGGCGGCCGTGGGTGCGTTGCCGGAAGCTCGACCAACGTCCATCGTGGAAGAACGCCCCACGAAGGGCGCGGGCCAGACCGGGCAGCGCGCCGAAGTCGGCGTAGTAGCCCTGCCGTTCGCCGGTCAGCGTGGCGTGCATGCAGTGGTGGATGTCGTCGTCCCACTGTGCGGTCAATCCGTAGCCCCCCGCGACCCGTGGCGTGATCAGCCGCGGGTTGTTGAGGTCGGATTCCGCGATCAGTGACAGCGGCCGTCGCAGATGCGCGGCGAGGGTGTCCACCTCAGTGGCCAGCTCCTCCAGCAGGTGGGTGGCCCGGGTGTCGCGCAGCGCGTGCACGGCGTCCAACCGCAGCCCGTCGAGGTGGTAGTCGACCAACCACTCCAGCGCATTGTCGATGACGTAGCGGCGTACCTCGTCGGAGTGTGGGCCGTCGAGATTCAGTGTGGGGCCCCAGATGTTGCTGCCGGCGAAATACGGGCCGAAACGGTCCAGGTATGCGCCGGACGGGCCAAGGTGGTTGTGCACGACGTCGAGCACCACGCCCAGCCCACGGCTGTGGCAGCTGTCCACGAAACGCTTGAACGCGTCGGGCCCGCCGTAGTTCTCGGTAACGGCGTACCAGCCGACTCCGTCATAACCCCAGTTCCGGGATCCGTCTACGGCGTTGACCGGCATCACCTCCACCAGGTCGACGCCCAGCCCGGCGAGGTAGTCCAGACGCTCGATCGCGGAGTCAAACGTCCCATCGGGGGTGAAGGTCCCGATGTGCAGCTCGTAGACCACACTGCCCGCCAGCGTCCGGCCGGTCCAGCGCCCATCGGTCCATTCGAACGCGCTGTGATCATAGATCCGCGACGCCGCGTGTACTCCGTGGGGCTGCCACCGGGACCGGGGGTCGGGTAACGGCGTGTCCTCCTCATCCAACCGGAATGCGTAGTCGCTGCCAGACCCCGCGTCGTCGACCTGACCGCACCACCAGCCACCGGCCGTCCGGGTCATCTCATGTTCGGCGCCGTTCA
>JBHEMR010000104.1:0-3226 GCA_046262495.1 Pseudonocardiaceae bacterium | reverse complement strand
AGTGCGCCTATCACTGTTGTACCGGTTTCGTTGATGCGCACGACTCCAGGCCCGATCACGTCGGCCTGTTGAGCGATGTTCTTCACGTTCTTTGCGCAGTCATCGAGATTGTCGGCGGTGCGGTTGAGTTGCACCCCGATCGTAAAAAGAAAAATCGCCAGAACGGCAACCAGCAACGCGATGACGACGACCGTCAAGACGATAAGAGTCATCTCACATCCTTTCCCATTAGGATCCCGGAAGCTCGGCCACGGTCAGCGCGACCTACGGACCACCCGTAGTTAACCACTCAATGAAACCGCCTGCCTTGGTGGTGGTCGAGTGGCCGTGGCGGCCAACCGCCCAGGGCGACCAGCAACCCAACCACGGGCAGAACCCGCGTGCCGAACCGCACCTGCAGCCACCTCCCGACTACGGTGATCATTCAGGCTTATGGTGACGGCGCAGGCGCGCTAAGTCAAGCCATCATCATCCGTAGACACGGTATACCATCTAGATGGCTACTCAAGTGCGAACGAGATGCACGCACCGAGCTGCTAGGTGTGCTGTGAGGCAGCGGTTCGACACCACGGGGACAGTCCGCGCGTAAGTGGTCCGGAAGTGTCACTTCGATCGCAGATACGGAGTGCGCATATGTGTCCGCTATGCGGGAGGTTGGTCGAGGATCGCACGCAGGTGGCGGTGCTTCTTTGAGCGCTATCAGCCGGGATGGGCGCTGAGCTTGATCGAGGCTTCCGCCGGGCTTCCCGCGACGAGCCTGACCCAATGGGTCGATCAGACCGGTCCTTCCCGACCTTCCGCACCGGTTTCCGTGGACGCGATGCGCCGCGTCGCGGCGGCAATCGGAGCGGAACCAACGGTGGTTCGGCCGCTTCACCGGCACCTGGTACTACTTCGACGGCTGGGAGTGGAGCCACTTCCGCCCGGGACCGGTGATCGTGTTCAGCGCTCCGGACCTCGAGACCAAAAGTTGGCAGGTTCGGCGCGGCACAGTCACCGCCGTGGACCCGTTGGCGCGATCGCTGTCCTACTCGACGACGGAACCGAACACCCGCGAAAATGCCGAGACCGAGGGCCATCTCAGCGGCGGGTGCCGCTGCAGCACCCCGCTCCGCCTTCAGGGGCTGCGATGATTTAAATCATTTTCGGGTCGGGCGTGTTGGGATGGGCGCAGCAGTGTGTAGTTCCCCGTTGGGCCGGTCCAGTGGGGATGGTCGCAGTGACTCGGTTGGTCGTGGCGTCGATCACCGAGATGGTGTTGCTGCCGTTGTTGACCACGTAGGCGAGCCGCAGCGTCGAGGTGGGGGATAAGCAGTGTCCCGTCCGGGGTGACCGCCGGGTGAAACGGGCGCGCTGGCTGCGGGATGGTCGCGGCCACTTAAGTGATTGCGGTATCCACCACGGTAATGACCCGGGCATTTCCGTTAGCGATGTAGGCGTGGTCACCGTCGGGGGATACTGCGACGAAGCTGGGAGTCTTCCCGCCGTGGACGGGGGCACCGAGAGCAGGCGTCGCGAGCTCCGGCCCGACGGCCACCACCGCGGTGGGTGCGGGTGTGGACGGGCGCGTTGAGCCCGACGGTGGCCACGCCTGGTTGTCGTTCCTGCCGCCGAATATGGCGAGGACGACGATTATTCCAGCCAGTGCCGCCGCTGCGCCGGTGCCGATCAGGACCCGCTCTCGGTCGGTTAATGCGAAGCGTCGGGGTCGCCCACCGTTCGGGCCCACGTGACGCGTGTCCGGCAGCGGCGTGTCGACCGGGGGCCGGGGGTGCGCGGGTCGGGGTTTCGCCATCAGGGCCGAGGCGTGCATGGTCACCGCATCCGGGCCGACCGCGCCACCCCCGAGCGCGGTGCGTGCGGCAGCGGCTCTCGCTTCCTGCGGTGGCGTGCGCTGCGTCGGGATCGCGTCGGCCGGGCGCTGCGCCGATATCGGCGGCTGCGCATCTCGTTGCTGGGGACGGGCATCAAGCACCGCGTTCACCGTCACCGTTGGAATTGGCGTCGTGGTGCCATGACTGGAGTGTCTCCTGTGGTGCTGCCGCCCATAGCGCTGCCGCCTGTCGTGCTGGGGCCGGTCGTGTTGAGGAGGGCTCGCATGGGCGGCCAGCGTGGCGGCACCGAGCGCCACGACGTGCTGGGGATGCGTGTCCACGACAGTGCAACATCCCAGCTCAGCTGAGACCATCCGGGCGACCAACGGGATTCGTGATGATCCGCCCACCAGCAGCACGGTGCGGAGGTCCGCAGGCTCGACCTGAGCCGACTGTAGGGTTTGCAACAGTGTTCGGATCGTGGACTCGATGGAGCCTCGCACCATATCCTCGAAGTCGGATCGCGCCAGATGCACATCGAAGCGCCCGCCCGGCAAAAATACCGGGAAGGTAGTCTCGGTGTCTGCTGAGAGAGCCTCTTTGGCCAGGACACAGCTCTGTCGCAACCCGGCGAGCGCGACGAGAGTCTGGGGGGGCCGCGTGTCTAGCTCGGTGAGCGCTCCACCAACGGTGTCATTAACGTAGGACAGGATCGCTTCGTCGAAGTCGCTGCCGCCCAGCCGTTCGATGCGCTCGGGCTTACCCACAATCTGGATACCGCCGGGTTGTTGGCGCAGCACCGTGGCGTCAAAGGTGCCACCGCCCAGGTCGTACACCGCTATCGTCTCGCCGTCGTCGAGCTGCCGGGACGCGGCGTAGTACGCCGCAGCGGCTTCGGGCTCGGTCACCAACTGCGGATTCTCCAGCCCCGCCTGGTGCGCAGCCTCGTCAAACAATGCACGTCGGAACGGGCCCCACCTGGCAGGGTGGGTCAGCACGACGCGATCGGGAGCTTTGCCTTGGACCTCGGTGACCTTCTGAACCACGTCCTGCAGCAGACCGCTGAGCAGAGCGGTGACGGCGTACGGCGCACCACTGAGGATCACCGGCATTGCATCGCCCAGCCGACTCATGAACCCACGGCCGACTCGATCCGGGCTGCTCACCGCGAGGCTAGCGGTGGCCTGTCCGGTGGCCAGAGTGCCGTCATCCCGGAAGTACACAGCCGCCGGGATCACCACGGAGCGGTCACCCAGGGTGAACATGCCGACTGTGGTCGTGTCGGCCCGCGCGGCCGCGACAAAGGTCGTGCCGAGGTCGACCCCGAGACTGTAGCTCACCATGCCTCCCTGAAACGGAACTCATAGTAATGCACCGCACACACGAAAGATTGTCAGCATCGTGCCATGAGA
>JBHEMR010000103.1:0-10170 GCA_046262495.1 Pseudonocardiaceae bacterium | reverse complement strand
ACCGACAGCTGGCCCGCCTGCCGCCCACTCGTGGAGTGGGCCATCGACATGCTGCCCGCCGGTGGCGCCGGCTACCAGCGTCCGCATTATGACGCCACCGCGCTGAGCGAGCTCACCGAGCGCTTCCTCGCTTCCCCGTTTGGGGCCGGTCTCAATGACGCTGACCACCGCGGCCTGCTGGAGTCCGTGCTGTGGTTCGGCACGGACTACGGACCGGGGGATCCGCTGCGCTGGAGCCCGGTGGCCGTGGAAATCCTGCTCGTCGACTGGATACCTCGCAAGATCGTCGCCGATGTGGTCTACCTCGCCAAAGTTCCCGACCTGCTGCGGGCCTTCATCCGGTTCTGCCACCACGAGCGCGGCATCCGGGCGCCGCTCACCGCCGACACCCTGGCCGCGGTGGACAAATACGAGCCGGAGTACCAGCTGACGATTCGGTCAGCGCGGCCGCAGGGGCCGACCGCACTGCTGGCCGCGATGGGTGCGTTCGCTCCCGACGGGCCGTGGCCGCTCCTCGAAGCCGAACTACCAAGCTTTCCGGAGGCCATGCTTGATACCCTGCGCCGCGCCGTCGGCGGCGGTGAGTCACTGGACAACCTCGATACGGCCCCGCTGCCCGACGAGCCTTTCCGCTGGGGTCCCCTCCCCGCAGACATCCATGACCGGGTGGCCGAAGTGCTCCGACTGGTCGATCGGTGCTGCGACGAGCTACTCGACGTGGAGTACCGCACGGCCTGCCGCCGCTACCTCGGTCGCGCGGCGGCGGCCGACCCTGAAATCTTCCGGCGCCGTAGCCGAGCTGACACCGCCGCGGCGGCGATCTGCTGGTGCATCGGGAAGGCCAACGACCTGTTTCCCGCTGAGATGCTGGTCAAGGACCTGATGGCTCATTTCGGCATCGGCCAGGGCAGCGTCTCGCAGCGCAGCGAACCCCTGCTGCGCGCCATCGGCGTCGATCCCCACGACCAGTACGGGAGCATGAACCTGGGCTCACCCGACTATCTCACCTCAGGCCGCCGGGAGCGGATCCGCGCGCTGCGCGATCAGTATCGAGCCATGGACAGTTAGCCGCCAGCCATGGCGCCCACAACCATAAACGGCTCGGTGCCGGTCACCACCGCGTCGGGCAGCGGGGCGTCCGGTAGTTCGTGGGACAGGTCCTGCTCGCAGGCGAAGAACCTCACGAACGCACGGCGCTGGTGTGTGACGTGGTCGCGGATCGTCCCACGCAGCATCGGGTAGCGGGCCTCCAGCGCGTCGAGGACCGCGCGCTGCGTAGCCTGACCCGCAACGTGCAACTGCACCTCGCCCTGGAGGTGCGCAAGCGTCCGCAGATGCGCGGGGAGTCTGACGCGGATCATGGCAGGGTTTGAACCTCGACCGAGAGCACGGACGGCAGATCCCGGACGATGGGCGCCCAGCTGTCACCGGCGTCGGCCGATGCGTACACCTGCCCGCCGGTGGTCCCGAAGTAGATACCACAGGAATCGAGCGAGTCGACGGCCATCGCGTCGCGCAACACGTTGACGTAGCAGTCCTGCTGCGGCAGACCTTTGGTCAGCGCCTCCCATTCGTGTCCGCCCGTACGGCTGCGGTACACCCGCAGTTTTCCCTCTGGCGGGTAATGCTCCGAGTCACTCTTGATCGGAACGACGTAGACAGTGTCCGGCTCGTTCGCGTGCACGGCGATCGGGAACCCGAAGTCGGTCGGCAAATCGCCGCTGATCTCCTGCCACGACTCACCGGCGTCGTCGCTGCGCATGACGTCCCAGTGCTTTTGCATGAACAACACATCCGGACGCGATGGGTGCATCGCGAGCCGGTGCACACAGTGGCCGACCTCAGCCACCGGATCCGGGATTTGTTCGGAGCGCAGACCACGGTTGGTCGGTCGCCAGGTCTTGCCGGCGTCGTCGGTGCGGAACACGCCCGCCGACGAGATGGCGACGAAGATCCGCCCGGGGTCGGTCGGATGCTGGATGATCGTGTGCAGGCACATCCCACCGGCACCCGGCTGCCAGGAGGAGCCCGAGTCGTGGTCGCGCAGTCCCGACAGCTCCTGCCAGGTCTGCCCGCCGTCGATCGAGCGGAATAGGGCGGCGTCTTCAATCCCGGCGTAGACGGTGTCCGGATCGGTCTGCGACGGTTCGAGATGCCACACTCGCGCGAACTCCCAGGGGTGCGGCGTGCCGTCATACCATTGGTGGGTGCCAGGGACGCCGTCGTAGGAAAACTGGTTACCCATCGGCTGCCACGTCGTGCCGCCGTCGTCGGAGCGCTGGATCAGCTGCCCGAACCAGCCGCTGGACTGCGACGCATACAGCCGATCGGAATCCGCGGGGGATCCCGCCATGTGGTAGACCTCCCAGCCCGCGAAGTGCGGACCGCTGACGTCCCACCGCTGTCGCTTCGCGTCCGATGTCAGGACGAACGCACCCTTGCGGGTCCCCACCAATACCCTTACCCCGCCCATCCGAAACCCCTTCCGATCGACCTGGCTGCACCATCGTCGATATGACGATCGCCGGGACCCGAACTCATCGCTCGTACGACCACCGTCGCGAGGAGGCGATGACCGGATGCATGTGAACCAACTCGACGCCTATTGGAGCACCCGCGGTCGATGAGCGTCGGCGTAGCATGGGCGCCCGTGGCCATCCGTCCCGATACCCTCAGCGGCAGCAAAATCCGACCGGAGGACCTCGAGCAGTACCGCCGGGAACTTACCGGCTACTGCTACCGGATGCTCGGCTCCTTCTTCGAGGCCGAGGATGCCGTACAGGAGACGATGGTGCGGGCGTGGAAAGGTGCCGACGGCTTCGAAGGCCGGTCCACCCTGCGGTCGTGGCTTTACCGCATCGCCACGAACGTGTCCCTCGACATGCTGCGCGGTCGCGAGCGTCGGGCCCAGCCGATGGATCTGGGACCGTCCTCCACGGCGGATTCCTCCCTCGGGCCGATGCTGCCCGAGCACGCTTGGCTGCAGCCCGTCCCGGACACCCGTGTCCTGCCCGGCGATGGGGACCCAGCCGAGCTGGCGGTATCACGGGAGACCATCCGGCTGGCGTTCGTGACAGCCCTCCAGCACCTTCCCGCCAAGCAACGAGCGGTACTGATCCTGCGTGAGGTGCTGCGCTGGCAGGCAACCGAGGTCGCCGAGCTGCTTGGGACCAGCGTGGCGTCAGTGAACAGCGCACTTCAGCGAGCCCGGGCCACCCTTGCGGCCCGCGACGTGGACGCCTTTCAATCGCCCGCCGTGGATGCCGACCAGCGCGCGCTGCTCACCCGGTATGTCGACGCCTTCGAGCGCTACGACATCACCGCGCTCGTATCGCTGCTACATGATGACGCCGTCATGTCGATGCCTCCCTACGACTTCTGGCTGCGCGGGCCGATCGAGATGGGGCGGTGGTTCCTCGGTCAGGGCTGTGGGTGCCGTGGCTCGCGCCTGGTGCCGACGGCGGCCAACGGTGGTCCCGCATTCGGCTCGTACCGCCCGGACGGCCACGGTGGCTTCCAGCCGTTCGCCCTCCAGGTGATCGAGATCTCAGGCGACCGGATCGTCGGGCATCACAACTTCCTCGACACCGATCTGTTCGCTGCCTTCGACCTGCCCGCTCGGTTGCCGTAGACCAGTCACGATCTCCTCCAGGCCGAGTAGGTCAAGCAGCTCCAGCAGCTCGACGCAGGCATCACGCAGCCGGATCTTGCAGCCCAGTCGCCGGGCTGCGAGCTGCAGCCGCGCCAGCTGATCTACCACGTCGAGGTCGGGACGGTTCAAACACGCCAGTGACCAGCTCGCTACTTCGGCATCACCGCAGACGAGCACCACTATCGCGCCGGTGTCTGCTCGCCACACACCCCTATGACGACGGCTAACAGCAGAACTCATTGGTACAAGAAACCAGGTGGTGCTAGAGCGGCCATCCGTACATCACGGCCAGCGGGGTCCAGCCCAGCACCGAGTCAACGGCGATGGCCACGAACAGCAGAGTCAGGTAGGTGTTGGACAGGTGGAACAACCGCATGGGTTTGACCGCCACACCGCGCCGCACCGCGGCGTGTAGACGGTGCGCCATGGCCACGAACCAACCCCCGGCGAGCACCGCCACGGTGGCATAAATCCAGCTCGTGGCACCCACCAGCAGCAGGCTCCAGCCCACCATCAGCCAGCTGAACACCACGATCTGGCGCGTCACATACACCGGAGAAGCGACCGCGGGCAGCATCGGCACGCCGACCCGCTGATAGTCCTCGCGGAACCTCATCGCCAGCGCCCAGGTGTGCGGCGGAGTCCAAAAAAAGATCACTCCGAACATCACCCACGCCGGCCACGCCACCGTGCCGGTGACGGCCGACCAGCCGATCACTACCGGCATGCACCCGGCGGCGCCTCCCCAAATGATGTTCTGTGCCGTCCGCCGCTTGAGCAGCAACGTGTAGACGAAGACGTAAAACAGAATCGTCGATACCGCCAACGCCGCGGAGAGCAAGTTGGTGGTCGCCCACAACCAGCCGAAAGCGGCCAACCCCAAAGCGATCCCAAAAATCAGTGCATGGCGGATGGGGATTTGGTGGGTAACCAGTGGCCGGGCTTGGGTACGGTGCATTTCAGCGTCGATATCGGCATCGGCGACGCAGTTCAGCGCGTTCGCGCTACCTGCAGCCAAACTGCCGCCCACCAGAGTGGCCAGGACCAGCCACAACGACGGCACTCCGCGGGCGGCTAACAACATCGCCGGTATCGTGGTGACCAGCAGTAACTCGATCACTCGCGGCTTGGTTAACGCTAGGTAGCCACGTAGCACGCCGCCACGGTGCCCCGGTCGCGATGTTGCCGGAGCCTGGACGCTGCTGCTCACCGCGCTCCCGCAAGCAGTAATCGACAGGGCCGAGGTGCTCGACTCACCGTCGCCCCTCCTGATGACGAGTCTCGGACAGCGGCAGGACTGAACAGCGGCCCGGGCGGGTATTGCTTTACTAAGAAATCGTAGTCGCGTGGCGTGCGTCACGCCCGGTCGGGGCACCCGGTTGATGCGTCCACTCTGGTCGCCACCTGGCTAGGGTGGATCGCAGAGATCGGCCCGGCAGGTTGTCCGCGCCCCGGGCCGCCGGACCCAGCACAGTCAGGAGCACGAGCGTGTCCGTCACCGACGATCTGACCCAGCGAACCACCCGCCGGGTGCCCGACGACTGGACCGATCTGGACACCCGCGCGGTGGACACCATCCGGGTGCTCGCCGCCGACGCTGTGCAACGCGTCGGCAACGGTCACCCGGGCACCGCCATGAGCCTCGCTCCGCTGGCGTACACGCTGTTCCAGCGCGTGTTGCGGCACGATCCTACGGACCCGGGCTGGACCGGCCGGGACCGGTTCGTGCTGTCCGCTGGCCACTCCAGCCTGACGTTGTATCTGCAGCTGTTCCTCTCCGGGTACGGCCTGGAGCTGGAAGACATCGAGCAGCTGCGCACCTGGGGCTCCAAGACCCCGGGCCATCCGGAGTACGGGCACACGGTCGGTGTGGAGATCACCACCGGACCGCTAGGTCAGGGGCTGGGTGCCGCGGTCGGGATGGCCATGGCAGCGCGCCGGGAACGCGGCCTGTTCGATCCCGATGCCGCGCCGGGCGAGAGCACCTTCGACCACCACATCTACGTCATCGCCTCCGACGGCGACATTCAGGAGGGCGTCACCTCGGAGGCCTCCTCGCTGGCCGGCACCCAGGAACTCGGCAACCTGGTGGTGTTCTATGACGCCAATGAGATCTCCATCGAGGACGACACGAAGATAGCGCTGTCGGAGAATACCGCCGCCCGCTATGCGGCTTACGGATGGCACGTGCAGACCGTGCAGGGTGGCGAAGATGTCGTCGGCATTCTGGATGCGATCAAGGCAGCCCGAGCCGAGACCGGTCGCCCCTCGATGATCGTGCTGCGTACCGTGATCGCCTACCCCGCGCCGAAGAAGATGAACACCGGGGCTGCACACGGCTCAGCGCTGGGCGATGACGAGGTCGCCGCGGTGAAAAAGGCGCTGAGCTTCGATCCGCAGCAGTCATTCATTGTGGAGCCGGAAGTACTCAAGCACGCCCGCCAGGTCGTGGCGCGCGGACAGAAAGCGCACGCGCAGTGGCAGCAGTCCTTCGACTCCTGGCGGCAGGCCAACCCTTCGGGGGCCGCGCTGTTCGACCGCCTGATCCGCCGGGAGCTGCCCGCCGGCTGGGCGGAGAAGCTGCCCACCTGGGAGCCTGACAAGAAGGGTATCGCGACGCGCAAGGCATCCGGGGAGGTGCTCTCGGCGATCGGAGAGGAGCTGCCGGAGCTGTGGGGCGGCTCGGCAGACCTTGGTGAGAGCAACCTCACCACGATCAAAGGTGCCGATTCGTTCGGCCCCGAGGAGATCTCCACGAAGATGTGGGCCGCGCAGCCGTACGGGCGCACGTTGCACTTCGGGGTGCGCGAGCATGCCATGGGCGCCATCCTCAACGGGATCGTGCTGCACGGGCCGACTCGGCCCTACGGTGGCACGTTCCTGATTTTCAGCGACTACATGCGCCCGGCGGTGCGGCTGGCCGCTCTGATGGCGGCCCCGACCATCTATATCTGGACTCACGACTCGATTGGACTCGGTGAAGACGGCCCCACCCATCAGCCGGTCGAGCAGCTGGCCTCGCTGCGGGCCATCCCGGGCCTAGACGTGGTCCGACCCGCCGATGCAAACGAGACCGCGGCGGCCTGGAAGGCACTGCTGGAGAAGGGCACCCGGCCCACCGGGCTGGCCCTGACCCGGCAGAACGTCCCTGTGTTAGAAGGCACCGACCCCGCGGGTGTGGCCCGCGGTGGTTACGTATTGTCTGACACCTCGTCCGACGTCGGCGGCGGACTGCCTGACGTGCTATTGATCGCCACCGGCTCCGAAGTGCAGTTGGCTGTCGCCGCCCAGCAGACGTTGACGGCCGAGGGGATCAAATCTCGGGTGGTATCGATGCCGTGCATGGAGTGGTTTGACGAGCAGGGCGAAGCGTACTGCGACCAGATACTCCCGCCCTCGGTGAAGGCTCGAGTGGCCGTCGAAGCTGGCGTCGCCATGCCGTGGCACCGCTTCGTCGGCGATCACGGCGAAGTCGTCTCGCTAGAGCATTTCGGAGCCTCAGCCGACTGGCAGACCCTGTACCGCGAATTCGGCTTCACTGGCGAGGCGGTCGCCAACGCGGCCCGCCGGAGTCTGGAAAGTGCCAAGCGCGAAGCACTAACCTTCCAGCGGGGAGAAGCCTCGTGAGTAGTACCGATACCCTGGCGGCCCTGTCCCAAGCGGGTGTGTCGATCTGGCTGGACGACCTGTCCCGGCAGCGGATCAACTCGGGCAATTTGGTCGAGTTGATCACTGAGCGACACGTGGTTGGGGTGACTAGCAACCCGACGATCTTCGCCCACGCGGTGGAACACGCTGAGGATTACGCCGAACAGGTATGTGCGCTGGCTTCCCGCGGCGCCTCAGCCGAAGAGGCTATCCGGGAGATCATCGTTGCCGACGTGCAGCAGGCTTGTGACGTGTTCAGCGGAACGTGGGAAACCAGCGGTGGGGTGGACGGCCGGGTGTCGCTGGAGGTCGATCCCCAGGTGGCTCACGACACCGAGGCCACCATTGCCCAGGCCGGCGAGTTGTGGAAGGTGGTGGATCGGCCCAACTTGATGATCAAGATCCCGGCTACGGCGGAGAGCCTGCCCGCCATTACCGGCGCGCTAGCCGACGGGATCAGCGTCAACGTGACCCTCGTCTTCTCCGTTGAGCGCCACCGCAAGGTGATGGCGGCGTTCTTCGACGGCCTGGAGCGGGCCAGCGCCAACGGATATGACCTGGCCACGATTGTCTCAGTCGCATCGTTCTTCGTCTCCCGGGTCGACACCGAGGTGGACAAGCGGTTGAAAACGATCGGCACGGAAGAGGCTCTGGCGCTGCGCGGGCAGGCCGCGGTGGCCAATGCCCGGTTGGCATACGCGGCCTACCAGCAGGAGTTCGGCACCGAGCGCTGGGCACAGCTGAAGGAGGCCGGGGCGCGGCCGCAGCGGCCACTGTGGGCGTCTACCGGGGTGAAGAACCCGGCCTATCCGGACACGAAGTACGTCACCGAGTTGATCGCTCCGGGAGTGGTCAACACAATGCCGGAAAACACCCTGCTTGCTGTGGCCGACCACGGCGAGGTTCTAGGCGACCAGGTCTCGGGCACTGCCGAGCAGGCCCAACGCGTCTTCGATGAGTTGTCCGAGGTCGGGATCGATCTCGACGACGTGTTCGTCGTGCTCGAGCGCGAGGGCGTGGAGAAGTTCGATGCATCCTGGTCCGAGCTCGGCGAGACGGTGGCTAGCCAGCTGGCCAAGGTCGCACCGCACTCAGCGGGCTGACCGCCGGTGTCCCAGCTTCCCTCGATGCCGCAGCTCACCGTCGACATCCGCTCCACCAGTGTGGCAGCGGCGGCGGAGTTCCTCGTCAACAGGCTCGTCGAGGAACGGGTGGCCTCCGCACTGACCAACCAGGATCCCACGCTGTGGGGTCCGCGGGCGGAAACGGAGGCCGCCCGGCGGCTCGCCTGGGTGGCACTTCCTCTTGCCTCCCGACCGCTGCTCGCCACCATTGATTCGCTGTGGTCGCAGCTGTACGCCGATGGGATCGACCGCGTTGTGCTGGCCGGGATGGGCGGCTCGTCGCTGGCCCCCGAGGTGATCTGTGCTACTTCCGGGGTGCCGCTGACTGTGCTGGATACCACCGACCCCGGTGAGGTGGCCGACGCGTTGGCCGGTGACCTGGAGCGCACGGTGCTCGTGGTGTCGTCGAAGTCGGGGTCCACCGTGGAAACCGACAGCCACCGGCGAGTATTCGCGGCCGCGTTTGCCGCGGCCGGGCTGGACCCGGCGGCGCACCTGGTGGTGGTGACCGACCCGGGTTCGCCCCTGCAGCGGATCGCGGAGGAACAGGGCTACCGGGCGGTGATCACCGCTGAGCCGAACGTGGGCGGCCGCTACTCGGCACTGACCGCGTTCGGGCTGGTTCCGGCTGGACTAGCCAGGGCGGATGTTGCGGACCTCCTCGACGACGCGGAACTGCAGGCGCCGTTGCTGGCCGCCGATGACCCGGCGAACCCAGCACTGCGGCTCGCGGCCGCGCTGGCGGTCGGGCACGCCGCCGGTGCCGAGAAGGTAGTTCTCGCCGACACTGGCTCCGGGATCGTCGGCTTCGCCGACTGGGCCGAGCAGCTCATCGCCGAGTCCACCGGCAAGGACGGCACCGGCCTGTTGCCCGTGGTGGTGCGCAACCCCGCCGCTCCGGGCTTTGCCGACGCCGGACCGGACGCCACGCTCGTCACGATCGGTCCGGAGGTGAGCAGCGGTCCCAGTGAGAGCAGTGCGGCCGCAGCAGTGACTGTCAGCGGCACTCTGGGTGGACAGTTGCTGCTCTGGGAGTATGCCATCGCGGTGGTCGGCCGGCTGCTGGGGATCAACCCGTTCGACCAGCCCGACGTGGAAGCCGCGAAGATTGCGGCCCGGGCGCAGCTCAACGCTCTCCACAAGTCTGCTGCCAGACCGGCACCTGCGTTCGTCGAAGGTGACGTCGCGGTGTACCCCGTCGGGAACTGGTTGCCGGCCGGCGTCGCCACCCTCAGCGACGCGCTGCAGGCGCTGATCACGGCTACCCCGGCGCGGGGCTATCTCGCGGTGCAGGCATATCTGGATCGCGTCGCCGACGCCTCCGCCGCGGTGCTCCGTATCGAACTGGCCCGCCGCAGCACATTGCAGACGACCTTCGGGTGGGGTCCCCGGTACTTGCACTCGACCGGCCAGTACCACAAGGGCGGCCACCAAAACGGATCGTTCCTGCAGCTGACCGGTGCGGTCGGCACGGATATTCCAGTGCCGGGCACCGAGTTCACCCTTGGTGATCTGCAGCAGGCCCAGGCCTTGGGCGACGCTGACGTGCTCGCTGCGCACGGCCGGCCGGTGCTGCGGGTTCACCTACTCGACCGAGCGGCTGGACTGGTCGCGCTGGCGCACGCGCTGCAGGAGCTATAGGTGACCGCCGACGTATTTTCTTCCCGCGGACACGGCATTGTGACCGCAGCAGGCAGCAAGACCCCGGACGGCTGGGTGAATCCACTGCTCGACAGCAGGGACAAG
>JBHEMR010000102.1:0-3538 GCA_046262495.1 Pseudonocardiaceae bacterium | reverse complement strand
GCCAGCAAGGCGCGGCGGCTGTGCATGTCACTGCAGGTGCGCGGACTTCCCACCATCTTGCTGCTCCACGACGGCCAGGAGGTGGCCCGCATTTCCGAACCCAACCTCACCCCGGAGCAGCTGGATGAGTGGCTAAGCACGGCGTTGGCTGAGTTACCCGATAAGGAGGCGTGAATGTTCGACGGCAAGCAGGTCATCGCGATCGGAGAACGCGACGGGGTTTCCGGGACGGCGATTGAGGTATGTGTCAAGGCGGCGGGTGCCTCCGTGGCCTACGTCGCCACCGAATGCTTCGTTTGAACGGCTGCCGGAGCCATGGACCTGTCCACCCAGGAGAAGATCAAGCGCCTAGCCGATGAGCATGGCGCGGACTCGCTGCTGGTTCTGCTCGGCGCACCGGACGCGGAAAGCGCCGGGATCGCCGCCGAGACGGTGGTGCTCGGTGATCCGAGCTGGGCAGGTCCGTTGGCGGGGGTCCAGTTGGGCCTCCCCGTGTACCACATCCTCGAAGATGAAGTGCGTGATGCAATCCCCACCGAGGTGTGGGAGGAGCAGGCCGGGTTGATGGTCGACGTCCTGGAGGTAGATGAAATAGCCGAGGCCGTCCGCGAGTTCCGGGAGCAAGCGTCGCATTAGTTGCCGGGTCGCGCCGTGAACTCGACACCATCGACGGTGGCCAGGCCCTGCGCAGGTCGGTCCCGTCGAGTTCACGGCGCGTCGGCCGATCAAGCCAACTCAGGGCGCCGAACACCGCCGGAGACGCCGCTAGCGTGGGGCGTCCGGGAGGGGATCGCGAAGTGTGGACCGGCCCTCGGCCCATCGTTGCAGCAGCAGGTTGGAAAGCTTGTCACCGAGCAGAGTGCTGGCCTGAATGCCGAACACCACGTCGCCGGCGAGGTGGTGTTCGGCCGTGAGCAGTGGCGCGATGATGCCGTGCCGGACGAGCTGCTCATGCACGGCATCGGCCTCGATATGTTCGGCGAAGAACTCAGTCGCGCAGGGCTCGCACCCCAATCGGCGCATCGCCCGGACCAGTCGGTCTGAACTGGGCGAAGAGGTCAGCTCTGCGGTGACCAACTGGCCGATCAGCGCCGCACGCGAACTACGGTGCAACCCGCACAGCGACATGAAATTGATCTCAGCCAGAATGGCCGCCGCTGCGGCGTCGAGATAGGCGCCGTACTCGGTGCGGAGTCCCAGCTCGATCATCATGTCGGCGAATAGTCTTCCGCCCACTGCGCGCGGCGCCCCACCGCGCGGCTTACCCGCAAGACCAGATGTTGGTCTCTGTTAAAGCACGACTCACCCGGGGGGTGGCGGTACTTGAAGAGCGCCCAGCTGCGGGCGGGAACATTGGTTCGTAGAATCGTGTCATGGGCAACGTGAGTGAGCAGGTCCGGGATATCATTATCATCGGCTCGGGTCCGGCCGGGTACACGGCTGCGATCTACGCCGCGCGTGCCGAGCTGAAGCCGCTGCTCTTCGAAGGCAGCCAGTACGGTGGCGTCCTGATGACCACCACCGACGTGGAGAACTACCCGGGTTTCCGCGACGGGATCATGGGCCCGGACCTGATGGAGCAGTTCCGCGCTCAGGCTGAGCGGTTTGGTACGCAACTGCAATCCAAAGATGTGACGTCGGTTGACCTGACCGGTGACCTCAAGCAGGTGATGGTTGACGACACGACCTATCTGGCCCGGTCGGTGATCCTCGCGATGGGCGCACAGCCGCGCTACCTGCAGGTGCCCGGAGAGCAGGAGCTGCTCGGCCGCGGCGTCAGCTCGTGCGCGACGTGCGACGGCTTCTTCTTCCATGACCAGGACGTTGCCGTCATCGGTGGTGGCGACTCGGCGATGGAAGAGGCCATGTTCTTGACCAAGTTCGCGCGGTCGGTGACCGTGGTGCATCGACGCCACGAGTTCCGCGCGTCGAAGATCATGCTTGAGCGTGCCCGGAGCAACGAGAAGATCCGCTGGCGCACCGGGGTCACCGTGCAGCAAGTACACGGTGACGGTGGTGTAAGCCACCTGGAGCTCTCCGACGGCTCGACGCTTGACGTCAGCGGCATGTTCGTGGCAATCGGGCACGATCCGGGCAGCGAGCTGGTGCGTGACCAGCTGGACACCGACGCGGACGGCTACGTGCTGGTGAGCGCGCCCTCCACAGCCACCAGCGTGGCCGCCGTGTTCGCCGCGGGCGACCTGGTGGACCGCACCTACCGGCAAGCTGTCACCGCTGCGGGCACCGGCTGCTCGGCTGCCATCGACGCCGAACGCTGGCTTGCCGAGCACGCCATGGATTCGCACGCCGAGGTGGCTGCCGAGCACGTCGGCGGTGGTTACGCCTCGACATCCTGAATCCAAGATCCCGGGCCATGACCAGACCCCGCCGCCCTAAGCTAAGCCGCGTCCGCAGTACCTCGGCGACCGTCCGTCTCAGTTCACCCCAGTACGACTCCATGACAAACAAGCGCGCTGATCACGCAGATCGAGCAGATACCCTGCGGGGCACACCGCTCACGCGAGGGGCTCGCCTCAGCTTGTCGAGCGATGAACGGGAGGTTCCCCGAGGGGGACTGAGAACGAGCCGGTCGGGACAACCTCGAAGCCATGGGCCAGGTATGTCGTGATCTTGCTGGGTCTCAGTTTGGGTCTCAGTTCAGCCCGGTTCGGAGCCACAGCCGATGTTGCGGCCGTTGCTCAACCCGCATTGAACCCGCACGTCAGCGAACTCTGGGGCCTGCGCGAACGGGCGCGCGAATAACTTGAAAGCGAGCGTTTGCCTGCGTAGCTATCGAACTGTCTTCTTATGGGATCGAGCGTGTCGCCCGCATTGCTGCCGAACCGGCGCCCCGCCGTCGCTCCTTGCGTCCCTGCCGTGGCCGGGCCGGCTGGAACAGCTATACAGCTATCAGGACGGGCGTCCGTCCAGGGACGCGCCCTCGGACTCTTTGTGGACCATCTGTGGACCACAACCTCAGCAACCTCCGCGGCCACCTGCGACGGGAGCGCTGAGAGATGTTGCCGATTTCGCTGTTGTCGCAGCTCAGGGCAATAGATGAGATCTGGGGGTCAAGGGGTCGCAGGTTCGAATCCTGTCGTCCCGACGGCAAAAGCACAGGTCAGGTCCTTGCTTGCTTCGGTGAGCGGGCCCTTACTGATGACAGTGGTCCCCAAATGTCACCAATGCACACTATTTAATTGATCTAGTTAATTGATCTAGCCGAGGAGCACCGACAGCGCGTCGCGGCCCTGCTCCAGGTCTTTCGCGCACGGGTGCACGTACACCCGCTGCGCCATGCTCAAGTCCGAGTGACCGGCCCCCGCAGACACAATCGCTGCGGGCACACCGTTCGTTGCAAGGTAGGTCAAGCACGCGTGCCGGGCGTCGTACAAGCGGACTTTTCGCGTTCCGGCCTCAGCCATCAGTCTGTGCGCAGCTCGACGAAGCTGATCGGTTTCCACGGTGTCCCGACCTCGTTCACGAGGGTGACGTCCTAGCGTTCCTGTAAATCGAAGGTGGCCTGCTCGATCATGTC
>JBHEMR010000101.1:0-10542 GCA_046262495.1 Pseudonocardiaceae bacterium | reverse complement strand
CCCGCAGCAAGTGCAGGTGGCCACGCTCGGCGGTGTTCAGTGCGGCCGTTCCCGCCCTCGGTGCTGCCGGCGAGACGTCAACGCCGCCGACCCAATACGCTGCCGGATCACCGCTCGGCACGGCACGTCACGGCAAAGACGAAGGCGCCGATCATCCACCGATGCAAGAACGCCTCGGCCTAGTTGTAGTGATCTGGGTCACACCAGGTCTCAGGCCTGTCCCCGTTCCTCTCTTAGTCGTGGGCAATTGATGAGCTGAGGCAATCGAGCAGAAAGAGAGACGATCATGAGGCCATATTCGAGCCGTCGGTGCATCCTGCCACCAGGGATACTGCACCGCTTGGCACGGTCGGACGACGCGGAGTTGCGCGCAGCGGCGCTGGACACGCTGGCCATCGACACTCGGTTCCGGCTGGCCCGGGCCGAGTCCGCGGCCTCGATGCTCCAGGCGCCGCAGCCGGTCACCTTCGGCCGCACCGGCGGCCAACCCCAACGCACCATTTACGACCAGCACCACAGGACATCCCAGACCGTGGGTAAAGTGGTGCGGGCTGAGGGCCAGCCTCCGACGGCAGACAAGGCAGTCAACCAAGCCTACGACGGGCTCGGCGCGACATACCAGTTCTACTGGACGGTATTTCAGCGAGACTCGATTGATGGCGCCGGTCAACCGCTGATGGGGCTCGTGCACTACGGCCGCAACTATGACAACGCGTTCTACGATGGCGCGGGGCACATGTTCTTCGGTGACGGTGACGGCCAGATTCTCACCCAGACCACCGCCGGGCTGGATGTGATCGGTCACGAGCTCACCCACGGCGTCACCCAGAACGAGGCCAACCTGGTCTATTCGGGTCAGGCCGGGGCGCTCAACGAGTCGATGTCTGACGTATTCGGCATTCAGGTCAAGCAAATGGCTCTCGGTCAGGACACCACCCAGTCGGACTGGCTGATCGGTGCGGACATTGTCGGGCCGGCGTTGCTTCCGGCGTTGCGGTCGATGAAGGCGCCCGGCACCGCGCACCCGGGTGACGACCAGCCCGCAGACATGGACGGCTACGTGGAGGGCGGGGATGTACACACCAACTCGGGCATCCCGAACCACGCTTTCTACGTGGCGGCCACCACGCTCGGTGGGCATGCCTGGGACGCTGCCGGCCCTATCTGGTACGCCACCCTGCGCGACCCGCAGCTGCGACCCACGGCCACCTTCCATGACTTCGCCACCATCTGTGTGCAGCAGGCCCAGCAGATCTATGGTCAAGACAGCACGGAAGCCAAGGCTGTGCAGCTGGGTTGGCAGACCGTGAAGGTACTGGGGTAGAGCCATCAACCTCAGGGAGGCTTGATGCAATTACGGGTGGTGCGGCGGGGCGGTATCGCCGGTGTGGCCCTGGAGGCCACAGTCGACACATCGGAGCTCACCGACGTCGACGCCGCGCGGGCGGAGTCAGAACTTAGTGACCTTCCCTGGGACCGTCCGGCCGTCCCAGCACGCTATCCCGACCAGTTCTCCTATGAGGTGAGCGTAGCCGGCGACAACCGCACGGTGGTGCTCCGCGAGGACGAGGTCCCCGCGGACTTGCGGCCCGTGCTCGCGCTACTTACCCAACGGGGAACGATCCGCCCAGCGTCCAGCTGACCACACCCATCGGCCTGATGCCCCAGCTTGTTGGCTGCGGATCAGGCCGCTGGGTCTACAAGCCGGCCGCGGGCTGCTGCCGCTCTTAGGCCCCCGAACTAAACAGCAGTGCTGTCCAGCCCGCGTTTAGCAGCACTGCTGGTTAGTTCGGGATGCCAGAGCTAGCGCCATCCGCGGCGCAACTGGTGTCACGCAGATCGATCGAAACCACGCCAGGAGACATTCTGCTGTTCAGAGGGAGCCGACGCGGGGACTCGAGAAGCTCCGGGCGATGTTGCGACCGCTGCGCGGAGTAAACTTCACTCTCATCCCCAGTAACCGTTGCGCATCGGATTTGTCGGCACAGCACGGTATTTGCGGCCGGCCAGGGGCGATCAGAGCTTGAACCTATGGCAGCCGAGGTAACTGATGTCCCGTGGGCTTGGGGGCCTCACGGACTTGAGCGAAGGAGATAGATCAACTATGCGTATCCACAGTGTGGCCGGAGCACTTGCAGCCGCTGCCACTGCAGGGGGGCTACTCGCCGGCTGCGGCAGCAAGACCACCCCCAACCCCGCCCCTACACCACCACGAGTCGCCAGCAGCGCAGCGCCCAACCCTCAACAGCAACACAACCAAGCCGACGTCGTCTTCCTCCAAAACATGATCCCCCACCACGCCCAAGCCATCGCGATGTCACAGATGGCCAGCAGTCAAACGACGTCACCGCAGGTGAAGGATCTCGCCACCCGGATCAACACCGAGCAGAGCCCGCAGACCCAGCAAATGAGCGATCTACTCACCGCATGGGGCGCTCCGACCCCGGCCACCACCGCCAACACGGGCACCATGGGCGGCCTGGGGCACGGTCAGACGACCGGGACAATGAGCGGCGCCTGGTTCGACCGGATGTTCCTCCAGACAATGATCATCCATCATCAGGACGCGGTAACCATGTCCCAGACCGAGCTGGCCCAGGGCAGCAACCCCGCCACCCGCAACCTCGCCCAACAAATCATCAGCGCCCAGCAAGCCCAGATCAATGAGATGCAGGCCCTGCTGCAGGTGATCTGATCGCGACGGCCAAGCGGGTGGGCCGCGACAGCAGCGTTATCGTGGCCCACCCGCCAACGACTCCAACGATCACCACTCTGCGACCCCACCTCGCCTGCCTTGGCTTGGAGCGCTTCGGCGCCCTCGTATACCTGCTGTTTGACCGCATCGCCGTGCACTGACGTCCTGGCTGCTCTCTGACATCCAGCCAGCCTGCACCCGGGAGCCAGACGCGAGTGGCGCGCCAGCCGGGGAAGTCCTTGACGGCGGGCGCCAGGCGGCGGGTGGCGTCGAAGTGGGCTTGGTAGGCGGGCAGCTGGGTGACCAGGTGAACAACGCTTCTTGTTCGGCGTTCTCGGCGAGCACGCGCAGGGCAAGCGCCTCGAACCGCTCAGGTAGGCCAGCCCGCTCGCCGTAGACGGCGGCAATCTGCTCCCCGGTCAGCGCGCCGGGCGGGGTGGCCGCCGACGCCAAGCGACACTCCGCACGCGACCTCACGACAGCCGCTGCGGCCCGGCCACTGGCCATCCAGATCGGCGACACCCACGCACTGGCTGAAGTCGCGGCAGTCTACGACCGAGTCGACGCCGGGGGCGGCGGTCGAGTTCTGCTCGGGGTCCCATCCTGACAGAACGCGGGCCTTCAGCGTTGAACCTCGCCACACCTACAGACCGCTGCCGAGATGTCGGCAACTCTGCTCTGTGCCCCCAGCTCGGGCGAACCCCAGATATCTCGCTCCTAGCCTGATCAGCCTATCCGTTGTCACAGTGCTTGACGCACCGGCCGACCCGGGTGCATCCTCAACATATTCAACGGATGATGAAAAGAGATGATCGAGATGACTGAGCGCACCGGCTGCGTGGTCGTTGGTGGCGGCCCGGCCGGCATGGTGGCGGGGCTGCTACTGGCCAGGGCCGGGGTCGAGGTGACGGTGCTGGAGAAGCACCCCGACTTCCTGCGGGACTTTCGCGGCGACACGGTGCACCCGTCGACGCTGACGCTGCTCGACGAACTGGGGTTGGGCGAGAAGTTCGATGCCGTGCCCCACAGCGAGCTCACCGCGGCCGGGTTCCCCACCGACGACGGCGGAATGATGAAGCTGGCCGACATGACCCGGCTGAAGGTGCCGCACCCGTACATCGCGATGGTGCCGCAGTGGGACTTCCTCGACCTGCTCGCCGACAGCGCCGCCAAAGAAAAAACGTTCACGCTGCGGATGGAGATCGAGATGACCGGCCTGATCCGCGAAGACGGCCGCGTCGTCGGGATCCGCTACAAGACGGCCGAGGGCACTGAGGGCGAGCTCCGCGCGGATCTGGTCATCGCCGCCGACGGCCGCTGGTCGCTCGCCCGCCGCGAGGCGGCCCTGGAGCCCAAGGAGTACGACTGCCCCTTCGACGTCTGGTGGTTCCGCCTTTCGCGCCACGGCGACGAAGGCGAGGGCATGCTCACCCCGCGGATGGGCAACCGCCGGTTCGCCGTGCCGCTGCCGCGCACCGGCTACTTCCAGATTGCCTACCTCGCGCCGAAAGGCGCCGACCTCCGCAAGGAAGGCATCGAGGCGTTCCGCGCGAACGTGACCCAGATCTGTCCCGAGTTCGCCGACCGGGTGCACGAGCTGCAGACGATGGACGACGTCAAGTTCCTCGACGTGCGGCTGAACCTGCTGCGCGAGTGGCACATTGATGGCCTGCTCTGCATCGGCGACGCGGCGCACGCCATGTCGCCGGTCGGCGGGGTGGGCATCAACCTAGCCGTGCAGGACGCCGTCGCCGCTGCAACGCTGCTGGCGGAGCCGCTTGGCCGTGGCCGACCGACCCCGGCCGACCTGGCGAAGATCCGGTCGCGCCGCCTGCTGCCCACGATGCTGGTGCAGGGCCTGCAGCGGATACTGCACCGGGCCGTGATGCGCCCGGTGATGGCGGGCAAGCGCAACGGCCCACCCCCATTGATGATCAAGCTGTTCGCGCGGTTCCCGCGGCTGTCATACGTCCCGGCCCGGCTGCTCGGTCTCGGCTTCCGGCCCGAGCACGCCCCGGCCTTCGCGCGCCGCGCGATGGAGCGAGTCGACTCCTCCGACCAAGGCCCTGGCACGACAGCGCTCGGATGATCATTCGGACGAACTCGTCCAGCGTCGCGCTGCCATCCCCGCAGCCGAGCATCTCATCCAGGGACGAGCCGATTCAGGAGAAGTATCAGTCGACCCTTGGATCTGATCCGGGGCAATCAGCCATCGGCCGGTGTGCCTGACCGGTTTACCTTTCGAGGCGCTGGCGCTGTGGGACGACCACGTACTTTGGATCCTTGGTCGACGCGACGCCCGCTTCGAAGACGCCGAATCTCTGCAATGCGCTGCCCGCCAGTAGGGCGAAGCCCGAAGCCACGGCTGCTGCGCGGCTGTGGCGGCCGGCGAGCGTGGCGCCGACTAGCCCTGCGGCGGTCAGCCGCTGGGACCATTTCCGCAGCTGGTGCGCTCGGCCGGTCGTGTAGGCCTCGCTGGCGAGACCGAGCCGTTGCTCCATCACCGTGGAGGCGACGAGTTCACTGACGCCGCCATACCAGGCGAACATCCGCGCCGGGCCCGCCTCGTCCACGGGGGTCAGCACCATCGCCAGCCCACCCGCGCTGGCCGCGGCCGAGCCGGTGAAGATGAACGGCAGCTGCGGGTGCGCCTCGTGCCAGGCGGGCGCGGCGGTCTGAGACAGCAGGACCGCGGTGTAGGAGGCGACTGCAGGCGCGAGGACCGCCGACCCGAGGGCTGCCGGTCGCGCGAGCCGATCCAACAGCCTGCCGGGTCTGGTTCTGCGCGCCTTGGACGGCAGCAGTTCGCTCACGGCTGCGATGCCGATGCCCGGTGCGTAGATGCTGAGGATCCAGGTGCCGACGCTCATTGGCGAGGTCGGCTTGGCGACGCGCAGCATGTGGTGAAAGCGCTCCGGGCGCCCGAGGTCGGCGATGAGCAGGTACGCGCTGATGAGCAGGGTGAGCAGGGAACTGATGCGGCCCCCTCGGCGCAGCGCCGGCCTCCTGGTCAGGTCGGCACCCGCGGCCAGCACCGCTGAACCGGCGGACAACCCTCCGGTAAACAGATAGGCGGGAACCTTCCACTCCCACACCGGCGGCTTGAGCACCGGCCGTCCGTAGTAGGAACGGAACTCGGCACGGGGCACCATGGACTGCTCGCGGCTGCCGTCGTCGCCGCGGCGACCGCGTGCGCGTCGTTGCTGATCGCGGTTGAGTGTCTGCGCGCTGGTGAGCGGTGGATTGACCCGGGAGTTGCTCATCAGCGACGGCCTCCGGCGAATACTGCCACCGCGGCGGCGAGGAATGCCGAGGCGGCTATCCCGGCGTATTTCCACATAGCGGGCAGGTCGCGGGTGGGCACGACCGGGTCGGGAGGCAGCCCGTAGACCTCAGGCTCATCGAGTAACAGGAAAAACGCGCCGGTGCCGCCGACGCCGTCAGCCGGATCGTGGCCATAAAGCCGCGCTTCGGTGACTCCGCGCTCGTGCAGCTGCTCGACCCGCTGCGCGGCGCGTGCCCGCAGCTCGTTCAGCGGGCCGAACTGGATGGAGTCCGTCGGACATGCCTTGGCGCACGCGGGCTCGAGGCCGTCGCGGAGCCGGTCGTAACACAGCGTGCATTTCTGCGCCCGGCCATCGTGGGGACGGCGGTCAATCACCCCGTAGGGACACCCGGACACGCAGTAACCACACCCGTTGCAGATGTCTTGTTGCACAACGACCGTGCCGAACTCGGTGCGGACCAACGCGCCGGTGGGGCAGACGTCGAGGCATCCTGCGTGGGTGCAGTGCTTGCAGACATCCGAGGCCATCAGCCAGCGGAAATCCGTCCGACCCTCCACTCCGGTCGTCGCGCCGGGCGGTTGGAACGACGGCATGCCGAGGTTCTGGGAGCCCGGATCCACGGACAACGGGGTGGTTCCGAGCTCGCCGCCACCACGTTCTGCCCGCCGTAGCGCCGACGAGACCATCTCGGTCGTCTGCTCAATCCCTGAGGCTCCGGTGGGGAGCTTGGTCATTCCTGTGTCCTGGTTGCCCAGTGGGCGTTGCTGCTCGATGAACGCGACGTGGCGCCAGGAGTTGGCACCGAGCATTCCGGTGTTGTCGAAGGACATCCCGAGCAGGTTCAGCCCGTCCTCGGGTACCAGGTTCCATTCCTTGCACGCCACCTCGCAGGCTTTGCAGCCGATGCAGACGGATGTGTCGGTGAAGAACCCGACGCGCGGTGGGTGGTCGAGGTGACCGGCGTCGGCGGCCACCTCGGCAAGCGGTCCCGACAGACTGTGGTCACCGATCATGATGGACCCTCCGTCGATGACTGGGCGGATTCGGCGGCAGTGGTCGCCAGCTGGGTACCCGTCGCGGCGGTGATCTCAGCGCGTCTGCGGTATTCGGCGAGGTAGGACAGCAGCTGCGGTCCGCGCGGCCGGCGGCCTGGCTGAATGTCGCAAGTGGCCACCTTGCTCTCCTGAATGAACACATTCGGGTCGACGACCACGCCGAACAGGTCGTTCACGACGTCGCCGCGAACGAGGCCGACCGGGCCCCAGTGGTAGGGCATCCAGATCTGGTGGATGATCCGGTCCTGCACGCGCAGCGGGGCCATCCGGTCGGTGACGACGACTCGGGCCTCGACGGCCGCGCGACTGGTGATCACGTGCGCCCAGCCGAGGTGCTCTAGGCCGCGCTGGGCCGCCAGTTCCGGAGAGACCTCGACGAACAGCTCCGGTTGCAGCTCCGAGAGATACGGCAGGGTCCGGCTCATCCCGCCCGCCGTGTGGTGTTCGGTGAGGCGCGCGGTGGTGAACACGAACGGGAACACCTCGCCGTGTAGCTCTGGCGGTGACGGGTTGGACGGGTTGTCCGGGCGGCCGTAGATCTTGCGTGTCGGGTTGCCCTGCTGGGCGTACAACGCGTTGCGCACTGGTGATTCGTGGGGTTCGTAGTGCGTCGGCAACGGGCCGTCAGCCAACCCGGTCGGCGCGAAAAGCCAGCCCTTGCCATCGGATTGCATGATGAACGGATCGTCGCCGCGTAGCGCGTCCGGGCCGACTGCGCCTTCGGGTGGAAGGTAGCTCGGTGGCTTGTCCTTCTGGAAGTCCGGCACGTCGTGGCCGGTCCACTGTCCGCGCTGAGCATCCCACCACACCAGGGACTTGCGGTTGCTCCACGGTTTGCCGTCGGAGTCGGCTGAGGCCCGGTTGTAGAGCACGCGGCGGTTCAACGGCCAGGCCCAGCCCCATTCCAGGGCGTAGAGGTCCTGGTCGAAGCGGGACTTGCGGCGCGCGGCCTGGTTGACGCCGTCGGCGTAGACCCCGCTGTAAATCCAGCAACCACACGACGTCGTGCCATCCGCCCGCAAATCAAGGTACCCGTTAACCAGCCGACCGGTGGTCAGGTCATGACCATTGATACGGCGCAGCACATCCTCGGCCGACGGCTCGTCGCCGTGGGTCTGATAGTCCCACGCCAGGTCCAGCAACGGCCGGTCACGCTCATCGGCCGATCCCGCGAGGCGTTGCCGGATTCGGCGTCCCAGGTGATAGAAGAACCACAGTTCCGAACGCTGGTCACCGGTCGGTTCAACGGCCTTCTCCCGCCACTGCAGCATCCGCTGCGTTTGGGTGAACGTGCCCGCTTTCTCCACATGAGAGGCCGCCGGGAAGAAAAACACCTCGGTGCGGCATTGCTGCGAAACGATTTCACCGGTTTCGATCTCCGGTGCGTTCTTCCAGAAGGTGGCACTGTCGATCATCGCCAGGTCACGCACCACCAACCAGTCGAGGTTGGCCATGCCCAGCCGCTGGAGTCGGCCGTGTGCCGAGCCCACCGCCGGGTTCTGGCCGAGCAGGAAATAGCCGAAGACCTTGCCGTCGACCATATCCATAACGGTGCGATAAGTACCGTGGTCACCGTTGATCCGCGGCAAGTAGTCAAAGCAAAAATCGTTGTCCTCGGTAGCCGCATCGCCCCAGTACTCCTTGAGCAGTGACACGACGTAGGCGTCAGCGTTGCGCCAAAACCCCTTATGCTTGTCGCCGCGGATGGACTCGATGTAGGTGGCCAAGCTGGAGTGCGCGGGCGTCGGCATCGGCAGGTACCCGGGCAACAGATTAAACAAAGTCGGGATATCCGTTGAGCCCTGGATGCTGGCGTGGCCACGCAGAGCGAACACTCCGCCTCCCGGGCGGCCGATGTTGCCCAGCAGCAGCTGGATGATCGAACCGGCCCGGATGAACTGCGCGCCCACACTGTGCTGGGTCCAGCCCACGCTATAGACCAGCGCACCAGTGCGGTCCCGCCCGGAGTTGGACGTCCACGCGGTACACACCCGCAGGAACTGCTCCTGCGGGATGCCGCAAATCGCCTCCACCCTCTCCGGGGTGTAGCGGGCAAAGTGCCGCTTGAGGATCTGGTAGACGCAGCGGGGGTGGCGCAGTGTCGGATCCGCCGCTACTCCGTCAGTAACGCCCTCGACCACCGGGCCGCCCGAACCGTGCTGATAGGCCGCCGAATTTTCTTTAGCCTCCCCCCGGGTTCCCGGCGATGGGCGCGCCGATACCCCCTCGTAATGCCACGTCGCCGGATCGTACGCCGCCTGCGCCACGTCGTAGCCGCTGAACAGGCCATCGAGGTCCTCGGTGTCCTGGTAGCCCTCACTGATCAGGAACGATGCGTTGGTATAGGCGAGCACGTACTCGCGGAAGTCGAGCTCGTTGGACAGGATGTAATTGATCACTCCGCCGAGGAAGGCGATGTCGGTCCCGGCACGCAGCGGTACATGCAAGTCCGACAGCGCGCTGGTCCGCGTGAACCGGGGGTCGACATGGATCACGGTGGCATCGTTGGCCTTGGCCTCCATGACCCACTGAAATCCGACCGGGTGCGCCTCAGCCATGTTGGAGCCCATGATCACGACGCAGTCGGAGTTGCAGAGGTCTTCCAGGTAGTCAGTCGCCCCACCACGACCGAAGGAAGCTCCCAGACCGGGAACCGTGGCGGAGTGTCAAATGCGAGCCTGGTTTTCGATCTGCAACGCGCCCAACGCCGTGAACAACTTCTTGATCAAGTAATTCTCTTCGTTGTCCAAGGTGGCGCCGCCCAGACTCGCCAGCCCCATCGTCCGCCGCAGCGGATCGCCGTTGTCGTCGGTGTCCTGCCAACCCCTGCGCCGCGCGTCCAGCACCCGATCGGTGACCATCTCCATCGCCGTGTCCAGGTCCAGCTCAGCCCACTCGGTGGCATAGGGCGCGCGGTAAAGCACCCTCTGCTCGCGATGCGGGCCGGTCACCAACTGCTTGCTGGCCGAGCCCTTCGGGCACAACCGCCCACGTGAGATCGGGCTGTGCGGATCACCCTCAATCTGAACGACCTTCTCATCCTTTACATACACCTGCTGCCCGCATCCCACCGCGCAGTACGGACACACCGAACGCGCCACCCGATCCGCGCTGGCCGTCCGCGCGGTCAGCGAGACGTGCGAAGGTGACTCAACAGCCTTGCCGCGACCGAGCGGATCGGCACCCGTTAATTGCCGGTAGACCGGCCAGGACTGGACAAACCTGCGTAAGCCCACTTACAGCTCCATTCCTGCTGCCGAACCAGAACACCCAACGTGGCTGGTTGAGATCAGGTCGGTTGTGGACATGCACCGCGTAATTATGCCTTGAGACTGGCCTGGCGTGCTCCTTCCGTCTTCGACGTCTGCTCTACGCGCACCTGGACCCGGAGCTGCAAGCCACCTACGACGTGCTCATCGCCGCCGGCGCGCTGCCTGACATCCGTGAGGGGCGATGAGATGACACTCGACGCGCAAGCAGACCTCGGCCGCCGCGCATGGCTGCC
>JBHEMR010000100.1:0-5115 GCA_046262495.1 Pseudonocardiaceae bacterium | reverse complement strand
TGCGGATAAGCTGCCGTTACTCAAGAACTTCTTGAGTTACGCGGCCAGCTCAGCTGGTCAACAGGAGCTCCCAAGTCAGGGATCCATACCGTTGCCGGACAGTCTGCAGCAACAGGTGCGCCAGACAGTTGGATCTCTCGGCTAGCATTGGGGCTATTTGCTGGCCACCGAATGAAAGAGGGCGGTTGTCGATTGCGCACACTCGGAAGTTCCCGGATATGAGGATGTAGCATGGACGAATCAGAATGTGCGGCGGTCTCGACGGCCCCGTCCGTGCATGTTCCGGACACCCGTGGACCGCGCTTGTCGTCGCTAGTCACGCAACCGCCAATGCCGAGCGCGCCACCCGGCTGGAATCTAAACCGGCGGACTCGCCGGCGTGGTGATGCAATCTTCCGGCTACTGGCCCAAGGATCCGGTGCTTTGCTGCTGGTTATCATGGCCGCTATCGCAGTGTTCCTCGTGTTGCAAGCGATCCCCGCCCTTAATGCGAACACCACGAGCTTCCTCACTACGCTGAAATGGGCGCCCGATGGTACGCCCTCATCCTTCGGTATCGCGTCCCTAGCTTTCGGTAGTGTGTTGGCATCCCTGTTAGCGTTGTTGATCAGCGTGCCAGTGGCCGTGGGTGTAGCGCTCGCAACCAGCCACTATGCGCCACGATGGCTGGCTCGTCCGTTGGCTTATGTTGTGGACTTGTTGGCGGCCGTTCCGAGCGTTGTCTTCGGCCTGTGGGGATTGATCTATCTCGTCCCCAACATCATCGGGCCGTCGAGGTTCTTGGAGCACTACCTGGGCTTCATTCCACTTTTTACTTCCAACGGTACTTACGGAAAGTCGATCTTCGCCGCGTCTGTAGTGCTTGCGGTGATGGTGATCCCGATCGTTGCCGCGATCTCCCGGGAAGTGTTTATTCGGACACCGCGGGAGCAGATTGAGGCAGCGTGGGCCATCGGTGCGACAAAATGGGAGATGGTCCGCACCGCGGTGTTGCCTTACGGACGCTCGGGCGTTGTCACCGGGGCGGTGCTCGGCTTCGGACGAGCAATAGGGGAGACGATCGCGGTAGCGCTGGTCCTGTCGGCCAACTATGAGATCAGCTTCCACATGCTAGAACCCGGGGGCAACACTATCGCAGCCAATATCGCCAACCGATATGGTGAGGCTGGCGAGGTGGGTCGGGGCGCGTTGATCGCGTCGGGTCTGGTCCTGTTCATCATCACGCTGGTCGTGAATTTCGGGGCGCGTGCGATCGCCGGTAAAAGTGGGCGCGGAGGTGCGTCATGACGCTGGCCGGTGTGGCGTCGACCGGCAGCTCAGCCCTGATTCGCGCTCGGCTGTCCGGCTGGTCGCTCGCTGCGATCGCGGCTGGGGCTGTCGCGGTGACGGTGGTGCTGTTCGCTGCCACGCCGATGCAGGGCCGGGTCGGATTTCTGATGGTCGCGGCGGCGCTCACCGTGGTAGCGCAGACGACGGTGTCGGCGCTGGTCGAAGGCCGGCGCAGGGCTAAGGACAGGTTGATGACCAGCATTGTGGTGGCGTGTTCGTGTGCCGCCGTCTTGCCGCTGGTCGCGGTGCTTGGATTCACGATCGCTAAAGGCGCGGTCGTCCTCAACGGATCGTTTCTCACTCATACGATGCGCGGCGTGGCCGAGCAGGACGCGGCTGGTGGCATCTACCACGCTGTCATCGGCACACTAGAACAGGTCGGTTTGGCCACCCTGATGGCGGTACCATTCGGCCTCCTCGTCGCGATCTACCTTGTCGAATACAGCTCCGGACGGCTCGGGCGGATCGTGAGTTTTTTCGTCGACGTCATGACCGGCCTTCCGTCAATCGTTGCCGGGCTGTTCATTTTCGCATTGTGGATCCTGGCGTTAAGACAGAGCTTTTCCGGTTTCGCTGGTTCCATGGCGCTCGCGATCTTGATGTTACCTACCGTGGTCCGGTCGGCGGAGGAGATGTTGAAGATCGTGCCGGACAGTCTGCGGGAGGGTAGTTACGCGTTGGGGATACAGAAGTGGGTCACCGTGGTTCGAATCGTGTTGCCCTCAGCTCTGACGGGAATCGTGACTGGGGTGATGCTCGCTATTGCTCGAGTCACCGGGGAAACGGCGCCGCTGTTGGTCACAGTATTCGGCAACCCGGCGCTCAACTTCGATCCGTTCTCCGGAGCGCAGGCCTCGCTGCCACTGTTCGTGTTCAGCGAGGCAGGATTGCCTAATGAGACGGCAATCAACCGGGCCTGGGCGGCGGCGTTGGTGCTGATTCTGATCGTCTTGTTCCTCAATGTCGTCGCGCGAGTGCTCGCCCGCCTCGCGAGCGTCCGCAGCCAACCCCTAAAATTGGACCTGTCATGGCCAAGAATGTTCAGATGAAAGATGTCGACATCTACTACGGCAAGTTCCATGCCGTGCAGCAAGTGAACCTGTCTGTCCCGCCACGTGCCGTTACAGCGTTCATTGGGCCCTCAGGCTGTGGCAAATCGACCGTATTGCGCACGATCAATCGGATGCACGAGGTCATCCCAGGGGCGCGGGTGGAGGGCCGGGTAGAACTCGACGGCGAGGACATCTACCGGCCAGGCGTTGATCCAGTCGAAGTGCGTCGTGCGGTAGGCATGGTGTTCCAGCGACCCAACCCGTTTCCAACGATGTCTATCCGAGACAACGTCGTCGCCGGCCTCAAACTGCAGCGAGTGAACAATAAGGCTCAATTAAATGAGGTGACTGAGCGTTCGCTGCGCGGCGCCAACTTGTGGAATGAGGTGAAGGACAGGCTCGGCAAGCCGGGCGGCAGCCTGTCGGGTGGCCAGCAGCAGCGGCTGTGCATCGCGCGCGCCATTGCGGTGCAACCAGACGTTCTGCTGATGGATGAGCCCTGCTCGGCGTTGGATCCGATCTCCACCCTGGCGATCGAAGACTTGATCGGAAAGTTGAAGGAAGATTACACGATCGTCATCGTGACCCACAATATGCAACAGGCCGCTCGGGTATCTGATCGGACCGGATTCTTCAACCTGCCGGCAGCCGACCAGCCGGGCCGACTCGTGGAGCTCGACGACACGGAGAAAATCTTCTCTAACCCAGCAGAGAAAGCCACTGAAGACTATATCTCGGGACGGTTCGGCTGATGTCATCGATCGAGAGCTGGGGGCCGACGAACACACCGCAAGCTTACCGGTACTTGCCGGTCGATCCCCAAACTCTCGGTTTGCTGCGGATTCTGCGAATCGGGGATATAGAGCTGCAACTTGATGGGCATCGGCTCTTGGTTCGGGGTGCACCGGTGCACCTACCCCACAAGGAGTTCCTGATCCTGCGGCATCTGATGGACAACGCCGGTCGGGTCGTCACCCGGCGCGAGTTGCTGCACAACGCATGGGGCCCGGATCGGACAGACGCCCGCAACTACTTGGAGGTGCACATTCGTCGGATTCGCACCAAGGTCGAAAGTGACGTGGACAGGCCGACCCGTATTCGGACCGTTCGCGGGGTCGGTTACGTCTTCGACTTGCCGCAGGACGACTAACGTAGACGGAGGCTAAACAGACGGCGGCTGGACAGACTGTGCCGGCGGAGTCGGCTGGTGAGGCTGCGAGTCTTGGTGAGGATCTGGGTTATGCGCCTGCGGGTTCTGGTGAGGCTGGGACTGGTGCTGCAAAGACGGGGCGGCCGCGGACGAGCTGGGTGTCTGAGGTAGCTGTTCGGGCTCCTTCTCGCCGGACAAGGCGCGGGTCTCCGCCTTGAAGATCCGCATCGACTGCCCCACCGACCGGGCCATCTGCGGCAGCTTGTTGGCACCGAACAGCAGCATGAAGACCGCCGCCACGATCAACAAATGCCACGGGCTCAATTCGCCCACCGTCGCCTCCCTGGTCAGCGCCGCGCCAGCACGCTCAACAATCTCGCCGCTCAACATACTCGCCCCGGGCGGTCTGGGTTCAGCTCGCCTTCGCTAAGGCGGCCTGCGCGGGCGGTTTCTGCGCTGGCAGGTTGGGTAGCCCTAAACCATGCCATCTTCTTCCGAGTCAGCGGCGCGCTTGGAGCCCCTGTCAGGGTCCCGGTCGAAGCGCCGGTCCGGGCACGAGCCGGCCGGTAACCGACTCACCTTCGTCGGTACCGCGACGACGATCCTGCGCTTGGGCGGCTTCACGCTGCTGACCGATCCCAATTTCCTGCATCGCGGGCAGCGCGTGCATTTGGGCTACGGGTTGTTCTCCCGGCGGTGCACCGAGCCGGCGTTGCAGCCCGACGAATTGCCAGCGCTGGATGCAATGGTGCTGTCGCACCTGCACGGCGACCACTTCGACCGGATTGCCCGGCGCCAGCTGGACCGTGAGCTTCCGGTCGTTACCACTGCGCACGCCGCACGCCGGCTACGCCGCTGGGGCTTTCGCAGTGTCGCAGCGGTGCAGACCTGGCAGAGTTGGGTACTCAACAGCGGTGCGGAGCGGCTGACCATCACCGCCGTGCCCGGCCAACATGGTCCGGCTGGCGTGCATCGCCTGTTGCCGCCGGTCATGGGGAGCGTCTTGCAGTGCGCCGCCCTGGCGAACCTGACTTGCAGGTCTACATCACCGGAGACACCTTGAACCTGCCGATGCTGCGTGAGGTCGGTGTCCTCGTGACGATGGACGGGCGGCAGGGCACCGACCTCATGCAGCAGATCCGCCCAGGTATGACGGTGCCCGTGCACTACGACGACTACTCAGCGTTCCGGTCACCGCTGCAGGACTTCCTGAACGAGGCTCGGTCGCGAGGTCTCGCCGATGGCGTGCAAGTGGTGCAACGCGGTCAGATTGTTCAGCTCACGCCACAACTTCACGGCGCGGGAGCCTCGCGTCGACAAGCCGAGGAGGACTGAGCCATGCCCGCTACCAGGAGGACGAAAGCCGCGCGGGTCGTGGTGGTCGGTGCGACCGGCAATGTTGGCACCAGCGTGGTCGCCGCGCTGGCCGAAGATCCCAGGGTAGGGTCGATCCTCGGCGTGGCGCGCCGGCGACCGCAGTGGTCGGCACCTCGGACTGAATGGGCCCAGGCCGATATCGAACGAGACGCGCTGGTCGGCCTGTTTCGCGGCGCAGACGCGGTCATCCACCTCGCGTGGCTGTTC
>JBHEMR010000099.1:0-7552 GCA_046262495.1 Pseudonocardiaceae bacterium | reverse complement strand
GTCCTGGTGACCGGCCACCCTTATGTCGATATCTGGCAAGCTGTGCGGCCCGCGACGCTGGGCATCCCAGGTTGGCCGGACGTGCCGCGCGGGGTGCCGTGGAAGGAAGGCGTGTGCCGGGCGCTGGGTTGGGTGGACGGGACTGGATTCGCGGATCCAGCGCAGGGGTGGGCGCGGGTACTGGGCGCCGTGGAGGGTTTCCGCGATCTTGAACCGACCCTGCTGGGCGCCGTCGAGCAGCTCATCGACTTCGTTACGGCCGGGTAGCGAAACGCGATCACGATCACTGCAGAATCCGGCTCGAAGATCTGTCAAGATGGGCACATGGCCGCTGTCGTGTGGCTCGTCGCGGGGCTGCTGCTGATCGCTGCTGAGGTGCTTTCCGGCGGTTTCGTGCTGATCATGCTCGGGACGGGTGCGCTCGTGGCTGCGGGTTTCGCGGCGTTGGGTGCTGGGCCTTTGCTCGACGTCGCCGTTTTCGCCGGTGCTACGGTGGCCCTGATCACCGTGGCCCGTCCAATGCTCAGACGCCGGCTGCACAGCGACCACGTCCCGACTAACGTCGAGGCCCTGGTCGGCGATAAAGCGATTGTGGTCAGCACCGTTGACGCGCACGGTGGCAAGATCAAGCTGCGCGGGGAGCTGTGGTCTGCCCGAGCCTTCTACGAAACCGAGGTACTGCAGCCCGGTCATGCGGTGACGGTGATGACCATCTCCGGCGCCACTGCCGTCGTTATGGGGGAGCCTTCATGAGCGTTGCGCTGCTCGTGGTTATAGCGGTTATCGTGCTGGCGATCGTCGCCACCGTCGTCAAGGCCGTCGTGGTGATCCCGCAGGCATCCGCCGCGGTCGTCGAGCGGCTCGGCCGCTACCAAGGCACGTTCACCCCCGGTCTGAACTTTTTGGTCCCCTTCATCGACCGAATTCGGGCAGAGATCGACCTGCGGGAGCAGGTGGTGTCGTTCCCGCCGCAATCAGTGATCACCAAGGACAATCTGACGGTCGACATCGACACCGTCGTGTACTTCCAGGTGACCAACCCGAAGGACGCGGTGTACGAAATCTCCAACTACATCGCCGCAGTCGAGCAGCTGGCCACCACCACGCTGCGCAACGTCGTCGGCGGGATGAGTCTGGAGGACACCCTGACCTCCCGAGACTTCATCAACGGCCAGCTGTCCGGGGTGCTCGACGAGGCGACTGGACGGTGGGGTATCCGGGTCGGTCGGGTGGAGCTCAAGGCGATCGATCCACCGCCGTCCATCCTGGAACCGATGGAAAAGCAGATGCGCGCGGATCGGGAGAAGCGCGCCACCATCCTCACCGCCGAGGGTCAGCGCGAATCTGCGATCAAGACCGCGGAGGGCCAAAAACAGGCCGCTATCCTCTCCGCTGAGGGCGCCAAGCAAGCCGCGATCCTCACTGCCGAGGCTGAGCGGCAGTCTCGTATCTTGCGGGCCCAAGGCGAACGGGCCGCGAGGTATCTGCAGGCGCAGGGTCAGGCCAAGGCGATCGAGAAAGTGTTCGCCGCGATCAAGGAGGGCCGCCCGACCCCCGAGCTGTTGGCCTATCAGTACCTGCAGACGCTGCCGCAGATGGCCCAAGGCGATGCGAACAAGGTCTGGATCGTACCCAGCGACTTCGGCAAGGCCCTCGAAGGATTCACCAGAATGCTCGGGGCGCCGGGGGATGACGGGGTGTTCCGGTACGAACCGAGCCGGGAATACGTGGCCGCCAGCCGGCCAGAGGACGACGACGAGGCCGTTTCCGGGTGGTTCGACACCGCCACCGACCCGGATGTGGCGGCTGCGGTGCGGGCTGCGGAGGAGGTGGCCCACAGGGAGGTGCCACGGCCGGAGGTCGGGACGACCCCTTCGCTGGGACCCCCGGTACGACCAGGGTTCAGCGGCCAACCCGGCGCGGCGCACCATGTGACCCGTCCGCAGTCACCCCCGGCCGGACCACGCGATCCCACCGGCGGTGACCCGTCAGCGGAGCAATAACCCTGTCAGCGGAGTAACAGAGCAGGACGCCGGTAGGCCGCCCACGGCTCGACCTGCTCGTAGGCCGCGCATGCGGCAAGCACCCGGTCGTCGGCGTGGCGCGGTCCCACCACCTGCAATCCGATCGGCAGTCCAGCGCTGGTCCATCCGCAGGGCACGCTGGCGGCGGGTTGCTGGGTCATGTTGAACGGGTAGGTGAACGGCGTCCAGCTGGTCCACCGCTGCGAGTGCCATCCGATCGGCACCTCCTCACCCGCGACGAAGGGCGTGATCGGAACCGTCGGGGTGAGTAACAGGTCGTAGCGTTCGTGGAAAGTGCCCATCGTGGCGCCCATCGCCATTCTGGTCGCGGTGGCGGCGAGGTAATCCAGCGCGGAGTAGCGCTGGCCCTGTGTGACGATCTCCTGCAGCGCAGGCTCCATGAGTTCGAGCTCGCCCGGCGTCAGGCGCTCGACGGTCTTGGCCATTGCGGTAGACCAGAGCACCTGAAATTCCCGCGCGCAGTCAGCGAAACCCGGATCGGCGAACTCGACCTCCGCGCCGAGGTCGCGGAACACCCCAGCGGCGGCCTGCACTGCATCGGCGACATCCGGATCGACCTCGACATAGCCCAGCGTCGGGCTCACCGCGATCCGCAAACCCAGCACACCGTTGCCCAGCACGCTGGAGTACGGGCGGGTGATGGGTGGTAGTGCGGACCAATCTCGCGGGTCGTAACCGCATACCGCATCAAGCAGCAGCGCGGTGTCGGCCACCGTGCGGGCCATCGGCCCAGGGGTGATCAGAGTGCCCAACGGACTTGTCGGCCAGTGCGGCACCCGGCCATAGGTCGGCTTGATCGCCACCGTAGCGGTGAACGACGCGGGAATGCGGACCGCACCACCCCCGTCAGTGCCCATCGACAGCGGACCCATACCCAGGGCGACCGCTACCGCGCTGCCGCCGCTTGACCCGCCCGACGTCCGGCTGGTGTCCCAGGGATTGACCGTGACGCCGGTGAGCGGGCTGTCGGTGACGCACTTCCAGGCCAGCTCGGAGGTGGTCGCCTTGCCCAACAGGACCGCGCCGTGCTCGCGCAACCGGGCGACGGACGGACTGTCGAGCGGCCATTCCTGGTCCGGGGAGACCAACCTCGAACCGCGCAGAGTCGGCCACCCCTGGGTCAGAAACACGTCCTTGATCGACGTCGGCACGCCATCGACAAGACCCTGCGGCACGCCCTGCTGCCAGCGCAGCTCAGACGCCTTGGCCTGCTGGAGCGCACGGTCGACGTCCACGAAGCAAAAGGCGCGCACCTGGCCGTCGAGCTGATCGACACGATCCAACACGGCCTGGGTGGCCTCGACCGGCGACAACTCACCCGTGCGGTAGGCGGCGACGAGCTGGACGGCGGTGAGGTCCGCGGGGCTGCTCATGGCCGCACCGCCGGGTACGTCAGCGCCGGACTCATCAGGATGCAGCCTTCGCCTGGGTAACCGAGGCGGGGGAGCGGGCCTCGACGACCAGGCCAATCACTCCGATTCCCGCGCCGGCCAGCGAGACCGCGAGCAAGGCCGGCGAGGTAGTTCCAGTGAGTGCGTCACCGAGCACCACCACCGCTACCGTGCCCGGCAGGACGCCCACGGTACCGGCCAGATAGTGGCGAAACCGGATTGACGACAGCGCGCTGCAGTAATTGAGTACCGAGAAGGGCACTGCCGGGATCAATCTCAGTGATGCCACCGCAAGCCAGCCTCGACGGCGCAACCGCGCATCCACCGCCCGCAGCATCTTGTGATCCAGATGAGGCAACACAAGTCCGCGAGCCAACCGGCGGACGAGACCGAAGGCCAGCACCGCGGACAGCACCGTCGCCACCAGCGAAAGACCTACCCCCAGGACCGGCCCGAAGAGCAACCCGGCAGCGAGGGTGAACACCGTACGGGGGACCGGCGCCACCGTCGCCAGAGCGTGCCCGAGCACGAAGAGCAATGGCGCGGCGATGCCGACCGACTGCGACCAGTCGCGCACCTGTAAAGGACTGGGTACCGGCAGCACGACCGCAGCGACGCACACCACGCCCAACACGAGCAGCGTGACCAACAGGCGGGTGCGCAGTCCACGGGGTGGCGTGCGGGCCAGGTCAGTCACGGCCGATCTCCTCCAGATGCGATGCAGCGCCACGCCCCGGTGCCAAGCGTACCGTCGCCCGGACGGCGTGGGATTAGGCAGGATCGCTGCTGGAGGTCATATGCTCGATGGGCTTACGCCCGGACTGGTTAGGTGGGTTTGATGTTGGCGTTGAGGTGAAAGACGTTGGCCGGGTCGTACTTGGCCTTGATCCGGGCCAGCCGCCCATACTTGGTCGGGCCGTAAGATGCCCGTACCCGGTCCTCGTCGTGGTCAGTCATGGAGTTCACGTAACCACCCGAGTCCTTGGCGAACGGCCGCAGCGCGCTCCATAATGCCCTGGCCCACGCCCGGTCGGCGTTCAGGACCGCGGGGCTGGCGCCGATGCCAGCGATGTTGACGACATAGCGTGGCGTCCGCCGACCGCCGAAAGCCGTCTCCTCATCGCCCACCGCGCTATACGCTCCATCCAAGCGGAATATCAGGCAGAAGCTCATCGGCGACCGTTTGGCAGGCAGTTGTGTCACGATCCTCGAGATCACGTCGTCGGTCAGTTCGTCAAGGTAAATCACTTCTTGATAGCCGAGGAGACCCCATGGAGCGGTCTCGTCGAGCGTCCGCTGCAACGCCACATAGGGAATCGGAGTCACCAGCTCGAACAGCGGCGGTAGCGCCTCTCGAATTGGCGCGACGAGGCGGGCGTGTTCAGCCGCGGAGGAGAACCCGACCACGAGGAGCAGGTAGCCGGGTGTGAAGTGGTATTGCGGAGGTACGAAGGGTGCCGGTGGGGCGTTGAGGCCGATCGCGATCTGTGCGCCGGCTTCGACGGGCAAGTTGGGTACGACGTCGCGAGCCAACCGCAGCACTTCCTCGCCCTGATCCATGCCCCAGAAAAACAATCCCAGGTGCACCTCCGGTCCGACCGGCTGAAGCTGGAACTCGAAAGTGGTGACGACGCCGAAGTTGCCGCCCCCGCCGCGCAACGCCCAGAACAAATCGGCGTGCTGCTCAGAAGAGGTGTGCAAGTAGCGCCCGTCGGCAAGCACCACATCAGCTGAGACCAGATTGTCGATGGTCAATCCCGCCTTGTGGGTCAGCCATCCAACGCCGCCACCAAGGGTCAGCCCCCCGACGCCCGTATGGCTGATCACCCCGGTGGGCACCGCCAGCCCATGCACTTGGGTTGCTGTGTCCAGCTCCGCCACGGTGGCGCCGCCGCCCACCTGGGCCAGCCTGGCACAAACAGAGATAGAGACCTGCCGCATCGCGCTAAGGTCGATCATCAGTCCGCCGTCGCAGACGCCGTCCCCGGAGAATGCATGGCCCCCGCCGCGCACCGAGATCTCCAATTGTTGGTCCCGGGCGAAGGTGAGCGCCGCAGCGATGTCAGCCGGCGACACGCAGCGCGCGATCGCTAACGGGCGGCGATCGATATCGTTGTTCCACTGTATGCGAGCGGTGTCATAGTCAGCGTCCTCCGCTGTGATCACCTTTCCGGTCAGCACCGTGCGGAGTACTTCCAGATGGTGAGACGAGACTTGCATCATGAAACAGCTCCCAGGCCTCGGGTGAGCACCTGGCGCTCACCCGGTGCATCTATCAGTTAGTTTGCCTAGTTTGCCGGGGTCCGGGTGAACCTGCCAGCGTTACTCAGACAACGGCGTAACCACCATCCTTACGACATGATGATCATTTCCGCTCTCGCGTGCGAGTGGAGATGATAACAGTCGCGCATTGAAATTACCTCATACCGCTACTCCCGAAGTCTAATGATGACGGGAGGGATGGCCGCGTCGGAAACCATCCCTCCCTGGCCAACGGCACCGCACGCGGTCATCCAGCGGCACCGCCCCGACTCATCAGCTGTGGTGGACGCCGCCATTGCCGCCGTTGGCGTTGCCACCCGCGCCGCCGGTACCGTCACCGGCGCTGTTGACCTGGTCACCGAACAAATCGATGTTCAAGATGTTCAGGCCGATGCCGCCACGACCGGCGCCGCCGTTACCCCCCTCGCCGCCATCGCCGCCACGGCTGCCGCCACCGGCGCTGAACAGCGACAGGACGGTACGGCCGGGCAGCAGCTCCACGTGCTGCGCGTCGATCTCCGCAAAACCCAGTACGTCAGACATCAAATCCTCCTAGGAAAAGTCGTCCCGGTGGTACCCGGGGCAAAAACACCGCATCGGTGGCATTCCCGATTCGGCTTCCCATACCCTGCTCGGGTTTACCGCCACGGGCAATCAGTACTCGCACGTAAATTTGCCAGTCCGGCTACGTAGTGATGAGTTGCTTTTCTAATACGTAGCCGACGACAAAGTCGACGTAGATGTCAGACACGGAGTACCTACGCGCAAACGGTGAGGCGCGGACTACTCGCTGTGCCGTCACTCATTAGGCGCTTCGCACGAGCCTATCTCATATCGTCGCGATCATGGCGACTTTCGCAACATTTTCACCTGACCCAAGCTCCCTGGATGAGCTGCGGCGGAGTGCGAATTATTTCATCTTGGGGTTCTGCTGGATAGTGGCACCAATGCCGTGCATCGGCTGTGTCCGCGGCGCCTTGAGAGCCATGGGTAAAGGGGGGAGTAGCCGGCTCCTGCGGTGGGTATTTATCGTGTCCGGTCGACGTCGACCCGCCCCGCAGCACCGTGCCCATCAAGTGCGGTACAGCTCGAGGCCTCCTCGCAGCAGGTCGAAGGCGTGGTCGGCCTCGGCTCGTGCGTCCGGAGCCAGCGCGTCAGCGGGCTTACCGGCGGAAATGCGGATTTGATTCTCGTGTGCGAGGACGTGCGGGACCGCGATGATTTGACAGGCGGTCAGCCGCGCCGCCTGTTCGGCACGCCGGACCTCAAGAGGTGCCGCCTCTCGCAACGCCGTCGCAAGGGCGTCTTCGCTGCGGCCGAGGTACCGAGTGAGCGCTGCCGTCAGCGCGAGGGTCTCGACGACGAGCCGGCACGCTGGCCGCGGTCAATGCGGATGTCGGACTGGCTGCCATTTGGTGGTCGTTGTTGGATGCTGATGCATCCGCTGTAGAAAGCCGGCGAGTGCACTGGGCTGTACCGGGTCATATTCAGTGGCTCGGAGCAGGAAACATTGTCCCGTCAGGCGCCGGTGACCGCTGATGAGGTGAGCCGGGCGTTGACCGCCGTTCACGGCGCAGAGACGAATTGGAAAGGCTGCGGTGGGGCAGTCGGTTCAGCGACGCAACCCGGCAAGTAACCGACTATCGGTGCGGGCGCGTTCTATTCGTCGGCGACGCCGCGCATATTCCCTCACCCATCGGTGACCAGGTCATCTATCTCAGCATCCAGGATGCGATGAACCTCGGCTGGAGCTCGCCGCACGCATCCAAGATCGTGCCCCGAGTGGTCTGCTCGGCACAGTTATCACACCGAGCGGCATCCGGTGGCCGCCCGGGTACTAGCGGCGACGCGCGC
>JBHEMR010000098.1:0-14061 GCA_046262495.1 Pseudonocardiaceae bacterium | reverse complement strand
TCGTCGTTGAGATGCCGAGGCGCCGGGCGAGCCTGGCGTAGCGCTGGCTAACCGAGTCTGGCTTTAGATGCACGGACCCATCGACGGCGAGGGAGAACACGAAGGCGTCGTCGGTCAGCGCTAATTCGAACGCTGCGGCGCATTCCTCGCACCGGTGCCGATGCTCGCTGAGCAAGGAGAGGGTTTCGGGGTCAAGGGCGATGCGGCGGTGTTGGGGGTCTTGGTGTCCTTCTCCCACGTCCGCCCGCTGCGCTGGCCGATGCTTCTCTCCAGAGTCAGCACACCGGCTTCCAGATCGAGATGGCGCCAGCGGATCGCGCAGAGCTCGCCACGCCGGAACCCGGTGACTATGGTCAGTCAGATCAGAATGGCCCAGTCCGGGTCCTGCCAGGCTTCTTGAGGATGCGCGCGGCCTGCTCAGCGGTGGGCGGTTGCGGGTTCGGCTTGGGTTGGGGCGGCGGGACGGCCTGCGCGATGGGGTGGTGGCGATCCAGCGCCACCGTACGGCGCGCTTTAACGCGCCGCTGAGGATGAAGTGGATGTACCGGACGCTCCCGTTCGACAGCGGCCGGCACTGATGCGCCTTGCAGCGATCGTCGCACTGGTGCGGGCTGCCGGTTCGGTGGTTGATGCGCTGCCGTTGGCCGCAATGTTCCCGGCAGCGCCGGAGAGTGGCGTAGAACGAGTCGAACAGATCGCCGTCGAGTGCCCCCACCTTCACCGAGCCGATCAGCGGCCGGATGTGCTTCTCCGCCAGACTGCGGTAGTTGGCAAGCGTGTTGTCCTCCAGCTCGGCGAGCTCGAAGTGCCGATCAAGCAGCTGATCGACCGTTGCGTTCGTCCGTGGGTTGCGCCGCTCGTCGACCTGGTTCGCCAGCCGACGCATGGCCTTCTGCGCCTCAGCGTGGACGTTGCGGCTGGCAGGGATGCTTTCTCGCAGGTAGTGGCGGCCCGGTCAGTGGATCGATTCCGGCGTACACGGAGACACGCAGCCCGCCGCTGGGCAGCTCCTCGATGCTGCCGCGCTGCCGCCTGGCGCGGCGTACTGAAGGTGCAGCCACGGAGCCACTGTAACGCCACTCGCACCACGTTTGATTCCACGCGATGAAGCACAGCTCTCAGCCTGAGACTGTTTCCCAGGTGAGAGGTGGAGCCGCCTGTCGGAATCGAACCGACGACCTGCTCATTACGAGTGAGCTGCTCTGGCCGACTGAGCTAAGGCGGCAGCGCTGCCCGGGCAGCGCTGCCCAGTGTAACGATCGCTCGGACGTTATCTCTGATCGGCCCAGGGCGTCGTGGATCTATAGACGATCAACTCTAGGGTTCCCAAACTCCACAACAGAGCTGTCACACCTCAGCCGAACAGCTCTGCTGTGGAGTTTGGGGGCCTCAGAGCGATCACGAGGAGATCACCTTAGTCGCCCTGCAACGCGCTGGTCAGCGCCTCGACGGCGATCCGCGGTTTGACATTGAGCTCTAGCGCCTCGCGGCAGCCGAGCACCGCTTCCAACCTGCGGAGCAACGTCTCCGGCGACGACCGCCCGGCGACGGTCGTGATGTCGGCCGCGCGGTCGGGGTGGGTCAGGGGCACCGCGGCGGCCCAGCTGGCGACCAGGGTGTCCCGGTAGAAGCCGGCCAGGTCGACCAGTGCCCGGTCCAGCGCGTCGCGCTGGGTGCGAGTGGCCCGAGACTTCTGCCGGCGTTCCAGCTCGCGGATTGCACCCTTGGCTCCCCGGGTCGCCGCCGCAGCACCCTTCCCGGTTCCGCCGGCTCCCAGCGCCGTCTCCAGTTCCTCGGTCTCGGTCGCATTACGAGCCACAGTCAGACCGCTGGCCTCCGACTCGGCGGCTCCGACCAGCTCATCGGCGAGCGTGAACACGTCGGTGAAGGAGCTCAGCGCCGTCGGCACCCGCAGCACCGCCTCCCGGCGGGCCCGGGCCTGCGGATCGGTGGCCAACCGGCGAGCCCGGCCGACGTGACCGCCGCACACCGAGGCGGCCCACCGAGCGGTGTCGACGTCCAGCCCGTCGCGCGCCACCAGCACGTCGGCGATGGCCGAGGCGGGCGGAGTCCGCAACCCCACGGATCGGCAGCGTGAACGCAACGTCACCGCGATGTCCTCGGGGTGATCCGACGGCGCGCAGAGCAGGAACACCGTGCGCGGCGGCGGCTCTTCCACGGCCTTGAGCAACGCGTTGGCCGCCCCCTCGGTGAGCCGGTCGGCGTCTTCGATGAGCAGCACCTGCCACCGGCCCGCCGACGGCCGCCGCGACGCCCCGACGACCAGCGCGCGCATGTCCGCCACCGAGATTGACAGACCTTCGGGAACCACCTGCCGGACGTCGGGGTGGTTGCCCGCCAGCGTGGCGCGACAGCCCTGGCAGCTGCCACACCCCGGCCCCACTACCGCATCGGTGCATTGCAGAGCGGCGGCGAAGGCCCGGGCCGCGACCGAACGACCGCTGCCGGGCGGACCAGTGAACAGCCAGGCGTGGGTCATCGCCCCAGCCGGTCCGGCGGCTTCAACCAGGGTGGCCACCGCCGGCTCCTGCCCGACCAGGTCGGCCCACACGCTCATTCCGGCTCCGCCGGGGCCGGTGGAGCCGCCCCAGTCGCCCGGGCCGACGGCTCCACCCCAGTCGGCCTAGTCGCCGGCGGGCTGGCGGGCGAACGTCCGCGGACGCCGGACCGCAGATCAGCCAGCAACGACCCGTTGTGCCGGTCGTCCATTTGGCGGTGGGCGACCATGCCGACCATCGCTGCCAGCAGGCCGGCGCACAGCAGCACCGGGCGGGTGCCGTCGATGGTCACCCGCTCGCTGAACAGCGTGATCGTGCGCTGCTGGACCAGCCCGACCGCGAACGGGACCAGCGCCATCGAGGCGAGCAGATCCAGCCGGACCAGCGACTGGACGAACGCGATGGTGCGGCCCCGCATCTCATCAGCGACCTGCGCCCCGATGATGGTCAGGCCGGTGAGGAACGCGACGCCCCCGGCGCAGCCCACCAGGATGACAGCGGCCAGCGCGGCGATCAGGTGCGGCGCCAGCGCGACGGCGACCAGAGCCAGCCCGGCCGCCACGATCGCCAGGCCGAACAAGCCGCGGTGCCGGATCCGGCGCGCCGCCAGCGGCGCGATCGCCATGCCCAGGCCAAGACCGACGAACAGCGACGCGAACAGCAGCCCGTAGGCGGCGTCGCCACCGCCCAGGCTGGTGGAGTAGAGCTTCGCGCAGGCGATGACGGCCCCGCCTGCGGCGAAGGCGCCGAGGATCCCGGTGACCAAGCCGCGGACCAGGGGCGTGCTACGGACGAAGATGACACCGTCGCGCAGCATCGTGAGCAGGCCCGGTTGGGCGTCACGCCTGGCCAAGGCCCGGCCGGAGATTTCCGGGATCCGGGTTCCGACCACCAGCGCGCAGAATGCGTAGGCGAAGCCGTTGATGCTCAGCGCGAGGTAGGCCGAGCCTTCGGCGCTGTGGATCAGTCCGGCTTGACGCAGTACCGGACCGAGCTTGGACAGCGCGCTGAACACCCCGGAGGCGAGCAGTACGGCCACCCCGTAGGTCATGATCAATGAGAGTTGGTTGGCGGTCTCCACCTGTTCGGGGCGGCGCAGCAGGTTGGGGATCGAGGCGTCCTTGGCCGGGATCCAGAACAGCGCGCAGAGCTCGATGAGGAAGGTCGCCGCGAACAGCCAGGCCAGCTGGCCGACCAGCGGGATGGACAGGAACAGGCCGGCCCGCAGCACATCGCAGACCACCATCACGTGCCGGCGGTCCAGCTTGTCGGCCAGCGCCCCGGCCAGCGGGCCGAGCAGCATCGCGGGCAGCAGTTTGGTAGCGACCACCCCGCCGAGCGCGAAGCTCTGCGCTTGGTAGCCACTGGTCAGCTGGGTGGCCAGAGCGGAAAGCGCCAGCAGGGACTGCCACTCCGCGACCGCCGTGATCGCGGTGACCCCCCACAGCCGGCGGAACGCGGGAATGGCCAGCACTCCGCGCACCCGGTGCACGGTTGACCCCGTCAGTTCGGGCTCGACGTGCGGGTCCATGCGGCTCCACGAGGTTAGCGGTGATAACGCCTTATCGTTATATCCGGATTGAGTCAAGCAGGTGAGCGAGGCGCTGCGCGAGTTGTGGGCGTGCCGCCGGAGCCAACGTGTACCAGCGGCTGCCGTCGACCCCCCGTTTCTGCTCGATGGTGTAGCCGCCACGCTCGGTCTCGTAGTAGGTGACCACGAACTCCGCGACACGTCTGCTGCCGTGGCGATCACGCCAGGCCGCACTGAACTTCCCCCCACCGAGCTTGGGCCCTTGCAGCATAGTGCGGAAGCGCCGCACGTCATCCGGCCGCGTTCCACCGCGTAGCAGGGCGCGGTCCAACTCCGCGCCGGTGAGCCCGTGCTGGTGGTCGGCAAGGAGCTCGACGGGAACGGACACCGCTGTCCCGCGGCTCATCGGCCGGCCCGGAACAACCTCGGCGACCGCGATCGGCAGCGCCGTGGCGCGGGTGGTCCGGATGCGCATGCCGAACGCGCTGAGCTCGGCGACGGCAGCGTGCTCGCCCCGCGCACTTCCCACGAGGGTGCGCTTGCTCTCGGGCCAGTCGAGCTGGGCGTCGAGCTCCGCCGCCGGTCGGGCGACGAGGTGCAGCGCATCCTCGAGTTCCGGGGCGAGCTGCCGGCTGCCGGCCAGCCCACGGGCCCGCAGCGTGTCCCAGGTCTGTCGCTGGGCGGCGCCGCTTTCCTCGGTCGTGCGCTGCTGCTCGACCCGACGAGGTGGTTGAAGGTTCCAGTGCACCAGCCCGAGCTGGAGGTGGTTCCACGCCAGTAGGTACTGCTCAACGGTGAGCTCCAGCGCACCGCCGCGCAATACCGACGTCATCGGTAGTCCTCCGCGGCTCCGATGACCGGTGGGGCGGTGCGGGGTAGCTCGCCGACGATGGCGTTGGTGTCCTGCTCGATGAGGTACCTCGCCCGCCGGTGCTCGCGGCTGTCACCGTCTCGGCCGGAGCCACCAGCCGCCCCGAGCGCGGCGTCTCCCCAGCCACCGGTCCCCCGGGCAGCTCGTCCAGCACGCGCCTGCTCGGCGCTGGCCTGCTCGGCGCTGCCATAGGCGGCGGAGCTACTCAGACGCGGCTCATTCAGATGCGAGCCACCAGCGCTGAAGACAGTGGGGCGTGGCCCGAAGCTGCCGCCCCGCGGCACGCCACCGCTATAGCGCGATCCGCCCCGCAGTTGGTCCGCACCGTTGGACGCAGTAAGGATCGGGGACGGCCCGAATGGCTCCGCCGAAGCCGACCTGACCGCGCCCGATCCGGTCATCGGCTGCTCCGCTGAGCTGGGAATACCACCAGCGAGCTGCGGGGTAGTGGCCGCCGCTGCGGATGCCAGCGGTGGCGCGGTCCCCGCCGGCGCAGCATGCGTGGGGACACCAGCGGCCGGACCCGGGTGGGCAGCAGAATGCGCCAGCGTCGGATGCGCCTCGCCCGGTGCCAGCTGCGGGCTCCCACCGCCGGATCCGCCGCCGACTCCGCCGCCGCCCGGCGTCGGATCTACCACCTCGGCCACCACCGTCGGGGCCGCAACGAAGTACTCGCGGACCCCGAGGTTGCCATTCGACGTGCCCTGATAGCTGGCCATCAGCTCGCGGGCGCGCTCCTGGTCCTGCTGGGCAGCCACGTGATCGGCCTCGTTCTGAGTTTGGATCCCGGGCAACCATTCAATGGCGTGATCAACCGTCCAGGTCGTCGGATCCTGGCTGAACGACACCTCGGGAACCGTTCGCGGCGGCGGCATACTGTCCCGGGTATGGGCAAAGGAGGCGGCCTGCTCGGACACTCGGGCCGCCATTACGTTGGCAGCGGTGACGCTCTGATCGAGCCACGGCATCAACGCCGACGTCGAGTGCGTAGCCGCATCCGCCGCCGCGCCCTGCTGCACCAAGCCGATCCCGCGCACCGCCTCCTCCACAGCGCTGCGAAACTGCTGCATCTGCGTCGCGACGCTCTGCCAACCCCGGCTCATCTCCACCATCCCGGCGTAGCCGGGTCCCCCGGTGATGTGCTGGTAGATCGTCTCGTGCGAGGCGGTGCTGTAGTCAATGCTCGTCCCCACTGGCTCTTTTCCCTCCCTCAGCTTTTCAGCGGTGGCAGATTCGCCAGCACATCCTCGGCGAGCGCCTTAGCCGGCCCACACGGCTCCTCCAACCCATCCCCAAGGGACGTGAACCGGAGAGTCAGTGTCTGCCTCTCCGCAGCGGCAACCCGGAAGAAGCAGCTAGTGGCTGCCGCATTGTTCTTGACCAGGATCGCTGGGTGCCCGGCGACCTGGGTAACCTCGAAAACCGGGAAGGTCGCCCGCTGAGCGTAGACGTTGTGCAGGACGTCGTTGGTGGTGTCCACATAGATCGTGATCTCACGGGTGTGGGCCTTGTTGTCCCACTCACACCCCGGGGTGTCCAGCGCCTTCTTGGGCTGGGCGGGCAGGTCCATCTGGTTGGAAGCGAGCTGCGCCGGGGTGAGTAGTTGGCACGGCGGGGTGCTGGCGAGGTTCTTGGGATCCCGCATCGGCGGGATTGGATCAGCCGGTTCGCTGGCCGACGATGTCGGTGCCGCACCTGGGTCGGTGGGCTGCGGACCACCCGTCGAGCAGCCAGCCAGTACGGCGGCCAACACCAGCACCACCGGAACGCGGCCCGTCACAGCTCTGTTCGGCTCAGATGGGCGGCATTGACCTCATCGGTGTTCCGATGGGTGGCCAGTGACTGTTCCAGGGCCTTAGCTGCCGTGTCGAGCTGGACCGCGCAGGACTCCAGAGCCCACCGCAGCGAGCCCGGTTCCTCGCTGGCCGCCCACTGCCCGATCTCCTTGGCCGCGTTGACGCTGACCGCGTCGAGACCCGGAGCAGGCACGTTGGCCAAGAGACCGGCCTGGTCCATCAAGTCCCGCATTCCCTGGGCGACCTGCCGGAAGGTGGCGATCGTCTGCGGGGCCTGGTCCAGATCTAACTGGAAGTGCTGCGCGGAATCACCCAGAATCGAGGCCAGGTCCTGCACCGGCGCTGGCCCAGCGACCGGCGGATGGATCAGCCGATTGAGGTTCTCGGTCATCCCGCCCGATGGCGGGGGAGCACCGAACCCACCGTGGTCACTCAACGTGACATTCCTCCTCACCCGGGCCGGCGGCAGCGCCGCGCAGAGTCTGCCACAACACCCGACTTGGGCTGGTGTCCAGCCAGCGGCGGCCCACACCTCATCCGTCGGCGCTTGTCTGGAAGATGACTTTTAGTCACTCGAGGGAACCACTATGGCAGCGCGCACAGGTGCACGTACGGCACTTTCCGCAAAGTTGCCGTATCGCCCATGCTAAGTAGATCCACGGACCCTTCAGTGGCGGCAGCGGACGATGTGACGTGCTTGCGAGCGGCAAAACGTCAGTTCAGCCCGTCAACGGTGGCAGGTTGCCGATGACGGTCTCGGCGAACGCCCGCGCCGGGATGCACGGATCCGCACGGCCCTGTCCCAGCCAGGTGTACCGGACGATCAGCGTCTGGGTGTCGGCCGCGGCGACCCGAAAGTAGCAGCTGGTGCTGTTCGCGTCGTCCTTGGTGCGGATCGCGGGCTGGCCCGCGACCTGGGTGACTTCGAGAACCGGGATCGAGTCGCGCTGGCTGTACACATTGCGCAGCACGTCATTGCCGATGTCGACGAACACCGCGAATTCCCGGGTGTGCGCCTTGTCGGTCCACTCGCAACCACCGCTGCCGAGGGCGTCCTTGGGCTGGCCGGGCTGGTCGATCCGATTGGCATCGAGCTGCGATGGGGTGACCAACAGGCACGGCGGGATGGCGGTCAAATTTTTGGGATTGTGCACCGGCGGGATGGGATCGTCCGCAGCTCTGCTCCCTGATGGCGTGGAAAGCCCTGATGCCGCCGGAGACCCCGGCGCTGCGCCGGCATCATCTGACTGCCCAGTGCCCGACGAGCAACCGGCCAGCACAACAGCTAGCGGCAGCACAACCAAGACGGCACGCATATACATCACTGCTTCCCGAGCGCAGGTGGGTACCGCGCGGAGTCTGCCATGCGCCCTACGCGAGCCCACCGGCGACGGTCAGGGCAGCAGCCGGGCTATCGCATCGACGATTCCAGTGACGACTCCGTAAGCCAGCACCACGAAGAGGATGAACGAGATAGTGAAGAAGATCCCCGCACCCCCGTTGGAGTGAGTCTGTAGCGGCAGGCTTGGGCGTGGGCGGTCGACTCGACGACGGCGGTCACCACGCTGCGCGGGCGCGCGAGATCCGACTGCCAGCGGCGGACGGTAACGCGAACGCCGCCCGCCGGATCGGCGCGGCGGTAGCGCAGCCGACGGGACCGGCGTGGGGATCGGTCGCGTGCCGCGGCCCGGCGCACCGGCCGATCGCGGTCTTCCCGCCTGCGCAGCAGGAAGCGGCACGGTGAGGTTCGCCGGGGCAACGCTGGGCGGGGCGACAGTGGGCGGGGCGACAGTGGGCTGAGCAACGTTGGCCTGAGCAGCATTGGGCTGGCCGGCCCGCTGCGGTGCTGGCGCCGCACTGGGGCCCTGTTCTACCCACCCGGTGCCGTCTTCACCGAGTGCAGCAGCGACCGCTTCCCGAATCAGGCGGCTATTCGGAAGCGGGGGGAAGGTGAACGGTGGCAAATCGGGCGCGTCGCGCCAGCCATCGCGTCCGGAGGGATCCGGCAGCGCCGCAGGCGACTCGGTCCCGTCGAAACCGCCGAACAAGCCGTCCGGCGAGTGCTCGCTCACCCCACCATGGTGCCACGCGTCGCAACGCTTCGTGAGTGGGAAACAGTGTCATAACACCGTTTCCCACTCACGAGCGCCGCGCAGCGGCGCCCCTGGCGCGCGCCGGGGCAGGGCCCTTAGCCCGCTTCTCGGCGAGCAGCTCAGCGGCTCGCTCATCAGTGAGCGTCTCCACGTTGTCGCCTTTGCGCAGTGAGGCGTTCACGCCCTCGCCGTCGGTGACATACGGTCCGAAACGGCCCTCCTTGACCACCATCGGCTTTCCGGTGACCGGATCCGCGCCCAACTCGCGCAGCGGCGGCTTAGCGGCGGCTTGGCGGCCCCCGCGCTTGGGCTCGGCGTAGATCTTCAGCGCCTCGTCAAGGGTGATCGTGAAGAGCTGTTCCTCGTCGGCCAAGGACCGTGAGTCCGTGCCCCTTTTGAGGTAGGGCCCGTAGCGCCCGTTCTGCGCGGTGATCTCCTGGTCGGTGCCCGGGTCGGTGCCGACCACCCGCGGTAGCGACAGCAACCGCAGCGCATCGCTGAGGTTCACCGTCTCCAGGCTCATGGACTTCAACAGCGAGCCGGTCCGCGGTTTCGGCTTCTTAGCGGCTGCCTTGGCCGAACCCTTCTTCGGAGGGTCCCTTGGAGCCTCGTCCTCGGGCAGCACCTCGGTGACGTAAGGCCCGTAGCGGCCCTCCTTGGCGAGGATCTCGTGTCCGGTCACCGGATCAGCGCCCAGCGAGCGGCCCTCCACCGGAGTGGCGAAGAGCTTCTCCGCGATCTCTGCAGTCAACTCGTCAGGCGGCAGGTCGTCCGGCAGGTTGGCTCGCTGCTGCTCTTCGCCGATGACCCGTTCCAGGTATGGGCCATAGCGCCCCACCCGGACCACGACATCGCGCCCGGCGTCGTCGGTGAACAGCGGGATGGAGTTGACCTCGCGGGCGTCGATCTCCTCCAGATTCACCCCGACCAGCTTCTTCAAGCCACCCAAGTGGGCCACCGACATGGCGCCGCCCTGCTCCGAGCCGAAGTAGAAATCGGTCAGCCAATCGGTGCGATGCTGCGCGCCGGATGCGATGGAGTCCAGCTCGTCTTCCATCGCGGCGGTGAAGTCGTAGTCGACCAGGCAGCCGAAGTGTTGCTCCAGGAGCCCGATCACGGCGAAGGCCACCCAGGACGGCACGAGCGCCGAACCGCGCTTCCACACATACCCGCGGTCCTGGATGGTGTTGATGATCGAGGCGTAGGTGGACGGGCGGCCGATGCCCAGCTCTTCGAGAGCCTTGACCAGGCTGGCCTCGGTGTAGCGCGGTGGCGCCGTGGTGGTGTGCCCCTCAGGCACCAACTCGGTGGCGGTGACGGGCTGGCCCTCGGTCAGCCGGGGGAGCCTGCGCTCGGCGTCGTCGGCCTCCCCGCCGGCCTCGTCGTCGACGGTCTCGACGTAGGCCTTGAGGAACCCGGCGAAGGTGATGGTGCGACCGGACGCGGCGAACGTGCAGGCCTCGCCCGTCGCGGAGTTGCCGGTGATGCGCACACTCATGGTGATGCCGCGGGCGTCGGCCATCTGGGAGGCGACGGTGCGTTGCCAGACCAGCTCGTAAAGTCGGAACTCGTCGGCGTCCAACGCACCGGCCAGCTGACCTGGGGTCGCGAAGGTCTCCCCGGCGGGTCGGATCGCCTCGTGCGCTTCCTGGGCGTTTTTCACCTTGCGGGTGTACTGCCGCGGCCCCTCGTGGACGTAACGCTCGCCGTAGAGCTCGGTGGCCTGGTCCCGGGCCGCCGCGATCGCCGTCTCCGACAGCGTGGTGGAGTCGGTCCGCATATAGGTGATGTAGCCGTTCTCATACAGCCGCTGTGCGGTGCGCATCGTGCGCTCCGCGGAGAACCGCAACTTCCGACCGGCCTCCTGCTGCAGCGTGGAGGTCATGAACGGCGCATAGGGCCGCCGGGTGTAGGGCTTCTCCTCGACACTGGAGACGGTGAGCGGTGAGTTGGTCAGCGCCTCGGCAAGCCGCCCGGCGTACGCCTCGTCGACGATCAGCAGGTCGCGCTCGGAGCGCTTGGCCTGGCCGTCTGGACCGAAATCGCGCCCCGTTGCCACCCGCCGGCCATCGACGTCGACCAGCCGAGCACCGAAACTTCGCGGCGCGGCGTCTTCGCCGGCATCAAGCGTGGCGGCGAGGTCCCAGTACGACGCGGACACGAAAGCCATCCGCTCGCGCTCGCGCCGAACGATGATGCGGGTGGCCACCGACTGCACGCGCCCGGCGGACAGCTTCGGCATCACCTTGCGCCACAGCACCGGGGAGACTTCGTACCCGTAGAGCCGGTCAAGGATGCGCCGGGTCTCCTGCGCGTCGACCAGATCCTTGTCCAGGTCACGCGGGTTCTCCGCCGCCGCGCGGATGGCCGGCCCGGTGATCTCGTGAAAGACCATCCGGCGCACCGGAACCGTGGGCTTGAGGGTCTCCATCAGGTGCCACGCGATGGCCTCGCCCTCGCGGTCACCATCGGTGGCGAGGTAGAGCTCGTCGACGCCCTTGAGCGCATTGCGCAGCTCGGTGACTGTGGACTTTTTCTCCGGGGTGATCACGTACAGCGGTTCGAAGGAGTGATCGACGTCCACACCCAGCCGCGCCCACGATTCGCCCTTGTACTTGGCGGGCACGTCGGCGGCACCTCGGGGCAGGTCCCTGATGTGTCCCCGAGAGGATTCCACGACGTAACCCGACCCGAGGTAGGAAGCGATCTTGCGAGCTTTCGCGGGCGATTCCACGATCACCAACCGGCGGCCGGAACCGTTGGACTGGCTACCGTTGGACTGGCTGCCGTCGGGCTGGCCGCCCTTGGACGCTGCTCCGTTGGCTTGTAGATCGTTGGACCGGCTCGCCGTGGTACGGCGGCGCGCACCACCGCTGGACGTGCTGCCCGGATCTGTCGCCGTTTTTGATCGTGCCACGCTTGCACTCACCTCGGTGTACTCCTGATGCCCCGACCCCCGTGCCCCAGTGTGCACAACTCCGCAACCTCGGGGGTCTGCAACTTCGCGGGGCAGCCAGCGTCGCACAACCCGTCGCGAACGGCCACTAATCCTGCCTTACGCCACGCGGACTATCAGCGCATTGACACGTCTATCGATGCCCCGCGGTGGTACTACTCAGTTGCTTGCACTGAGGCGCAGTCCGAAACGCGGGGGCTAGTTCCTTGTTGCTGGTCAGCTGCTGCATCTGGGTGCTGGCCGCACCGAGATCGGGGCCAGCGAGGTGACTGGCCTTGTTGACGAAGTCCGGGTCGTTCGCGTCCAACCCGGCGAGCTTCGTGCGCTGGCCGCCGACTGTCTGAGCCGCGTTGGTGAAGAAGGTCACCGCAGTGTCCTGGACCTGCTTGCCATCGGTGATCCGCGGCGGTCCGAGCTGTTGGAGCTTCTGGGCGGTGCTGGCGAACGCCCGCTGGGCGATATCCGAGAATTCCAGCAAACCATCCTTTTGACCCTGTGGGGTCGGCTGCGCCTTGGCCATTGCGGACACTCCGCCGATCACCTCACCCAGGCCGCCGCAGAACGTCCCCGCCCAGGCCACCGGATCAGAAGCCGGGGGAGCAACCGGCGGCTTCGGCTTGACGTCGGTGGAGCCGCCGCATCCGGTGAGCGCGAGGCCCAGAGCCAGCACTACAGCTGCCCAATTGCCGGCTCGACCAGCGGTTACGCCCCTACCGCGACATGATGTGGGCACGGGTACTCCCTACTCGCAGGCGTTGCGGATCGAAGTTTTGCGAATGCGGATCACGCGCTGACCTGGGCGGGCGATGCGTCGACCAGCGAGGTGGACCGCCGCTTGGACACCACGACCGAAGCCACGATCACCACTGCGGCGACTAGAGCGATACCGAATCGCACCGGGGCACCGTTCGGCAGGGCCGTGATCGTGACGATCGCCGGCGCCACTAACACAGAGACCAGGTTCATCACCTTGAGCAGCGGGTTGATGGCCGGACCGGCGGTGTCCTTGAACGGGTCACCGACGGTGTCCCCGATCACCGTGGCGGCGTGCGCATCGGAGCCCTTGCCACCGTGGTTGCCGTCCTCGACCAGTTTCTTGGCGTTGTCCCAGGCACCCCCGGAGTTGGCGAGGAAGATCGCCATCAGGGTGCCGGTGATGATCGCCCCGGCCAGGAAGCCCGCCAGCGGGCCGACGCCGAGGCCGAAGCCGACCGCTATCGGGGCCAGCACCGCGAGCAGTCCCGGGGTGGCCAGCTCACGCAGCGAGTCCTTGGTGCAGATGTCGACCACTCGCCCGTACTCGGGCCGTACCGACCCGTCCATGATTCCGGGGTTGTCGCGGAACTGCCTGCGCACCTCGTAGACCACAGCTCCCGCGGCCCGGGACACGGCGTTGATCAGCAGCCCGGAGAACATGAACACCACGGCGGCGCCGATGGTCAGCCCGACCAGGACGTTGGGGACCGAGACGTTGAACACCGCGTTGAGATCGATGTTCGCGGTTGCCGACCGGATGGCGTCGCGGTAGGAGCCGAACAGTGCCGTGGCGGCGAGCACCGCGGTGGCGATCGCGATGCCCTTGGTGATGGCCTTGGTGGTGTTACCCACAGCGTCGAGCTCGGTGAGGGTGGCTACACCGTCGCCCTTGACGTCACCGGACATCTCGGCGATGCCCTGGGCGTTGTCGCTGACCGGGCCGAAGGTGTCCATCGCGACGATCACACCGACGGTGGTGAGCAGGCCGGTGCCGGCCAGCGCGATCGCGAACAGCGCGACGGTGACCGTTCCGGACAGCAAGAACGCCGCGTACACCGCGGCGCCGATCACCAGGGCGGTGTACACCGCCGACTCGAAACCGATCGAGATCCCGGAGAGGATCACGGTGGCGGCACCGGTCAACGAGCTGGTGCCGACGTCGCGGACCGGCCGGTGTTCGGTGCCGGTGAAGTAGCCGGTGAGCCACAGGATTATCCCGGCCAGCACGATGCCGATGAGCACGGCGACCGCTGCGATCACCTCCGGGCTGCCAACCACCTGATCGAGAGGCTGACCGTCGATCTGGCTAATACCGGCAAGTGCACCGAAGGTGCTGGGCAGGTAGAGGAAAGCGGCCACTGTGCAGGCCACCGCCGAGATCGTTGCGGCGATGTAGAAGGAGCGGTTGATCGCGCGCAGCCCCGGCTCGCCGACCCGGCCCTTGGTGACGTACACGCCGATCACCGCAGTCACCACCCCGATCGCCGGCACGATCAGTGGGAACAACAGGCCTTTGAGACCGAACGCCGCAGTGCCCAG
>JBHEMR010000097.1:0-18592 GCA_046262495.1 Pseudonocardiaceae bacterium | reverse complement strand
TCACTGACAGCATCTCCGCCCATGTCGAATGCAACCGGGTTTCCAACGCGGCCAGCTCGGCAAGCAACTCGGCATCACTGCCTTGCCACACCACCGCCGTCGACATGTACCCATTCTAGAACACGGCACCGACAATACCGGCTCCACGTTCAGCGATTTTCGACAGAGTGCGCGAGCGCTACCCTTCGATGTGGCTCAAAGGGTTGTAACACTAGCGTTGTAAGCATGCCTACATTCAACGGTACCCGAAAGTCGAGGCGTTCTTCGACGCCCGCCAACGCCGGGCGCACCGCGTAGTTGGCAAGCTTCGAGTTACCTGGGGTCCAGCGGGGCGGCGATGACGTCGGTGATCTTCAGGGTGTTGGTTGCGCATCGTCCATAGGCTTGCGCCGGTACGACGAGCGTGCGGAAGTGGAGAGAACGAGACGTGATGACGAACAAACCGCGGTTATGGATGCGTCATGAGGTGCGGCCGACTGATCGCCGCGCGCCTTGGCGGCGACGCCAACCCTGCGGGGTGACGGCCCATTGACCGCCCAAGTGGAACGCTGCGTGATTCGTAAGGTCACCATCCGGCTGGTGCCGTTCCTCGGACTGCTCTACCTGATCAACTATTTAGACCGGGTCAATCTCGGCTTCGCCGCGTTGACGATGAACGGCGACCTAAGGCTCAGCGCCGCGGCGTACGGGCTGGGCGCTGGGTTGTTCTTCATCGGCTACTTCTTCTTCGAAGTGCCCAGCAATATCATCCTGCACCGCGTGGGAGCGCGGGTTTGGATCGCGCGGATCATGGTCACCTGGGGGCTGGTGGCGTCGGCCACGGCGTTCATCCAGGGTGAGATCAGCTTCTACGTCGTGCGGGTGCTACTGGGCGTGGCCGAGGCTGGGTTCTTCCCGGGGATCATCCTGTACCTGACCTATTGGTTCCCCCGCGTGCAGCGCGCCAAGATCGTCGCGTTGTTCTTCCTCGCCGTCCCGCTGTCGTCGGTGATCGGTAGTCCGTTGTCCACGCTGCTGATCCACAACGGCGACGGAGTGCTGGGATTCGACGCGGGCTGGCGGTTCATGTTTTTCGTCGAAGGCGTACCCGCAATCCTGCTCGGTGTGTTGGTGCTGGCGTTTCTGCCCAGCCGCCCCCGCCAGGCCAAGTGGCTCACCGGGGAGGAGAGCGCCGCACTGGAGGCGCGAATCACCGAGGAGGACGCCCGCGAGGTACCCGTCCGGGCGGTGCTGATCGATCCGCGGGTGATTGCGCTCAGCGTCGTCTACTTCGGGATCGTGTACGGCCTTTACGTCCTGGCGTTTTTCCTACCCCAGGTGGTCAAGGGATTTCAGCAGCAGTTCCAGGTGACGTTCTCCCTGGTGGAGATCGGACTGATCACCGCGGTCCCGTACGCGGTCGCGTCAGTGGCGATGGTTCTGTGGGCGCGGCACTCCGACCGCACCGGTGAACGGGCCGGACACGTCGCTATCGCCGCCTTCGTTGGGGCGGTGGCGATCGCCGCCGCGTTGTACATGACCTCCCCGCTGCTGGTGATGGCCTGCATCACCGTCTGCGCGATCGGGGTCTACGCGGCCATCCCGGTGTTCTGGCAGCTGCCGAATGCCTTTCTCACTGGGGCCGGCGCAGCCGCTGGCATCGGCCTGATCAACTCCTTCGGCAACCTCAGCGGCTTCCTGGGTCCCTACCTCACGGGATGGCTGCAAGGGTTGACCGGCAGCTTCCGTCCTGGCTTGTGGGTCGTGGCCGCGTTCATGATTCTCGCGGGCGTCATCGCACTGTCGCTGCGCACCGGAGCGAGTACATCGACGCATCGACGTGAGCCGCAGGCCCGGCCCGCTGGGCGTTCACGAAGGCGCTAGACCATGCGCGGCGGCGTAGCGGGCCAGCTCGGTGAGTTGCATCGGGTCCAGCGAAGGGCGGACGCTCTGGCGAGCGGCGGCCAGCTGGGTCGCGGTGATCTCAGTGGCGTCCAGCGATTCCCGCATGGCGGTCAGCGCCGCCTCGCGGATCAGTGCCGCGCAGTCCGCGGCGGAATAACCCTCCAGCTCACCGGCCAGCGCGTCGAGGTTCACGTCGGCGGCCAGCGGGGTGTTGCGGCCTGTGGACCGCAGGATGGCCGCGCGCGCGTCAGTATCTGGTGGCGGCACGTACACCAACCGCTCCAGGCGGCCGGGGCGCAGCAGTGCCGGGTCGATGAGGTCAGGGCGGTTGGTGGCGCCAAGTACCACCACATCGCGCAGCGGCTCCACTCCGTCCAGTTCGGTGAGTAGCGCCGCGACCACCCGATCGCTGACACCGGCCTCGGCTAATCCGCCCCGGCGCGGTGCCAGCGCGTCGATCTCGTCGAGAAAGATCAGTGCGGGTGAGGCGTCGGAGGCGCGGCGGAACAGTTCCCGCACTGCCCGTTCCGACTCACCGACCCACTTGTCCAGCAGCTCGGCACCCTTGACCGAGAACACGTTGAGTGCTCCGGACCCGGCCAGCGCGCGGACCAGGAACGTCTTGCCGCAGCCAGGTGGGCCGTAGAGCAGCACGCCGTGTGGTGGTTCGACGCCGAGCCGGGTGAACGAATCGGGGTAGCGCAGCGGCCACAGCACCGCCTCGGTGAGCGCCTGCTTGGTCTGCGTCATGTTGCCGACGTCGTCCAGGGTCAGGCCACCGGTGCTGACGGTGTTCGAAGTGGACATCGAGATGGGGCGGACGGTGTCCAGCGCACCGATCAGGTCCTGCTGCATGAGCACGAGCTCAGGCTTGGTGCCGGTGGCGCAGGTGTGGCGCAGCGCCGCGCGCACCGCGGCCTCCCGGCGCAGCGCGACCAGATCAGCTGCGACGAACCCCGGGGTGCGCTCACCCACTGCCGCGAGATCGACATCGGTGTCCAGCGGCACCGTGGCGAGCAGTACCCGGAGCAGCTCCGTGCGGGTCCGGGCATCGGGCAGCCCCAGCGACAGCTCACGATCGATGCGTTCCGGCGCGCGCAACCGCGGATCCACCGACTCGGGATGCGCGGTGGTCACCACTACCGCGGCGTGGTCCAGCGCGCCCACCAGCGCGTCGAGTACGACGGTGGCCAGTGGCGGCGGGGCGGTCGCCGGCACCAGCGCCTCGATGTCAGTGATCAGCAGCACGCTGGGTTGCCACTCGCTGGCCGCCGCCACCGCGTCGTGCACGTGCTGGGAGGCGACACCGGGCTCCACCGCCGCCACGCTCGGCGCAGCCAGCTCGACAACCTGTGCGCCGACGTCACGGGCGACCGCGTGCACCAGCGTCGCTTTGCCGACGCCCTCGGGACCGTGCACTGCCACTCCCAGGCGGGTACTCGCGCCGAGACTGCGTAGCAGGTCGGGCCGGTGGAAGGTGAGCTCGAACCACTCGGCCAATCGCCGGGCTGCGTCCTGTGCGCCCACCAGATCGGTCACGGCAGGTGCTGAGGCGGCCTGAGCGGGGCTTGAGGTTTGCGGCTGCGCGGACGCGTCCCCCGTGCGCGGCCCGTTGCGCCAGCCGACCACAGTGGACGGGTGCGGGGCGACAGGTCCGGGCGGGTCGGTGGCCGTGACAGTGAGCAGCTCGGTAGTCCAGCTCGCCCCGATCGCCACCGCCAGCCGGCTGCGTACCGCCCTGGCGGCCGCGCCCGGCGTCAGGTAGTGCGGGAGCAGCGATACCGCGTCGCCGGCAGTGAGCACCTTGCCCGCCAACGCCAGGCGCAGCGTCTCCGGGCTCACCGACGAACTGACCAGCGCGGACCCCGTCACGGTGATCGAGCGGGCCGCCGGTACCTGCACCGGCGTGATCAACACTTCGCAACCCTCGGTCAGGCCGACATTGGACATTGTCACGTCATCGAGCAGCGCGACGCCAGGGGCGTGTTCCCCGGTTCCGGCCAGCGCGACGCTGCGACGATCTCCAGTGAGCGCCACCGCATCCCATTGCCGCAAGCCCAGGGCGTCGAGCACCTCCGGACGCAGCCGGACTACGCCCCGCCGCGCATCCAGCGCGGAGGTGGTGAGTCTGGCGGTAAGGATGATCTGGGGCGCGCTCACGACGCCCGAGCTTACGGCGCTTGTCCTTACGCGCGACCCCTGCGGCGGCGCGAGGCCAACCGCTAAGAAGTAGGGAGTCAGGCGAGGCGCTGGTAGAGCTTGAGGCGGCGCTGTGCGGCCGCTGACCAGGTGTAGCGGGCGGCGAGGGCGTGGCCGGCTTCCCCGGGCAGCTACGTCCGGCTCGGCGAGCCCGGCGCCCAGCTGGGTCGCCAGCTCGGCCGGGTGGTCAGCGAAACGGGCGACGCCGGTAAAAATCTCGCGGAATACCGGCAGGTTTGACACGACCAACGGGATCCCGGCGGCCGAAGGTCAGGCATCCGCGGATGCAGCAGGGCGTATGTCTCCAGCAGCTCCAGCGACCCCTTGCGGGGCGCGATCCCGCCCACTGCCAGCACATACCGGCCCAGGCGCGACCGCCACGTGGCCCAGGCAGCGGCGCAGCCGGGCCGGCTGCGCCGAAGAATCGTTTCTCCTAGCAGATCATCATGCCAACCGGCGCCCGCAGCGTAGCTGGCGTACTCACAAAGCGGCTGGTGCACCTCACGATGATGGCAGCGCGATCAGGACAAGCTCACATCCACCGTCACCTCTGGGGTGCGGCGCAGGGTGTTGGTGACGTAGCACAGCCGCTCAGCCGCGGGTACCAGCCGGCCCAGGGCGTCGATGTCCGGCGCGTCGGCTCGCACCGAAAGCCGGATCGCGGAGAAGCTCGGGCCGTCGTAATCACCGGTCGCCCGCACCTGCAGCCCGGTCAGCTCGACGCCCCGCTTGCCGGCTGAGTACGCCATCGCCAGCGTGAAGCAGGACGCGATGGAGGCGAGCAGCAGCTCGGTGGGTTGCGGGCCCTGGTCGGTGCCGCCAACCGACTTCGGCTCGTCGACGATCAGCTCGAAGCGCCCGGCGGACACTCGGCAGCGCAGCCCCCCGTCCCATGTCACATCCACCGACCGGGTGCTCACTGGCGTCCTCCTCAATCAGGAAATTTGTTCTGTTTCACCAGCCTGCAACGTGAATGCAACGCGCGGGAGCACTGTGACTGGCACGTTCATCCCAGCATCCCAGCATCCCTGCCACCCGGAGGTCTGGATGACTGTTCCCCGGTCCCGCTCCACCGAGCGGGTCACCACGCTGACGTGCCGTGCCGGCTGCCGGGTGGATCCGGCCCTGCGCGGGCACCACGATCGACTGCTCACCGTCGAGTTCGACGTCGATGAGCTGCTTGAGCTCGTCGAGCTCGCGGTGACGTGGGGCGAACTGGACTACTCCGGCGTCGGCGTCGTGCCGCCCGGGCGGTGGCTGGAGTTCGCTTCCAGCCACGAGTGGCGGGACCCGGACCGCGCGGCGCGTATCTTCAGCGTGGCCACCGACATCGCCCTGCGGGCCGGCCGGCGTGAGACGGCTTACCCGCTGCTCGGCGAGGTCGCAACGGCGAGCTGAGTGGACTGGCACCTCAGGGCCGGCCAAGCCGGGTGACGTCGTCGATGGCGAGGTCGAGGACGGTGGCCGAGGCACTTCCGAGCCGCAGCGCGAGCTGCCCTGAGTCGTTGATCCGGCCCACCACGGCCGCGTGCAACCCGCGGTCCAAGAACGGCTGCGCGCAGTCCGTCTCGCGGCCGGCCGGGGCGCAGAGCAGGAACCCGAAGCTGGGGAAGCACGTCAGCCAGGCCGGCAGCCCGAGGCCGGACGGAACGGGCACCGCCTCCAGGTCGAGCACGACGCCGTGGCGCCCCCACTCCAGTAGCATCGCCAGCGACCCGACCAGCCCGGCCATGCTGATGTCCTTGGCCGCCACGCACGCCCCGGACTCGGCGAGTCCGGCGAAGAGTCGCACGTCCCCGGCGCACCGCGACCCGCGTTCCTCGAAGGCGCGGAAGAACGGGAAGTCCGGGCGCAGGCGGCCGTCTAGCGCAGCGGCCACCAGCAGGCTCTGCCCGGCCCGCACTCGGGTCACCGACAGCGCTTGCCCACTGGTGGTGCCGACGCCGAACGCCGAGACCGCGGGCTCGCCGTCGTGCAGCGTGAGGTGACCCCCGAGGATCGGCACGTCGTAGAACTCACCGGCCCGCCGCATCCCGAGCAGCGCCGAGCGAGCCACCGCCTCGGAGCCGACGATGGTGTCGACGATGCCCAGCGGCAGCGCACCCATGGCAGCGAGGTCGTTGACGTTGGTGAGCACCGCAGCGAAGCCGGCGCCGTACGGGTCAGCGGCCACGAACGGCGGCCACAGCGCCTCCCCACAGGCCACGACCTGCCCGCCCAGCGTATTCACCACCGCGCCGTCGTCGCCTGGCCCGCAGATCCAGTCGGCCGGCCCCAGCACCTCGCTGACCAGCCCGATCGCCGCCTTGCCGCGCAACCCCGGGTGGGCTCGCAGGGTCCGCACCAGCTCGGCCAGGACGGTTGGTGCGTCCGGTACATCGACCCGTACCGCCCTGGTGTCGGCCATCACCGCCTCCGTCCCCGTCGCCGTTTCCTATAGTAGGTGTTCGCCCACTATGACTAACATCGGGATCGTGCGACCGCCGAGCTTCCTCGACCTACCCGCCCGCAGCGGCAAGCCCCGCGCCACCGGGCTGACGCACGTGCTAGATACCGGAGTGCCGTCGGCAACCGCGGCCATCCTGCTGGCGACCGGCGCCGCGTACGTCGACGTGTGGAAGACCGGATGGGGCACCGCCTACGTCGACCCGGGACTGCCAGAGAAGGTGCGGTTGCTGGCGGAAGCCGACGTCGGCACCTGCCTTGGCGGCACCCTGCTGGAAATCGCTTGGGCGCAGGGCCGGGCCGAGGAGTGCCTGGCGTGGGCAGACGAGGTCGGCTTCCGCTACGTCGAGGTGTCCCGCGGGACCGTGCCGATGAGCCTCGCCGACAAGCACGACCTCATCGGGCTGGCCGCCGGCCGGTTCGTCGTGCTGGCTGAGGTCGGATCCAAGGACCCGGGCGAGCCGCCGACGCCGGCGCAGTGGCGGGCCGAGGCGCAGGCCGACCTCGCCGCTGGCGCTCGCCTGGTGGTAACTGAGGGGCGCGCGAGTGGAACCGTCGGCACGTTCGACGCCGCCGGGCGGGTCCGCGAGGATGTGGTGGCCGCGGTGGTGGACGGCGTCGGACTGGAGCGCGTGATCTTCGAGGCACCGAGGCCCGAGCAGCAGGCCTGGTTCATCCGCCGGTTCGGGCCCGAGGTGAACCTCGGGAACGTGGGGCTGGAGCAGCTGATGGCGGTGGAGACGCTGCGGCTGGGGTTGCGCTCTGACACTTTTCGCTGGGACACCGCCGTGGTCGGGACGCTGGTGCGGTGACGACGGCGAACCTGGTACCCGGGCGTTACCGCGGCGTCGCGGTGGCAACCGTGCCGGGCCCGCTGGACAAGGCCGCTCTGCGCGCGCACTTCCTCGGCAGGGAGGCCTATCGCCGCACCCGGTTCCTTGTCGTGCGCAATGGCGAGCGCACCGTGGTGCTGCGGGTCGCCAAGGCCTCGGAGACCGAGCTGTTCAGCCGGATCGTCGAGCTGGAGGTGTTGGCCGCTCCGCGGGAATGCGTGTTTCTGCACCGGCCCGACGTGGACACCGCGATTCCCTCCGCGCTGGCCGCAGCCGCGGTCGATGCGCCGGGCGCCCGAGTTGTGGTGGTGCGCGGTCGATATGAGCACGTCAACTTCATCCTCAACCCCCGTCCGCGCCGAGTGATCGTGCGCGAGGTGGTCCCGCCGGAGCCGGCCAAGCTCTTCGACCAGGCCCGCCGGGTGATCGCGGTGACCGAAGACCTCCCCCCGCTGGAGCTGGTGCGCGAGGTTGTGGACCTCACCGAGATGGCCAGGGCGCACCCCGCTGGGCACTACCTGTTGCCGTGCAGGGGCTCCGGCGTCACCATCGCTGGCGCCAAGGTGTCCTATCTGGACGAACGGCCGCCGCTGGCGGACTGGACGCTGCTGGGCTGCGAGCGGTCCCGGCAGATCTACCGCTGGTGCTACGGCTGTGAGCCGTTCGCTGTGGACTTCTGCCCGAAGCGAGACCCTGGGCCAGGCATGCTGATCAAGTGCTGCCTGCAGGAGGAGCACGTCGAGGCAGGCGAGGGCTGGGTGTCGGTGCCGTGGGGGTCCTCGCTCGAGCAGGTCCGGGAGGCGCTGATCAGGCTCGCCCGCGCGCTGGAGCCCGCGTGGGAACCCGGCTGACCGACTCGGCCAGCTACGCCCACCTGTGGGCCACCGACGAGCTGGCCCGGGTGTTCGACGAACCGGCCCGGCTGCAGTGCTGGCTGGACATCCTCGTCGCGCTGGCCAGGGCGCAGGGCCGCCTCGGCGTCGTGCCGGCGGCAGCCGTCGAGGCGATCGCTACCGGCGCCCGGGTGACGGCGCTCGACCTGAACTACGTCGCCGAGCAGACCCGACTCACCTCGCACTCCACGCTCGGCCTGATCCGTGGCCTGCAGCGGGTGCTCCCCGAGCACGCCCGGGAGTACGTCTACCTCGGCATCACCGTGCAGGATCTCACCGACACCTGGTTCGGGGTGGTGATGCGTGAGGTCGGCGGCGTTGTATGGCGCGAGCTGCGGGCGCTGGAGGCCGACCTGCTCGACCTCGCCCGGACCCACCGGGACACTGTCCAAGTAGGACGGACGCACGGCCAGCCCGGCGCGCCGGTCACCTTCGGGTTCAAGGCGGCGTCCTGGGCCGAAGAGGTGCGCCGGCACCTGCAGCGGCTGCGCGACGGGCGGTCGAGGTGGCTGGTCGGGCAGCTGGGTGGCGCAGTCGGAGTGCTGGCGTTCTTCGGGGCGGACGGGCTGGCGCTGCGGCGGCTGTTCTGCACCGAGGTCGGGCTGGCTGACCCGGGTATCTCCTGGCTCACATCGCGCGACCGGCTCGCCGAGTTCGGCCACCTGCTGGCCATGGTGTGTGGCACGCTGGCCCGGATCGGCGGCGAGGTCTACGAGCTGCAGCGTCCGGAGATCGGCGAGCTGGCTGAGCCCACTACGGCCACCGCAGTCGGCAGCATCACCATGCCGCACAAGCGGAATCCGGAGGGCAGCGAGCACCTGGACACGCTGGCCCGGCTGGCCCGATCCTCGGCCGCGGTGCTGACCGAGGGCCTGGCCCAGCTGCACGAACGCGACGGCCGCGGGTGGAAAGCCGAGTGGGTGGCGCTGCCGGAGGTGTGCCTGCTGACCGGCGCTTCGCTGCGTACCGCGCGCACCATCGTCGGCGGGCTGGAAGTGCATTCCGGCGCGATGGAGGAGAACCTGGCGGACCTTGCGGCGGCGCTCGCCGAGCGCGGCCTTGCCCCAGCCGAGGACGTTAGCAGCTGGATCGACCGGCCGCCGGTGGCCGCAGGGGAGATGGTCGACGCGGTGCTGGCCCGCGCCGCGGCGGCCCGCGCTGACGAGCCGGAGATCTGGCCGTGACCCCGCCGCGGTTCCCGCTCGCTGTGCTGCCCACCCCGTTGGCGCGGGCGCACCGGCTGGAGGCGGTGCTGGGCCGGAGGCCGGTGCTGCTCAAGCGTGACGACCTGGTCGGGTTCGCGGCCGGCGGCAACAAGATCCGGCCGCTGGAGTACCTACTGGGACAGGCGTTGGCCGACCGGTGCGACGTGCTGGTGACCGGCGGCGGGCCGAGCTCGAACTTCTGCCCGGCCGCCGCGGTGGCCGCTCGTGCCGCCGGCCTGGCCTGCGAGCTGGTCGTCTGGGGCGAGGTGCGCGGCTCGGTCAACCTGGCCATCGCGACGGCTGCCGGCGCCTGCATCCGAGCGACCGGCGACGAGGCGCGCGAGGCGCTGGATGCCGCGATTGAGGCGCGCGCCGCTGAGCTGGCTGCGGCCGGCCGGCGGCCGTTCCCGGTGCCGCGCGGCGGGTCCACCCCGCTGGGTGCGGTCGGGTTCGCGGTCGCCGCGGCGGAGCTCGCGGCCCAGCTCGGCCGAGCCGCAGTGACCGCAGCCGCGGTCGCCGAGCCGGCGCTGGTTGTGCTGGCCGTCGGCTCCGGCGCCAGCTGCGCTGGGTTGCTGGCCGCCGGGCCGTTGTGGCCGGTGCTAGGGGTGTCGGTCAGCCGGCCACCGCAGGAGATCGCCGGCAACGTACGCGCGCTGGGCGAGGCGTGCGCCCGGTTGCTGGGCAACCCGCCACCCCATCCCGAGCTGCTGGAGATCGTCGACGCCCGCGGGCTCGGCTTCGGCATCGCATCGTCGGCCGACCGGGCCGCCGCCCGCCTCGCGCTGCACACCGAGGGGCTCCTGCTGGACGACACGTACGGTGCCAAGGCGTTCGCGGTGCTGACCCAGCGGGCCGGCGCCGCCGGGGGACCCGTGGTGTTCTGGCACACCGGCGGCCTGGTGCCGGCGGTGACAGCGCTGGGTCGACGGTATTGGGAGGACGGATATGACGATTAGACGCGAGGAGGGACCGCCGCAGACCGGGCCAGCGCCCGAGCTGGTGGATTCCGGTTTCACGCTGGAGAACGCGGACGCCTCATTCCTCCACAGAGGACTGAACCTGGCCGACCTGGCGCACGTGCTCGACCTGGCTCGGCGCGGCATCGTGCCGGTGCCGGCCCAGCGCGAGCTGCTGGAGTTGCTACTCGAGGTGCACGAGGTACCAGCCGAGCAGTTCCCCTATGACCCGTCCTACGGCGAGCCGTACAACTCCCGCGAGCACTACTTCGTCTCCCGGATCGGCGACGTCGCCGGGTGGCTGCACGCCGGGCGGCCGCGCCGGGAGGCGGCCCGGATCGCGCTGCGGCTGCACCTGCGCCGCCAGCTCGTCGAGCTGGTAGCTGAGACCACCGCGTTCGTCCGGGTGGCCGTCGACCGGGCAGACGAGCACGCCGAAACCGTGATGCCCGACCAGACTTACCTGCAGCAGGCCCAGCCCTCGACGTTCGGGCACTACCTGCTGTCCTTTGTTTACTCCACGGTGCGGGACGCCCGCCGGCTACTCGAGGAGCTGGACTGGGTCGACTGCAGCCCGGGCGGCGCGGGCTGCGTCAACGGCACCCGGCTGCTCTCTGACCGCGGCTTCGTCGCCGACACGCTCGGGTTCCGCGGCGTGATCGAGCACACCCGCGACGCGATGTGGCAGATCGACGGCCTGATCCATGTGCTAGCCACCGCAGCGAGCCTGCTGTCCGGGTTCAGCAAGCTGGCCGAGGACCTGGAGATCTGGTCAAGCAGCGAATTCGACTTCATCGACCTGGCCGACTCCTACACCCGGGCCAGCGTGCTTATGCCGCAGAAGCGCAACCCATACTCGCTGTCCATCGTCCGGGGCGCCTCTGGGATCGTGATCGGTCGGCTGACCGGGTTCCTTGCGGTGGCCAAGAGTCCGTCCGCTCGCAGCGACAACCTGATCTTCGCCTACGGCGAGGTGCCGCGTGCGCTGGACCTGTGCCTGCGGATCACCCGGCTGATCACCGGGGTGGTGCGCACGATGCGGGTCAACGCCGAGCGGATGACCGAGGAGCTGCGTGCCGGCTACACCCAGTCCACCGACCTCGCCGAGCACTTGGTGCAGGCCTGCGGGGTGGACTACCGCACCGCCTACGTCGTCGTGGGGCGCACCGTGCGGGCGGCCAGCCGAGCCGGCATCCCCGGCATGAAGATCACCGGCGAGATGATCGACGAGGCCGCTCGCGAGCACACCGGACGATCCTGGGGACTGGCTGGTGCGGACCTGTCCGAGGTGCTTGACCCGTGGCAAATCGTCCTGTCCCGGCATGCCCAGGGCGGTGCCGCGCCGGCGGCGCTGCGGCGCATGATCGGGAACCTGCTCGCTTCGCTCGACGAGCTGGACGCCGCGGTCGGTGAGCGCACCGCGGTCCACGACCGCGCCGAACAGGCACTGCTGGATGCGGCGAGGGCCGTCGTCGAGAAGACGGATTCCGAGGAGGATGCACCGTGAGCGTGCTGCCGGACCACGTCAGCGTGGTCAACGTAGGGTTGCCGATGTTCGCCGATGCTCTGCGGGCGCAGGGCGTGGCTGTACAGCACGTCGACTGGCGGATCCCGGCCGGCGGCGATCTGCATGCGGTGGCCACGCTGAGCCGGCTATACGGTGACCATGGATCCACTGTGGATGCAGCCAACGCCGAGGTGGTGCGGCGGCTGGATTCTGGCGTGCCGCAGCTCGTCGAGGTGTCCACGGTGGCGCAGGCCGTGCCCGGGGTGGCGGGCCGCGCCCTGCTGCACTGCGGACCGGCAATCGATTTCGGGCAGGTGTGCGACCCGCTGCGCCGCTCGATGAGGGCCGCCGTGGTCGCCGAGGGTTGGGCGGCCGACGTCGACGAGGCGCAGCGACTGCTGGCCGGTGGTGACGTGGCGCTGGAGCCGGCCAATCACCACCAGGCCGTGGTTCCGATGGCGAGCGCAATCGGCCCGACAGCACCGGTCTTCGTGGTGGCCGACCGCGTAGGCGGCACCCGGTCCTACGCGCCGGTCAGCCAAGGCGCGGGCGAGGTGGCCTGGTTCGGCCGGGACACTGACGCGGCAGTCGAACGGCTGCGGTTTCTGCGCGACGTCGCCGGCCCGGCGCTGACCCGGGTCCTGAGTTCCGCGGGCCCCCTGGACATCCTCAGCCTGGCCGCGCAGGGCGTCTCGATGGGCGATGACCTGCACATGCGCACCCAGGCCGCGACCAACCTGCTCGTCCGCACCTGGCTGCCGCAGCTGGTCGAGCTGCCGCAGCAGCAGCGCGGTCCGATGGCCCGCTTCCTGTCCGGCAACCACTTGTTCTTTCTCACCCTGGCGATGGCCGCGGCCAAGGCGCTCACCCTGTGGGCCGAGCAGGTGAGCGGGTCGAGCATCGTCACGTCCATGTCCCGCAACGGGACCACGTTCGGGATCAAGCTCGCCGGCTCGCCGGAGTGGCATATCACCGACGCCCCGCCGATCAAGGATGCGCTGTACTACTCCGGCTACGGGCCCGAGGACGCCGCCCGGGACATCGGTGACTCTGCCGTGCTCGAGCTGGTCGGGCTGGGTGGCCCGGCAGCCGCTGGCTCGCCGGCCGTGGCGGCGTTCCTCGGCGGCTCGATGGCCGACGCGAGGCGGGCCACCGAGGCGTTCCAGCAAATCTGCGTCGGCACCAGCAGCCGCTTCACGTTGCCGCCGTTGGACTTCAGCGGCACGCCGGTCGGGGTGGACGTGCGGCGCGTTGTGGAGCTGGGAGTCACCCCGCAGGTCACCACCGGCATCCTGCACTCGTCCTCGGGCGTCGGGCAGATCGGCGCCGGGGTGGCCACCGCGCCGCGGGAGTGCTTCACCGAGGCGCTGGCCGCACTGGGCGCCCGCCTGGCCCAGTGAGGGCGCTCGACGTCGGGCTCGGGGCCCGCGAGGTGCTTGACGACCCCGGCGGGGGTCGGGTGGTCGCCGTCTATTCGCGGGCGGCCTACTTGCGGTTCCCGGTGGGGCTGCTCACGGTGACGTCCGCGCGGGCGCCGGCCGGTCCGCTGCACCTGCGGTGTCCGGTGTTGCCGGCGCTGCGGCCCGGCACTCCGGTGTGGACGGACGGTTTCCGGCTGACGGGGCCGGGGTGGGCGGTGGCGCTGGATGCGCCGACCTGGGTGGGCGAGCTCCCCGCGCTCCCCGCCGTCGCCCCGCTCCCTGCTGCGCCCGACCTGGCCACGTTGGCCGCACGCCTCGGCGGGCGTGGGCCGGGGCTCACTCCGGCCGGGGACGACGTGCTGGCCGGGGCGCTGCTCGCCGCACGAGCCCGCTGCGGGCCAGCGGCGGAGCCCGAGCTGTCCGCGGTGGCCGCCTCCGTACGGACCGCTGAACCGGCCGCGGCGTTCTTGACCTGGGCGGCACGCGGCCAGTGCATCGAGCCAGCGCACGCCGTGCTGCTCGCGCTGGCCGCCCGCGACGAGCCCCGGGCGCACGCTGCGGCGGCCCGGCTGGTCGCGGTCGGTGCCTCGTCCGGTGCGGCGCTGCTCGCAGGACTGGGCTGGATTGGTCCGACCGGGACGGGTGCTTGCTAGATCAGCTGCCGCGTAGCGAATACCGGACCACCCGGGCTGGCCGACGCCCCGTGTTGGACCAGCGGTAGTTGTTGTCGGTCGGGTAGTGCAACGCGTCGCCCCGGCGCAGCGTGTACTGCTCACCGGCGACCTCAACGGCCAATGTGCCGTCGAGCACGAGCAGCAGCTCCTCGCCGGGGCGCGGCGCGACCTCAGCGCCGGACTCGGCGCCGGGCGCCAGCGTGGCCACCGCCCCAGCTGCCCGGAAGCGCTCCGGTGGTCCACCGATGCCGGCCAGCTCCACGCCCGGAGCTGGTGCGGGTAGCGCCGGGCGCCCGGTGGCCGGGGTGTGCGCAGCCACCTGCAGCTGGCCGGGCGCGGCGTTCACGAAGTGCCCGATCGGACGGCCCAGCGCGGCGGCCAGCTTGAGCAGCGTGGTGATCGTCGGAACCATGTCGTTGCGCTCGACCTTGTGGATCGCGGCGGCCGACACTTGAGCCCGGCTGGCCAGCTGCTGCAGCGAGAGCCCGAGCTGCTGGCGGAGTTCGCGAACCTTGGGGCCGATGGCCCCGACGATCGGCTCCCACTCCGGCGCGGGGCTGACGCCGTCGGGCGGCAGTCCATTCTGCCCGGGGCTGCCGCCCATGGAACTGGGGCCGCCTGCGGCCGCCGACCTGGCCATGAGTGATCTCCTTGACAGTCACATTGCGTTCAGTATGATAAACGCGCATCACTTATTGTGTATGCAACGTCGCTGGATGAGCCCCATCGTAAACGCCGGAAGAAGGTTATCCGTGCCGCGCAGGACGGTGATCATTGGCGGGGGGGCCGCTGGTCTGGGCTCCGCCGGCGGTGTTAAGGCGGCCGATCCGGAGGCCGACGTCGTCGTCTACACCGAGTATGAGGACGTCGCCTACAGCCCCTGCGGCATCCCCTACGTGCACGGCAAGGAGATCCCCGACTTCGAGCGGCTGTTCTTGGCCGGCAAGCAGGTCTACGTCGACGCTGGTATCGACGTGCACTACAACACCGAGGTCAGCGCGCTGGACACCGTGCGCAAGGTCGTCATGGTGGCCGGGGAGGGCGAGGTCTCCTACGACACCGTGGTGGTGGCGACCGGCTTCGACTACGCCGATCCCGGAGTGCCCGGCGGCGACCTCGACGGTCTGTATTACGTCAAGAACATCCGTAGGGCCATGGAGTGGGACAAGGTCCTTGACACGGTGAAGAAGGCCGTGGTGGTCGAGGCCTCGCCGCTCGGCGTGGAGATGGTCACCTCGCTGGCCCACCGCGGCATTGAGACCCATCTGGTCGACCCTCACCCGTGGCCGCTGGCCGAGATGGCTGACCCGGACATCATGGCACCGGTCGAGGAGTCGTGGGGCGAACTCGGCATCGTCACGCACTACAACACCACCCTTGAGGCGTTCCTCGGTGATCACGGTGGTCACGTTCGGGGGATCCGGACCTCGGAGGGCGAGCTGGATGCCGACATCGTCGTGGTATGCACCCACAAGCAACCGAACACCAAAATCGCCACGAAGGCCGGCCTGAAGATCGGCTCGACCGGTGGCGTGATCGTAGATCAGCGCATGTCCACCTCGGCGCCCGACGTGTTCGCCGCCGGTGACTGCGCCGAGATCCCGCACGGACTGACCCGAGTCCCGCTGCAGGGGCTGACCGGCAGCCACGCCTACGCCCAGGGCAAGGTCGCCGGTACCAACGCCGGCGGCGGCAACCGGGCGTACCGCGCGGTATACGTGCCGTGGGGCACCCCGGCCGGTAAGTGGGTGATCGGCGGGGCGTCCTTCGGCGAAACCACCGCCACCGCGCTGGGCATCCCGTACGTCGTGGGGGTCGCCCAAGGTATCTCGCGGGCCCGCTACTACCCGGGCGTCAAACCGGTCAAGGTCAAGCTGCTCGCCGAACCGGTCAGCCTGCGGCTGATCGGTGCCCAGATGGTCGGCCAGGAGGGGATCAAGGAACGAGCCGACTTCCTCGCGATGGCAGTCAAGTTCGGTTTCACCCTGGGCGACCTCGCGACCATGGAGAACGTCTACTCGCCGGCCATTGGGGCGCTCAACGAGCCCATTGCCCTGGCAGCACAGAACGGCCTCAACTCACTCAAGAAGCGCTGACATGTCGTTCTCCCAGTGGCTTCGTCGCAATTCCGAGCATTACCTGCTGATCGCGGCGCACGAGCAAGTGGCGCGGCAGCACGCCGCACGGGCCCCGCGCCTGCCGCGCGGCCTCAAGGAGCTCTTCTGGCTGCGGCTGTTCGCCCCGGTTTACCGGGCGCTGCCGTGGCCGTTGCGGAACCGGATCATGCGGTCGATGCCGGGCAGTCACCGCCAGCAGTGGGCGCCGCCTCCCCGGCCGCAGAACCCCGCGGTGTGACCGCGAGATCCGCCCGAAGGAAAACAACCCGACACGAAAGGAAGTCTCACGGTGGCACAGATCGTGGGTGAGAGGGTCAGCAAGGGCGACGCGATCGTCGACTACGAGGAAAAAGTATTCGAGGACATTCAGGCCGAGCCGGGCGAGAAGGCGTACATCCTCATGCACACGGTGCCGTTCGAGGGCTCGGTGGGTCTGGTCAATATGCTGACGGCGACCCGGATCAACCGCAAGGGGTTCGACACGCATCTGGTCCTTTACGGCCCGGGATCACTGATGGCGGCGGCTACCCGCGGCTATCCGAAGGTCGGCGATGAGCCGTTCCCCGGTGCGCTGAGCTACAACAAGCAGCTGCAGACGTTCATGGACGAGGGCGGTCACGTCTACGCTTGCCGGTTCTCGGCCGCGGCGCTCTACGGCATGCGCGAGATCGACATGATAGAGGGCGTGAAGGCCATCAACCCGCTCGACGTCCTGGACTCGGTGCTGACGGCGCGCCGACAGAACGCGCTAATCATGCAGACCTGGACGGTGTGAACCCTCGTGAGTGCGTAACAGCGTGAGGACACTGTTACGCACTCACGACCATCGGAGGTGCACATGGTGAATCGGATCGCGGACCTGGGTGGCGCCGAGGGGTGGGGCCGGGCCAAGGCGCCGACCGCGGACGAACCGCTCTTCGCGCAGGAGTGGGAGGGCCGGGCGTTCGCGTTGACCCTGTTGTCGATGGGGCGGGTTTCCGGGCGCAATCTTGACGCCTTCCGGCACGCGCTAGCGCGGCTAGACCGCGACGACTACTTCGAGGACGGCTACTACGGGCGCTGGCTCAACGCCGCCGAGTTGATGCTTGTCGATAGCGCGATTCTCGCCCCCGGGGCGGTCGAGGCAAGGACGCGCAAGCTACGTGGCCAGGACATCGAGGAGCCGCCCGTTCCAGAGCCGAACAAACCCGACTACGCGCCGACCGGTCCCGGCTCGTTGCGCAGTGTGGACCAGCCGCCGCGTTTTGCTGTCGGCAACGCGGTGCGCGTCAAGGACATGCAGCCGGAGGGCCACACCCGGTTGCCTCACTACCTGCGCGGGCACCGCGGCGTCATCGAGATGGTCCAGCCCGCCGCGGTGCTGCCCGACACCCACGCCCACTTCCTCGGCGAGAATCCGCAGCACGTCTACACCGTGCGCTTCGACTCCCGTGAGCTGTGGGGTGTCGACGCCGAGCCCTTCGTGCTGACCGACGAGCTGTATGAGAGCTACCTGGAGCCCGTGTCGTGACCGAGACAACATCTACCGAATCGGCCGAGCGGTTGCCGATCGCGTTGCGCACCGAGGCGCTGGAGCAACTCCTCACCGAGCGCGGCCTGGTCGACCCGTCGGTGATGGACAAGTTCATCCAGACCTACGAGACATCGGTTGGGCCGATGAACGGCGCCAAGGTGATCGCCAAGGCGTGGACCGACCCGGAGTATCGCGAGCGGCTGCTCGCCGATGGCACCGCCGCGATCGCCGAGCTCGGCTTTAAGGGGCCGCAGGGCGAGCACATTGTGGTCGTAGAAAACACCGTGAACACCCACAACGTCATCGTCTGCACGCTGTGCTCGTGCTACCCGTGGCCGGTGCTGGGACTGCCACCGAGCTGGTACAAGGACCCGGCCTACCGCGCGCGGGTCGTGCGCGAGCCGCGCACCGTACTGGCCGAAATGGGCCTTGAGCTGCCCGCCGAGACCGAGATCGTGGTCCGGGACTCCAGCTCCGAGGTGCGCTGGCTAGTGCTGCCGGAGCGGCCGGCCGGCACCGAGGACATGTCTGAAGCGGAGCTGGCCGGGCTGGTCACCCGCGACGCCATGGTCGGCGTGGCGAAGGTCAAGGCGCCATGACGGCGGCCGCGCCCCTGGAGATCGACGGGGCCGCCGCACCGCCGCGCCGCAACGGCGAGCTGATGTTCGCCGAGCCGTGGGAGAGCCGAGCGTTCGGACTGGCCGTCACCCTCTACGACGCTGGCGCGTTCGAGTGGGCGCAGTTCCAGGCCGCGCTGATCGCGCAGATCGCCGGGTGGGAACGCGGTTACCCGGCGGGGCAGTGCTTCAGCTACTACCGCTGCTGGCTCGCCGCGCTGGAGTCGGTGCTCGTGGCGGCCGGGATGGTCGGCCCGAACGACGTCGCGGAGCGAGCCGCCGTGCTGGCCGCCCGGCCCGCCGGCCACGACCACAACCACTGAAATCC
>JBHEMR010000096.1:0-4215 GCA_046262495.1 Pseudonocardiaceae bacterium | reverse complement strand
ACGCCGTCGAGCACGTCAAGTGCGGCGAACTGCTCGATATTATCCTTTTTCACCGTTCCGCCATAAAGGACCTCCGGGTCGCTGGCCCCGAGTCGGCGCAGCAAATCCTTGAGATCTGCGACCGTCTCCCCGACGTACTCGGCGTCGGCCGCACGGTCGGCGCCGATGGCCCAGGCGGGCTCGTAGACGACGAGCACGGCCTGATGGCTGAGGTCGATGGGGGAGATTCCGTGTCTCAACCGGTGCACGGTCTGCAAGCGGGCACCGGCTCCCGGCTCGTCCTCGCCGACGAACAAGATTGGGGTGAGGCCCACATCCGCGGCCGCCGCCACCTTTCTGGCGATCTGCTCGTCGGACTCACCAGCGGCCCGCCGCTCGCTGTGACCGACCAACACGTACTGCGCCAGGCCGATCAGCATCACTGGTGAGATCTCCCCGGTATGGGGGCCCTCCTTGTCCCAGTGACAGTTCTGTGCACCCAGGCGCACCAGTCGCTCATCGACCACGGCCCGCAATGGCACCAACGATACGAACGGAGGGCAGACGATGACAATTGGCAGCTGCTGCCCTCGAGCGGTCCGCTCCCGGAGGCCCTGCTGCATCGCCTGGACCAAGGCCACCGCCTGGTCGACGGTGGTGTGCATCTTCCAGTTGGCGAGGAGGTACTTCATACCGCACGTCGTCAGGGAGACAGGGTAACCGGCTCGGGCTGTACCCAACGGTGCTCGATGTCGGCGGTACGAACGGCATCGAAGATCGCCTGCACGCGCAGGCCTTCCTCCAGCGATGGCTCGGGCGCGGCCCCCTCCCGGACCGCCGCCCAAAAGTTACGGGCGACCCGCTTGAAGGCCTCGGTCGAGCTCGCGTCGAGCGGGCCCTCGCTCTGCAACTCCCGACCGGCGCGCCCCCACCAGACCCGTCGATCACCGTCAAGTCTTACAGTCCCTTCGTCGCCGTGGATCTCGATGACGTCGCTGCGCCCGTGCCGTGCGGCGGCCACAAGGGTTACCACCCCAAGGCCGCCACCGCGGAACCGGATGAGCAGCGCGTAGGCGTCCTCGGCCGTTACGCGTCGCAGCTCGCCGTCATCTGCCCTGCGGACGGGCACGCCGACCTCGGTGGCGGCGGCGACAGCCTCAACGTCGGGGAATACCTCCAGCAGGAGGTCCAGATCATGCACCCCGTACCCCTGGAGCCGTCCGCCTCCGAGCCGGGCATCGTGCACCCAGGTGTAAGGACGTGAGTCGGGGTCGGCGTGGTCGGACTGGACCAGCGAGACTGACGCCATTCGTGGCCGGCCCACGACCTCGCGCGCACGCTCGATGACCCGGCAGCGGGTCTGTTTCATCCGCAGCCCGTAATCGACCACGCCGACCACGCCGGCCGACTGGATGGCGGCCACGATCCGGCGAGCACCCTCCAGGCTGTCCGCCAGGGGCTTTTCGCACAGCACGTGCAGTCCCTGCTCGGCGGCGGCGACGGCAAACTGGACATGCGTCACCACAGGGGTGGCGACGTGCACTGCTTCCAGTCCTGGCACCGACAGCAGCTCGTCGAAATCGGCGGTACCGAGCCCCACGCCGGCCTCCGTGGCCAGCTCCCGGGCCCGCTCCGGCCGCCGCGACCACACGGCCACGGGTTCGAACTCCGCCAGCTCGGTGTAGACAGGCAGGGCGACCTTCCTCCCGTAGCCACTGCCCGCAACAGCGATCTTGATCGGTTTCTCCATGACAGACCCCTTCAGCAGAGGAACCTACCGCAAAGCGGAACCCGCTGATCCATCCGGACATTGAGGCCCGCCGTGTTGCTGCGCGCAATCGGTTATCGGGTAATCCCGGTGTGGCCCAGGGAATAGCGCCCGGGTTGCGGCCAGACGCACAACCCGTGCGGCTCACGTCCGGCTGGGATCCGCCTGATGAGATGCCCGTCCACAGTGGAGAGAACGTACACCGCCTGGCTGTACCGGCTCGAGAGCCACAGCTGTGAGCCGTCCGCAGTGACGTTGCCCATGTCAGGACTGCCACCGCCAGGAATCAGCCACTTGGCGAGCACCCCGCCGGTGTCGGCGTCGAGCACGCTGATCGCGCCCTCGTTCCGGTCGGTGACGAACAGTCGGCGCGCGTCGCGGCTCAAATACAGCCCGTGCGCACCCGCTCCGGTCGGTATCTCCCGCAGTATCCGGGTAGCGGCACCGTCGAGCACCCACACCCCGTTCTCCTGGGAGTCGGCGATGTAGAACGCCGAGCCGTTAGGGGCAAGCTTGATGTCCTGCGGGCCCATGTGGGTGTGACGGTGCGGTAAGTCGATCATGCGCAGTAGCCGGTGGGATGCGACGTCGATCACCGCCAGCCGCCCGGCGAACTCGCAGCTGAACACCGCGGTGCGGCCGTCGGCGGTGAAGTCGGCGTGGTTGATTCCGGCGCAACCCGGCGTCGGGGTGATGTCCTGCTGCCGCCAGCTGTGGGGGTCGTACCAGATCAGCTCGCGGTGCGCTTCGGCCACCGAGATCGCCGAGGCCCCGTTGGGGGTGAAGTAAAGGTTGTATGGGTCGAGGACCGGAATCGACGCGCCGGGGCGCCCGCTCACCGGGTCGAACGGCACGATGCGGTTGCCGCGGTCGTCGGTGGCATAAAGCGTACGCATGTCATAGGCCGGTACCACGTGCTGGACCTCGCGGCCGATGGGGTAGCGCGCGAGCACCTCGTAGTTTCCTGGATCGATCACCCGCACGTCCCCGGAGCGCACGTCGGGCACATACACCAACGGGCGGTCCGCGCGCACCGCCGGAGCCAGCATGCCCGCACCGGCGTCGGCATACACATTGCGCTGGACGGGCACCGGCGGCATTCCGGGCAAGCCATCCGAGCGCGAAGCTGAAGTGATCGGGGCAGTAACGATGGTGTGACTGATCGCGCCCGCCGGCGAGTTCGCCGTTGGCGTCTCGGAGCGACATACCATGAACACAAGCAGCAGCATCAGCCCGGCCAGCACGTAGCGCACCGCGGGTCGAAGCGTTCTCATGCGACCACCCTGCTAGCGGCCAACGAGCGCAGGGCCAGTACCGGGGTATGAGACCCACCGTCGGACGCTCATGACACCAGGTACCCCCGATCGACCTCGCTAATGATGCTCAGGCCGACCCCTGCGTTACACCGGGACGCGGATAACGACAACGGCGATGTCGTCTCGTGGTCTGCCAGCCTGGAATTCCAGTACTTCGCTGAGGACGGCGCTGGTCAGCGCTTCTGCGGAGTCGTGGGAGCGCGCCGCTGCGACGGCGAGCCTTTCCTCTCCGTACAATTCTTTTCCATTGCGCGCCTCGGTGACGCCGTCGGTGTAGAGTAAAAGCGTATCACCCGGTAGAAATTTGATCTGTACATCGTGCAAAGGCGCCTCATCTACGACACCTAGAAGCGCTCCTGGTTGCCCAACGGCGCATAGTCTCCCGTTGGACTCGTGAAAGAGCGGAAGCGGATGCCCCGCACAACTGACCGTGCCGATCCACTCGTCGTCAGCTTGCCTCAGTCGCAGCAGAGCGACGGTGCAAAATCGGTCGGTCTGATGTTGCCGTAGCACGTCGTTGAGCGTTCGCAGCGCCTTCGAGGGCTCAGCGTGCTGCACGGTGGCGGCTCGCAGCGTGTGGCGGACGAGCGCGGTCACGACGGCTGCATTGACGCCCTTGCCGCACACGTCGCCGATGGCTACCACCCAGTCGCCGGCGCCGATCTGAAAGATGTCGTAGAAGTCACCCCCGACCTCGCTACCGTCTCCCGCAGGCCGGTACGCCGCCGCGACGTCAAGATTCGGGATTGCCGGTGGCGTCGGCGGGATCAACGTCTGCTGCAAGGTATGCGCCAGGGCCCGTGCGTGCGCCTCGGACTGCTCCGCCCGCTGCTTCGCGCGCAGCAACTCGCGTTCATACTCCCGGCGCAGCCTAGCGTCGAACACCGCGGTCCGTACGATCAACGGGGCGCCGTGCGCGTCACGCTCGAGAACGGAGTTGACCAGCACCGGCAACCGCGATCCGTCAGCGCAGACAATGTCGAGCGCGATCTCGTGCGCTTCGCCGTGCATGCTGAGCATCGGGCCATAGTGCGTCTCGTGATAGATCCGTCCACCGGCGGACAGCAGCTGCACGAAACGCACCTGTGCGACCAGCTGTCCGCGGTCGTAGCCGGTCAGCGTCAGGAAAGTCTGGTTCACCTTGATGATCGT
>JBHEMR010000095.1:0-14081 GCA_046262495.1 Pseudonocardiaceae bacterium | reverse complement strand
CGCGCCTAACCGTTACACCGTGACGCTCGGAGCGGCCGACCACGACCGTCTCGCGGGCGATGAGCAGCGGGTGATCCGGATGCTCAAGGGCTGCATCCAGAGTCATCTCGCAGAGCAGGCGTGGGATATCTACGGAGGTCTGGTAGTAAGCCTGGAGCGGTCTGCGACGCTGCACACGGGACAGTTCCGCACCAGCTCGTCCGTCGATCCAGACACATCGCAACCTCGTAGTGCAGGAGACCGAGCCATGACCCAGCAACCCGCCCCAGATTACGGACAACCGGCCGGCTATGACTTCTCGGACTCCCGGTATGTCCAGGACGGGTACCAGCCGGGTCGCGGTTATACCCCGGCAAACCAGGCGAGCTACCCCCAGCTATCGGCGTCGCTAACCCTGGACGACGGGTCGGATCGCTATTACCAGCTGACCGAGGGCGCCACCGTGGTGGGTCGTGGCCAGGACGCCCAATTCCGGCTGCCCGACACCGGCGTGTCCCGGCGCCACGTGGAGATCACGTGGGACGGTCAGACCGCGATGCTCACCGATCTCGGATCGACCAACGGCACGACGGTCAACGGCGCCCCGGTCCAGTCCTGGCAGCTTGTCGACGGCGACGTGGTACGGGTGGGGCAGTCCCGGCTCGTCTTCCGTACCCAGGGATAACCGCAGCGTGCCGGAGCTGGTACTACAGCTGACCAGAGCGGGCTTCTTGCTGCTGCTCTGGTTGTTCGTGGTGGCCGCGTTACGCGTCGTGCGCACCGACCTTTTCGTCGCCTCCGGGCTGCGCGCCAGCCTGCCGATGTCCCGCCGCGGTGCGCGCATCGCGGAGCGCAACCGGACGCCTCGCCAACTGGTGGTGACTGCGGGCGGCCTCGCGGGCACCCGTATCTCGCTGGATGGCAGGCCCATTCTGATCGGCCGGGCGGATGACTCCACACTGGTGCTCGACGACGACTACGCGTCCACTCGGCATGCCCGCCTGGGCATGCAGGGTGGGGACTGGTTCCTCGAGGATCTGGGCTCCACGAACGGCACCTACCTGGATCGAGCTAAAGTCACCGGACCTACCCGGGTTCCTCTTGGAGTCCCGATCCGCATCGGCAAGACGGTGATCGAGCTGCGCTCATGACTCTGGTTCTGCGCTACGCAGCCCGAAGCGACCGCGGCCTGGTTCGGCAGAACAACCAGGACGCGATGTACGCGGGCCCGCGCCTGCTGGCGCTGGCCGACGGGATGGGCGGTCACGCGGCGGGCGACATGGCAGCCAAAGTGATGATCGCGGCCTTCGTCCCGCTGGACGACGACGAACCCGGCAACGACCTGCTGGACCAGTTGCATGAGGCCACCCTCGCGGGGAACGCCGCGATCAGCGAGCTGGTCCGCGAGGAGCCCGAACGCGAGGGTATGGGCACCACACTGACAGCGGTGCTCTTCGGCGGAAACAAGATCGGCCTGGTGCATATCGGCGACTCGCGCGCCTACCTGTTACGCGACGGCGTGTTCAGTCAGATCACCCACGACGACACCTTCGTCCAGTCGCTGATCGACGAAGGACGCATCTCCGAGCACGAGGCCAGCCACCATCCGCAGCGCTCGCTGCTGCTCAAGGCGCTCACCGGTCACGACGTCGAGCCCACGTTCACGGTGCGGGAGGCCTTCGCCGGGGACCGTTACCTGCTGTGCTCCGACGGCCTTTCCGGTGTGGTCAGCGCCGAGACGCTGGCCGAGGGACTGACCATCCCCGAACCTCAGTCCTGCGCCGACCGGCTTATCGAGCTGGCGTTGCGGGGTGGCGGTCCAGACAACATCACCTGCATCGTGGCCGACGTGGTGGACGTCGAATACGGCGATGACGAGCCGATCATCGGGGGGGCGGCGGGCGACGGAATCGAGGCACCGCAGCCCGACTCGGCGGCCTCCCGGGCCGCAACGGCCACGTTGCCACGCCCAGCGGAGCCGACCCGGATCGAGCCCGCACCTCCTGACCCGCAGCTGCGCCGTCGAAAGCAACGGCGCGCGCTGATCGGTCTGGCTGTTGTCGCCGTGCTAGTCGGCACCGTCGCCGCCATCAGCTCGATCCTGGTACTGGGCCAGTACTACGTGAGCGCCGCCAGCACCGGTGAGGTAGCCGTCTTCCACGGCGTCCGGGGCGAGTTCCTCGGTCTGCCGCTGCACACCTGGGCCGAAGGGAGCTGCCGCGACGGTGCGCGCGGCTGCGAAGCGGTGTTCTTGCGCGATCTGCAACCGTACGCCCGGAGCAACGTGCGCCGAGGGATGATTAGCAACAGCGGGGTGGAAGGTGCTCGCGAGATCATCGGCCGGCTGCGCACCAATGATCTGTTGCCGCTGTGCCCCCGGGCCGGCACCGGAAACCTGCCCGTCGAGGCGTCGCCGTTGCCTTCCCCTACCACCGAAGCTCCCGCCGGCGGCAGCGCCACGGACCCTGCTGGCGCGCCGACGACGACCGGTACGCCACTGCCGGATAAGCCCTCGGAACCCGGAGTGGACTGCCGGACGGTGAGCTGATGGTCACGGCGGTTCCCACTACGGACGCGGGCGCGCAGCCCGGGTCCGCTCCGCCCACCAAACGCGGCCTTGAGCTGATCATGCTGGCCTTCGCCGCGATTGTGGTGACCACGGCACTGGTGCTGGTCGAGCTCAACCAACCGCAGGGCGTAACCCGGTCAGTGCTCTACGCCGGAGCCGCTTACCTCGCCTTGTTCGGTGCCGCGCATATCGCGGTGCGGTGGTTCGCTCCCTACGCCGACCCGCTGATCCTGCCCTGCGTCGCGTTGCTCAACGGGCTGGGGCTGGTGATGATCCACCGGCTCGACCTGGCTGGCGAGGCAGCGGCCGCCTCGGTCGGTGACCCGGTTCCGGCCGGCAACCTGCCGCATCAGATCGCCTGGACCACACTCGGGCTTGGCCTGTTCGTGACGGTGCTGGTGCTGGTCCGCGACCATCGCATGCTGGCTCGTTATGGCTATACTTGCGGGCTTGTCGGGCTGGCGGCGCTGGCCCTGCCAGGCCTGCTGCCCGGCGCGATCTCCGAGGTCAACGGCTCGAAGATCTGGCTGCGGGTCGGCGGGTTGACGATCCAACCGGGTGAGTTCGCCAAGATCCTGATCATGATTTTCGTCGCCGCGTTCCTGGTGACCAAACGTGACCTTTTCACCACGGCGGGCCGCAAAGTGCTGGGCATGGAGCTGCCCAGAGCCAGAGACCTCGCCCCGCTGCTGGCGGCCTGGGGGATTTCGCTGGGCGTACTGGTGATCGAGAAGGACCTGGGCACCTCGCTGCTGTTCTTCGGCGTCGTGCTGGTCCTCATCTACGTCGCCACCGAACGGGTCGCCTGGCTGGTGATCGGGTTAATCTTCTTCCTCGGTGGCGCGACGGTCTCGGACATGCTCTTTCGGCATGTGCAACGCCGGGTGACCGCCTGGATCAACCCGTTCTCCGACTACGACGGAGCCGGCTACCAGATGGCGCAGTCGTTGTTCGGGTTGGGCACCGGCGGGGTGTTCGGCACCGGGCTGGGTGCCGGGCGCCCCGACCTGGTGCCCGAAGCGCACACCGACTTCATCACCGCCGCGATCGGCGAAGAGCTCGGTTTTGTCGGGTTGGCCGCGGTGCTGCTCACTTACCTGCTGGTGGTCATGCGGGGCATGCGTACCGCGCTGACCGTCCGGGACACCTTCGGCAAGCTGCTCGCCGCGGGCCTGGCCTTCGCGATCGGTTTGGAGGTGTTCATCGTGGTCGGCGGGGTGACCAAGCTGATCCCGCTGACCGGGCTCACCGCGCCGTTCCTGGCCTACGGCGGCTCCTCGCTGCTGGCCAACTACATTCTGGTGGCGCTGCTGCTGCGGATCTCCCATGCGGCGCGGTCGCCGGCGGCGTCGGCGGCACCGCGCAAACCGGTGGCGCCGCTGGCCGAGGCACGCACCGAGATGGTGCAGCGCCCGTGAACACTCCGCTTCGTCGGGTGGCGCTGGCCGTCATGGGCATGATCGTGCTGCTGCTGGTCAACGCCACCTACATCCAGGTCGTCAACGCCGACACCTACCGGACCGACCCGCGCAACCGACGGGTGCTGCTCGACGAGTACAGCCGTCAGCGCGGCGAGATCATCGCCGGTGGGTTACCGGTGGCAAACTCGGTGGAGACCAGCGGGCAGTTGCGTTTCCTGCGCAGATATCTCGACGGCCCGATGTACGCCCCGGTCACCGGCTACTACTCGCTGCGATACGGCTCGGGCGGCATGGAGAACGCGATGGACTCCGTGCTCAACGGTTCCGACGGCCGGCTGTTCGTGCGGCGGCTGTCGGATCTGGTCACCGGACGCGAGCCCAGCGGCGGCAGCGTCGAGCTCACCATCGACCCGGCCGTTCAGCGGGTGGCCTACGACCAGCTGACCCGCCGGGGTTACACCGGTGCGGTGGTGGCGATCAAGCCGAGCACCGGGGAGATCCTCGCAATGGCCGCCACCCCGTCATACGACCCGAACCAGCTGTCCGCGCACGACGGTGCGCAGCAGGAGTCCGCCTGGAACGCGGACACCTCGGCCAAGCGCGGCGCCCCGCTGACCAACCGGGCGGTCGCGGCGATCTACCCGCCGGGGTCGACGTTCAAGCTGGTGGTCACCGCCGCCGCGCTGGAGGCGGGTAAGGCCACCCCGGAAACCCCGCTGACGGCAGCCGCCGCGTTGCAGTTGCAGAACACCACGACCTTGCTGCACAACTTCGCCGACCAGCCGTGCGGAGCGGGCGCCACCGTCACGCTCAAGACGGCGCTAGTGCGTTCCTGCAATGCCGCCTTCGCTGAGCTCGCCGCCACGGTTGGTGAGACGGACCTGCGCAAGCAGGCCCAACTGCTCGGTATCGGGCAGCAGGATCTCGCTATCCCGATCCCGGTGACACCGTCGACGCTGGGCGCCATTCCCGACGTCGCCGCGTTGGAACAGTCCGGCATCGGGCAGCGCGATGTGGCGTTGACCCCCTTGCAAAACGCGATGATCGCCGCGACGATCGCCAACGGCGGGGGGCGGATGAGACCCCACTTGGTGCGTAACATCTTGGCCCCGGACCTGTCCGTGCTGGACCAGACCGGACCGGAGCAGGTCGGCGCGGCGATGTCTCGCTTCACCGCCGATCAGATCCGGGACCTGATGGTTGCCGCTGAGAACAGCTACCGCAACGCCGGTAAGATCAACGGTGTCAGCATCGCCGCGAAGACCGGCACCGCCGAGCACGGAGCTGATCCCAAGAACACCCCTCCGCACGGTTGGTATGTGGCCTTCGCGCCCGCCAACGACCCGCAGGTCGCGATCGCAGTGCTCGTCGAGAACGGCGGAGACCGCAACCTGGAGGCCACCGGCGGGTCCCTAGCCGCTCCGATCGGCCGAGCCGTCATCGGCGCCGCCCTGCAAGGAGCCCGCTGATGCTGAGCAGCGGGCAGGTGTTGGCGCAGCGCTACCGGTTGGGGCGGCGCATCGCCATCGGCGGGATGGGTGAGGTGTGGGAGGCGGCGGACACCCGGCTGGGCCACCAGGTCGCTGTCAAGGTGCTCAAGCCGGAGTTGTCGGGTGATGCAGAGTTCCGGCAGCGGTTCCACACCGAGGCACGGATGACCGCGTCGTTGAACCATCCGGGCATCGCCGCAGTACACGATTACGGTGAAGCAGCGAGTGATCCGGTGATCGCATACCTGGTCATGGAGCTGGTTCCAGGGGATCCGCTGGACACCATCCTGATCCGGCATCCGCGGCTGAGCGCCGCCCGGACGCTGGACATCTTGGGGCAAGCCGGCGACGCGCTGCAGGCCGCCCACGAGCGCGGTCTGGTGCATCGAGACATTAAGCCCGCAAACATCCTGATCACCCCCGGCGGCAAAGTGAAACTCACCGACTTCGGCATTGCCAGAGCCGTCGACGCGGTTCCGGTGACGCGCACCGGGATGGTGATGGGCACCGCGCACTACATCGCCCCGGAGCAGGCGGCCGGCAACGAGGCCGGTCCAGCCGGTGACGTCTACTCGTTGGGCGTGGTGGGTTACGAGTGCCTGACTGGCGGGCGTCCGTTCTCGGCGGACAACGCCGTGACCATCGCGATGATGCACATCCGTGACCAGCCACCCCCGTTGCCGCCGGATGTGCCGCCAGCGGTCTGTGAGCTGATCGAGACGGCGCTGGCCAAGGATCCGCGCCAGCGCTACCGCACCGGCGGTGAGTTTGCCGCCGCCGCCGCCATCCAGGCCGGGCACCGGGTGCCGCTGCCTACTGGCGTGACCAGCAGCACCGCCACGGCAGCCCAGCGCGCGAACCAGCCGCCACCAACCGCCCTGTTGCCAACCCTTCCACCAGGGAGCCCACCGGCGCCGCCCTATCCCGAATGGCGCGGCCCGGAACGGCGCGGGACAGGGCGAATCTGGGTTGCCTTGCTCGGCGTGCTCGCGCTGGTGCTGGGCGGCTACCTGGCCCGCGACGTGCTGCGCTCGACAGCAGCGCCCCCTGGGGTGGCCTCCGGGACAACCACTGACATGACCACGGCGCCTGTTGCGCCCGTTACACCGTCGCTCGGAATAACCCCATCCGACACGGCGCCATCCGAGACAGCGCCGTCCGCCAAGCAGCAGCCGGTCGGGCCCGAACCCACCAAGATGCAACCCGACCCGGAGGCGACCAACCCGGGCGACGCAGCCCCGGAGGTGCTCATCATTCCAACCGACTACTTGGGCTACCGGGGCAGCGATGCCGTCGTGACCGCGAAAGCCCATGGGCTGATACCGCGAGTGGTCGATGACAATGGCGACCAGGTCGACCCGGACCTACGGTCCCAGTGCCGGGTCATCGAAGTGGACCCGATGTCCGGCTACGTCCCGCTCAGATCAACCTTGAAGCTGACCTGCCGGGAGGGACAGTGAGCGGTCGGTCCCCATCGGGTGACAGCCGGAGGGGGGGCATGATGGACTCCGGGCCGGGCCGCACCACGGCACGGATCACGAACAAGGACCGGAACGGCGCCGGAATGACCATTCCCCGACTACTGTCGGATCGCTACGAGCTGGGCGAGACGCTCGGCTATGGGGGCATGTCCGAGGTGCACCTCGGACGCGACGTGCGGCTCGACCGCGACGTCGCGGTCAAGGTGCTGCGTGCCGATCTCGCCCGGGATCCGCAGTTCCAGCACCGCTTTCGCCGGGAGGCGCAGAACGCCGCCGCGCTGAACCATCCCGCCATCGTCGCGGTGTACGACACCGGCGAGACGGTTTCTGACTACGGTCCGTTGCCCTACATCGTGATGGAGTATGTCGAGGGCCGGACGCTGCGCGACATCGTCAAGACCGAGGGTCCGATGGACGAGCAGCGCGCGATGGAGACGATGGCCGATATCTGCGCCGCGCTGGACTTCAGCCACCGCAACGGCATCATCCACCGCGACGTCAAGCCCGCCAATGTGATGATCAATAATGCCGGCGCGGTCAAGGTGATGGACTTCGGTATCGCCAGGGCGCTGGCCGACGGGCAGGGCGTGACCCAGACCGCCGCAGTCGTCGGCACCGCTCAGTATCTGTCCCCCGAACAGGCCCGCGGGGAACTCGTCGACGCCCGGTCGGATGTCTACGCCGCCGGTTGCGTGCTGTACGAGCTGATCACTGGGGAACCACCGTTCACCGGTGACTCCCCGGTCGCGGTGGCTTACCAGCACGTCCGCGAAGACCCCATTCCACCATCGCGTCAGAATGCGGACGTGTCCGCAGCGCTGGACGCGGTGGTGCTCAAGGCGATGAGCAAGAATCCGGCCAACCGGTACCAGTCGGCTGCTGAGATGCGCACGGACCTGGTTCGCGTCTTGTCCGGACAGCGCCAACTGGCGCCGGTGATCATGACCGACGCGGACCGTGACCTGATGCTCGACTCGGGCCCTACCGTCGCCATCCGGCAGATCCGACCCACTCGGGCTAGCCGTCGCCACGCGGACCCCAACGGAGCGTCGGTCGAGGAGCGGCGGTCCGGACGGGGTCTCGGAATCCTCACCACAGTGGTGATCATCGCGATCGTCGGGCTGCTCCTGCTGCTGTTCACCGACGTCTTCGGTGGTGGACCGAAACCCGTCCCGCTAATCAACGTGGTCGGCCAGCCCGTGGCGTCTGCCGAACAGACGCTCAACGCCGCGGGCTTCCAGACCGAGCGCCATCCGGTCGAGTCAACCCCGCAGGACCTCGATCGTGTGGTGGCCATGAACCCGGTCGGCCAGGCGGTCCGGGGAACGACGGTACGGCTGGACGTCGGCGCCGGGCCGGCTGAGGTAGAGGTGCCCAACCTGCTCGGTCTGGACCGCGTGCAGGCCCAGGCGTCCCTGCAACAGGTAGGTCTGATGCTTTCACCCGACCAAGGCACCCAAGTCGCCCAGGACGAGAAGGATATCGGCCGGGTACTCGTTCAGGATCCGACCGCCGGTGGCCGCCTGGCCAAGGGCAAAGCGGTGGCCATCACCGTCGGCGTGGCGCCGGAAACCGTGGGTGTGCCCGACGTCGTCGGCACCAATATGGAGCAGGCTCAGCGCAACATCGTGGTCGCGCACCTCACCGCCGCGGTCCAGGAGGTCGACTCCACGGCGCCCAAAGGGCAGGTCCTGAGGCAGAACCCAGGCGGGGGTAACACCGTCAAGGCGGGCAGTACGGTCACTCTCACGGTGTCGCGAGGCAACCAGATCCAGATGCCCGACTTGCGGGGTCAGACCCCGACACAAGCACAGAACGCGCTGCGGAAGTTGGGTTGGACCGGGACTTTGAAGCAGGTCTTCACTCCGGTGGAGGACGCCGCTCAGGTTGGGCTCATCGTCGCCCAGGACGTTCCCGCGGGTACCGGATTCGCTCGCGATCAGACGATCACGATCACCATCGGCCAGAACAACGCGGCTACCAGCACAACCACCACCAGCGGGATCTTCGGCGGCGCTACCGGGTTCCCCAGCCCAGGTGGCTGACCCGTCAGCGCACCGCGGCGGCCGAGGCGAGCTTGCGCATCTGATTCTCGAGCTCGACCACCCGCGCCTCGTCTACCTCGGCTCCCGCGATACGCAGCCAGTTCGCCAGCAACCGGTGCCCGGAGTCGGTGAGCACCGACTCCGGGTGGAACTGCACGCCGTGCACCGGAAGCTCCCGATGGCGCAGCGCCATCACGATCCCCGACTCGGTGCGGCCGGTGACCTCTAGCTCATCCGGGATGGTCTCGGGGAGCACGGTCAGTGAGTGATATCGGGTGGCGGTGAACGGCTGCGGCAACCCAGCGAGCACCGCAACGCCGTCGTGGTACACCTGCGAGGTCTTGCCGTGCAGCAGCTCCGGGGCTCGCGCCACGGTAGCGCCCCAGACGGCCCCGATTGCCTGGTGCCCAAGGCAGACGCCGAGTAACGGGCGGCGCTGCAAGGCACAGTCTCGGATGATTTCCATGCTCGCGCCAGCTCGCTCCGGCGTACCTGGGCCAGGGCTGATCAGCACGGCGTCCGCGGCGGCGACGTCTCCTGGCTCGACCGCGTCGTTGCGCCGCACCATGCACTGGCAGCCCAGCTGCGCCAGGTACTGCACAAGGTTGTAAACGAAGCTGTCGTAGTTGTCGATCACGAGAACCTGCATGCCAGGGAGCGTAGCTGCCTGGCATGTTCGTGAGTGGCGCCACGCCAGCGGCGCCACTCACCCCGCAGTGACCTCGTTGAACGGCAGCCGAGGCTCCACCCAGGGGAATACCACCAGCATCAACAGGGTCAGCACCGCTGCGACGAGCAACAAGGTTTCCAACAGCTTCACCGCGCGCGAGCCAGGCAGGTGCCGCCAAATCCAGCTGTACATGAGCCTCCTCAGGCGCCGGCGGTCAGCTCGACCGGCCGTTGACCGTCGGTCTTGCGATACGAAGTGACCAACACTCCGTGGACGATGAGCCGCTCCCGAGCGGAGAACTGCGGGTTGCAGGTGGTCAGCGTGATCAGCCGGTTAGCCGGAACCCGACCTGGCTGGCCAGGAACCGGAGCGATCACGTTGACCTGGTTGGGCAGCACGATCGTCTTGCCCACCACGTTCGCGTAGCGACCAGGCAGCGGTCCCACACCTCGGCACCGCGGCTGCGTCCCCTTTCCGGCAGCCCAGCCGTCGGACTCGCCTTGCAGTGGCAGCACCCGGTAGACGTACCAGTGGTCCGCAGTCTCGATCACGATGGCGTCGCAGGAAGACAGCAGGTCCAAGGAGTTGAACGGAGAGCCCTTGCCGACCCGGTGCCCGGCCACCCCGAAATTGCCTAGCTGGCCAGGCGACGCAGTGCCCTGATAGTGCCCCGGTCCGACCGTTAGAACATCCTGGTCGGTGCCCTCCAACACGGTGAACACGAAGTCGGGACCGAACGCGGGGACGTACATCTTGGCGATACCCGCGCCCTTGACCGGCCGGTCGACCAAGCCCCGACCGTTTCGCCAAGTGTCATCCAGCTTGGCGGTGGCCTGGCGCTGCTTCTGAGCTGAAGCCCAGTCGGTGACGTAGGCCTCGTAAAAGACGAACAGCAGCACCACCAGCCCTGCTGTCAAGAGCAGCTCACCCAGCGTGCGGACGCTCGTCCGCACGGGGTCTCCGCGTCGGTGTGGTGGCGGCGAACCCCGGACCGGGGACAGCACATGGCTCACGAAACCTCCTCGCAGGACAGCGGCGTCGTCCTCGCTCGCCGGAAAGCCGGCACCGACGTCAACACTTCAAGCCAGCACCGACGTCAACATCAGACGGCAGCACCGACGCCAGCACGGAGACGGTAGTGGGTGCCGTAACCTGTGCGCGGAGCGCCCCGCTATGGATGGTGAGGCCGCCGCACACCCCCGCAAGGCCGAACGAGCCGACGTCGAACGAGGAATGACCATGCCGAAGTCCAAGGTCCGCAAGAAGTCGGTCTACACCCCGCCGGCCGAGGCGCTCGGCGCGGTGAAGGTCCCCGTCGCGGGTCCCTCGCATCCGTTCTACGTCGCCGTGATGCTGGGATTGATGCTGCTGGGCCTGCTGTGGCTAGTGGTCAACTATCTGGCTATCGACAAGATCCCGCTGCTCAACAGCCTCGGCAACTGGAATTTCCTGATCGGCTTCACGTTGATGGTCACCGGCCTGCTGATGACCATGCGCTGGCGCTGACCAGGCGAATAACATCGGTGAAATTCATCCACACTGTGGACAACTCCTGTGGACAAGCTAGCCGTGAACTCGGCAGGACGGACGTTTCCGTCGCTGAAATGTCCGTAGCGTCGAGTTCGCGACGCCCCACCGACCACCTGTGAGGCGGCCGGTCTTTAGCGTCGCTTTGGGGCGTAGAGCATCGCGGCCGTCAGCGCCGCGCCAAAAGCCAGGCCGCCGAGGTGGCCGAGGATGGAAATGTTCGGCACCGCAAAGCTGATGATCACATTGAGCACGATGATGGTCAGCGCCGGGCGCGGGGACAGCCGTAGCCGCATGAGTACCACAGCGAGGCCGCCCATCAGCCCGAACACCGCACCCGACGCGCCCGCGGTGTTGCTCATTGGGTTGGCGAACAGGTAGACCACCAGCGAACCCCCGAGCAGCGAGACCAGGTACACCACCAAGAAGCGGACCTGGCCCAGCGCCCGCTCGAGGTCCCGCCCGATCACCCACAGCGCGATCATGTTGAAGGCGAGGTGCAGCGGCCCGATGTGCAGGAAGCCTGAGGTGAGCAGCTGCCACCAGGCGCCTTGCGCGACCGCCGCGGGCTGCAGCGCCCACTGTGCGAACAGCGGCGCGTCGGCGTTGCTGGACAGGCTGCCGGCCTGCACCACGGTGAACGCGAAGACCGCGACGTTGATCGCGATGAGAACCGGAATCACCGGGGAGGAACCAGTCGGTGCCGCCCAGGTGCTGGTGCGCGGCCGCGATCGAGCGTCCTCGGCGACGCAGTCCACGCAGTGGTAGCCGATCGACGCTTCGCGCAGGCAGGCGGGGCAAGCGGGCCGGTCACAGCGAGTGCAGCGCACCCCAGTCTCGCGGCCCGGATGCCGGACACACACTGGACCGGCCATCGCCGTCATGCTCCGGCCGGCTCGACCGTCACCCGTTCGATCACGATGTTCTTGTCTGGACGGTCCCCGCGGGTCGGCGTGGTAGCGATCTTGTCCACCACGCTGCGGGATTCCTGGTCGGCCACCTCGCCGAAGATGGTGTGCTTGCGATTGAGGTGCGCCGGGGTACCGACGGTGATGAAGAACTGCGAGCCGTTGGTGTTCGGTCCTGCGTTTGCCATCGCCAGCAGGTAGGGGCGGTTGAACTGCAGATCCGGATGCGGCTCGTCGCCGAATCGGTAGCCGGGGCCACCCCGTCCGGTCCCGGTGGGGTCACCACCCTGGATCATGAAGCCCTTGATCACCCGGTGGAACACGGAGCCGTCATAGAACGGCCCAGACGGCTCACCCTTGGCGTTGTTCTGGGAATAGTCCGTGCTGCCCTCGGCGAGGCCAACGAAGTTCGACACCGTCTTCGGGGCATGGGTTGGGAAGAGGGTGATGCGGATGTCACCCTCGCTGGTGTGCAGGACGGCCTGCGTCTGGTCTGTCGTGCGTTCAGTCACCAGACCCATCCTGCCAGCCCGCCGGTTCGGTTGCGGGCGCGGCACGATGGGCATACCTACCTGAGATCGACGTTACCGAGCAGCCAGGCGGCGACGGCGAGGATAGCGAAGGGCTAAGGACGTGAACGAGGTGAAGACCCGCCGCTGGCCGTGGGTGGTTTCGCTGTTACTCGCCAGTCGCGGGAGCCGCCGCCGTGGTGCTGCGCGCCCGGCGGCTGCCGCGGCCCGAGCCCGAGGGTTGGCGATCCGGCCGGTCGAGCGGTGGACCGTGCAGTACCGCGACCAGGTTGCCACCGGGCGCTCTCCGACCGGCAACGGCATCGCCCGCGCGCACCGCCCCCCGGCCGGCACTGACTGAGCGAACAGCGCGGTACCAGGTCTTGATAACCAGGGTCTTATAGACCCAGGTCAAAGACCCAGAGCGGCGATCACCTGCTCTGCGATCCGGCGGGCGCCGATCGTTTGCCGCTGATTGGTCGTGATCACCACGGCGGCGCCCTGGCGGCTGACCGCAAACACCGCTCCGTCGGTGGTCGGCTGTGAGCCGCCCGACCAGCCGCCGGGAAGCGCGGCCAGATCGGAGCTGGCCATCGGGGCAGCAGCGTCGACGGTTGCTCTCGCCACCTGCGGCGTGGCCACCACGATCCAGGTCCGTAGTTGCACGGTGCCGTTGGCAGCGAGGAAGAAACAGGCTGGCTGCGGCTGGGTCGGGCCGGTGGCGGAGATCCGCACCGCGACGACTCGCTCCCCGTTGGCGGCCTGTACTGCCGCCGCCGGCAGGTAGCGGCACAGCCCATCGGCGACCGGCGCGGGCGGCGCAACCGGCTGGATCGCTGCGGGGGGTGCCGGGGCTGCTGGCCCGGCATGCTCGATCGGGGTAGGAGTGGCGGACCGCCCGCCACAGGCGACGGTCACGAAGGAGAGCAGCCCAGCCGCGAGGATGCCGATGACCGGCCTGCAGCGGCGCGACGGTGACATGTCGCCGCGCAGTTAATCACGGCTGAGTAGGTGCGCTCAGCGCGGGCTATGGCCAGCTTTCCCGGAGATCGTCGATCGATGCCTGACCCGCTAGTCACTGAGTGCAACAGTTACTGGCTTTGTTTGTCCTATTTGAGGCATCTGGCCAGTCGCAGCGCTGCCAATATCTACGCTGCGTGCGACTAACGGTAGTTCCGGTCGACGGGTACCCACCGTTCGGGGAGTAGTCGGGGTACCGGTCGTATCTGCGTCACCTCCCACGTCGTTGAGCCGGTATCTGGATGCCCGGAGATCGGCCACCACACGGTGGAGTCGGGCGTCTATTGCAGGTACGAGGGATCCACGGCCGCCGAGGGGGAAGCCGTACCGCCCTCTCGCGGAGAGATCTCGAACGAGGAGGAACACCGGAACATGACGTCACGCACACCCAGGAGGCACCGCCGCCTGGCTCTCATGGCCGCCGGCACGGCAGCCGCGATGGTTTTGCTGCCGGGTGCTGCC
>JBHEMR010000094.1:0-17145 GCA_046262495.1 Pseudonocardiaceae bacterium | reverse complement strand
AGGACGAGGTCGACTATTTTTGGGGCACGCTCTCACAGGGTGGGGAAGAGGGGCCGTGCGGCTGGCTGAAGGACAAGTACGGCGTATCCTGGCAGATAATCCCCACCGCACTAGCCGAGCTGATCAGCGACCCCGACCGGGAGAAGTCAAAAGAGGCCATGAAGGCTATGCTCGGGATGCATAAGATTGACATTGAAGCCCTGCAGCGCGCGGTTAACCAGCCGTAGTATCGATGCCACCCGCGAACGTGGAAGAATCGACCCCAGCGTCAGCCGCGTGCGAGACGAGCTGTATGGGAGGCGACGATGAGCGATCTGGGAGACGTGGTGCGCGTTTTGTGGCGGGGCGATCCGCTGGCGCCGGCCTCTGCTGGGGATGCTCTCCCTGATCTCGCGGTCTGGGAAGCAGTGCCGTTCGTGGCCCCGGATGCGTGCTTCCATGAGGAGACGATGTGCGCGGCATGTCGGCGTTCGGGCTGGTCAGACTACTACGTTGAAGGTCGAGACGTCCCGTCGTTTGCTCCGTAGCCGTTTGGCGCGACGGTCACCGTTGCACTATCGAGACTATTCAATGGTGCCGACTTTTCCGCAGGGCGCGGCGCGCTAGGGTGCGGCCGTGCTCACCGAGATGCGCATCGAGGGCCTCGGTGTGATCGACGAGGCCACCCTGAACCTGCACCCCGGCCTGACCGTGGTCACCGGCGAGACCGGTGCAGGCAAGACAATGGTGGTGACGGGCCTGCAGCTGCTCGCTGGTGGACGGGCCGACGCCTCCCGGGTGCGGCGCGGTGCCGACCGCGCCATCGTGGAGGGTCGCTTCCGACCAGCCCCGGGCACCCCAGCCGCGGACCTGGCCAGCGAGGTGGGTGCCCGCACCGACGAGGACGGCAGCCTGATCGCCAGCCGCACCCTCACCGTGGACGGCCGGTCCCGGGCCCATCTGGGTGGTCGCTCGGTCCCAGCGGGGGTGCTGGCTGAGCTGGCCGATGGCATGCTCGCGGTTCACGGCCAAAATGACCAGCTTCGGCTGCTCCGTACCGGTGAGCAGCGAGCTGTGCTGGATCGCTTTGCCGGCGATGTCGTGTTGGGGCCGCTGAGCACCTACCAGGGAATTCGGGAGCAGTGGCTGCGTTGCGGCGCTGAGCTGGCGACCCGGCGGGAGAACTCTCGGGAACTGGCCAGGGAAGCCGACCTGCTCGGCCACAGTCTCTCCGAGATCACCGCCGTCGACCCGCAACCAGGGGAGGACTCTGCGCTGCTGGCCGAGGCTCACCGGCTGGCGGACGTCGACCAGCTTCGGGAGACCGCCGCCCTCGCGCAATCAGCGGTGTGCGGCGCCCCGGACTGCGATAGCGACCAGCCGAGTGCGATCGACCTGGTCGGACAGGCTCGCCGCCGGTTACAGGGGGAGAATGACCCGCAGCTGCAGGCGCTCGGGGAACGCTTGGGGGAGGCCGGTGCGGTCCTCGGCGACGTCGCTGCCGAACTCAGCGGGTACCTCGAGACGCTGAATGCCGACCCGGCCCGGTTGGAGCAGGTGCTGGGCCGCCAAGCCGACCTCAAACGGCTGACTCGTAAGTACGGTGCAGACGTCGACGGTGTGCTGGCCTGGGCGCAGCAGGCCCACCAGCGCCTGGCTGGCCTGGACACCTCGGAGGAGGCCATCGCTGCGCTGGCGGCCCGGCGGGCCGAACTGGCCACCACGCTGGCTCGGCACGCCACCGCGCTCACCGAGGCCAGGACTGCAGCTGCCCGGGCGCTCGGGGACGCCGTCACCGCTGAGCTCGCGGGGTTGGCGATGGGCCAGGCGCAGCTGTCCGTGGCGGTCTACCCGACCCTGGCCGCCGACGGTGACGATGCCGCGCTCACCATCGCTGGGACGCGGCTGCGCGCCGGCCCGGGGGGCGTCGACGAGGTGGAGTTGCGCCTGGCGGCGCACCCCGACGCCGGGCCGCTGCCGGTGCACAAGGCCGCCTCTGGTGGAGAGCTGTCCCGGGTGATGCTGGCCCTGGAGGTGGTGCTGGCCGATGCCGACCCGGTACCAACAATGGTTTTCGACGAGGTCGACGCCGGGGTGGGCGGGCGGGCCGCGGTAGAGATCGGGCGGCGTCTGGCCCGGCTCGCCCGCACCCATCAGGTTGTGGTGGTAACCCACCTGGCTCAGGTCGCCGCCTATGCTGATCGACACCTCGTGGTGGACAAGGCAACCTACGCCACCGGGCTGACCCGCAGCGGGGTTCGGGAGCTCGACGAGGTGGCCAGGGTCGGTGAGCTGGCCCGGATGCTGGCCGGACTGGACGACACCGACACCGGTCGCGCACACGCTGAGGAGCTGCTTTTGTCCGCTAAAGCAGACAAAGCCCGTGAGTGCGAAACAGTGCTATAGCCCCGGTTACCACTCACAGGCGCTCGCACCGGCGCGCCTCCCCGACCTCGGACACGGTTTTTGCCACCATCACGAGCATGAAAATCGCCGGTCTGCTCAGCCGATCCGGCCGTGAGCTGCCCGGAGTCATCGGGCTCGCCCGAGTGGATCGCCGCGTCGACGTGCTGGCGCGGCGGGTTGGTCGCGGAGACATCGCCGTGTGCGATCAAGTTGATCTTGATCGCAGAACCGCCGACGCGCTGGTGGCCGCGGGCATCACCGCGGTGGTCAATGCCGCACCGTCGATTTCCGGTCGGTTTCCGAATCTGGGGCCCGAGATCCTCATCTCCGCGGGCATCGTGCTGATTGACAGCGTCGGATCAGAGGTGTTGCGGATCAAAGAGGGCAGCCGGTTGCGCCTGCATGACGGCCGGGTATATGTCGGTGACACCGAGGTCGCCAGCGGCATCGAGCAGACCGCCGACTCGATCGCCGATCTGATGATCGAGGCCAAGTCCGGGCTGTCCGCGCAGCTCGAAGCATTCTCGGCGAACACCATCGAGTTTCTTCGTCATGAGCGCGCCTTGATCATCGACCGAGTCGGCGTGCCCGATATCGAGGTCCCGATCCGGGGTCGGCAGGTGCTGGTAGTGGCCGCCGGCTACAACCACATCGCCGACCTGGCCGCGTTGAAGCACTTCATCCGGGAGTACCAGCCGGTGTTGATCGGCGTCGAAGCGGGTGCCGACGCGCTGCGCGCTGCGGGGCATAAGCCGCACCTCATCGTCGGTGACCCGTATCAGGTGCAGACCGAGACGCTTAAATCAGCCCGAGAGGTCGTGGTTCCTGCGCAACCCGACGGTTATGCCCCAGGCCTTGAACGGATCCAGGATCTGGGGATCGGCGCAGTGACCTTCCCCGCGGTGAGCAATCCGGAGGATCTCGCCCTCCTGCTGGCTGAGGCGCACGGCGCCGAACTCGTCATCGCGGTCGGGTTCCAAGCCACCCTGCACGAGTTCCTCGACCGGGGTCGCTCCGGGTCCAACCCGTCGACATTCCTCACCCGCCTGCGGCTGGGGAGCAAACTTATCGACGGCCATGCCGCCGCCGCCCTGTACCGCAGCCGGGTGTCGTCCGGCGCCGTGCTGTTCATGGTCCTCGCGGCGCTCACCGCGGTGATCGCGGCGTTGCTGGTCTCCAACATCGGTGGCGCCTACGGCGTCCTCGTCAGCGGTACCTGGAACGACGTCGTCTCCTGGGTCAAGGGATTGGGATAGACCGTGATCTCACTGCGGTACCACGTGATCTCCATTGCCGCCGTCTTTCTGGCGCTGGCACTCGGGGTGGTGCTCGGGTCCACCGCCATCAGCGATCGATTGCTGTCCGGTCTCAGCTCAAACCGGGATGATCTGGGTCGCCAGGTGAGCGATCTCCAAGCCGAGCGCAATGCACTGAATGCCCAATTGGCTAACGCGGACGTCTTCGGCGCGGCGGTCGGACCGCGCATCGTCAGCGGCGCGCTGCGTGGCCGATCCGTGGTGCTCGTCACCACAGCGGATGCTGCTCCGGCCGACCGCGACGCGCTGACCGGGCTATTGAGTAGTGCTAGCGCCACCGTTACTGGTGAGCTGCAGCTCACCGATGCATTCACCGATCCCTCCCGGTCCGACCAACTCAGTGAGCTGTCCACCCGTTTGCTGCCGGCCGGGCTGCGATTGCCTACCGCGTCGGATGCCGGGACGCTGGCCGGCGGGCTACTCGGCTCGCTACTACTGATCAATCCGAACAATGGTAAGGCGCAGGCCACCCCGGCTGAGACGACTGCCGTGCTCGCGGGGCTCGGTGACGGTGGTTTCGTTCACCCCGGTCCGCGGGTGTTGCCGGCTCAGCTTGTTGTCGTGCTCACCGGTGGCGCGAGTCGCGGCAACGGCAGCGGGGATCGGGCTGGAATCCTGGCCCGGTTCGCCACCCAGCTGGATCACGCCGGTGCTGGCGCGGTGCTCGCCGGTAGGTTGGGATCCGCCGACGGCAACGGCCCGATCGGCGTGGTGCGGGCAGACACCGCGGCGGCTTCGGTGTTGTCCACCGTTGACGATGTGAACACGGCGGCCGGCCGGGTGGTGAGCGTCTTGGCACTGGCCGAGCAGGCGCAAGGACGGGCCGGGCGCTACGGTACCGGCGGCAACGCACAGGCCATGGTTCCTGCGATCCAGGGCTGACTGGCGAGGCGGTGCTTCGAGGCCACCGCCGGTAGTGTTACCGTGAGATTCCGTGGTCGGCGGCGCGCCGCCAGCTGCATCGCAACCGGTCGAATCGAAGGACCGGTCCGGACCACGGGAGAAGGTCTTGGTCAAGCCCGCCAGCCCAACCAGGTACCTATTCGTCACCGGGGGCGTCGCCTCCTCACTGGGTAAGGGACTCACTGCGTCGAGCCTGGGCCAGCTGTTGACCGCCCGGCGGCTGCGGGTGACGATGCAAAAGCTGGACCCCTACCTCAATGTCGATCCAGGAACGATGAATCCCTTCCAACATGGTGAGGTGTTCGTCACCGACGACGGCGCGGAGACCGATCTGGACATCGGCCACTACGAGCGGTTTCTGGACCGCAACCTCGGGCGTAAGGCCAATGTCACCACAGGCCAGGTTTACTCGGCAGTGATTGCCAAGGAGCGGCGGGGGGAGTACCTCGGCGACACCGTACAAGTGATTCCGCACATCACGGACGAGATCAAGTGCCGGATCCTGGCCATGTCCGAGCCAGGCGACGATGATCGCCCACCGGACGTGGTGATCACCGAGATCGGCGGCACCGTCGGGGACATCGAGTCGTTGCCGTTTCTGGAGGCGGCCCGCCAGGTGCGCCACGACGTCGGCCGGGACAACTGCTTTTTCCTGCACGTCTCCCTGGTGCCCTACCTGGCCCCCAGCGGTGAGCTGAAAACGAAACCAACGCAGCACTCCGTGGCCACCTTACGCAACATCGGTATCCAGCCCGACGCGCTGGTCTGCCGTGCTGACCGGGAGATCCCGGACGGGCTCAAGCGCAAGATCGCGCTGATGTCTGACGTGGATATCGACGGAGTGGTCGCGGCGCCGGATGCGCTGTCCATCTATGAAATTCCCAAGGTGTTGCACTCCGAGGGCCTGGATGCCTACGTGGTCCGCCGGCTCGGGTTGCCCTTCCGAGACGTGGACTGGACGGAGTGGGGGGATTTGCTGGATCGGGTGCACGCGCCGACGGAGGTGGTGCGGATCGCGCTGGTAGGCAAGTACGTCGACCTGCCGGATGCCTACCTGTCGGTGACCGAGGCGCTGCGTGCCGGCGGTTTCGCCCATCGGGCCAGAGTCGAGATCCGTTGGGTGCCCTCCGACACCTGCGAGACTCCAGCGGGCGCGGAGGCCGCGCTTGCGGGGGTGGATGGGGTGCTGGTACCCGGGGGGTTTGGAGTACGCGGGATCGAGGGCAAGATCGGAGCCATCCACCATGCCCGTATTCACGGGATTCCCGCGCTGGGTCTGTGCCTGGGCCTGCAGTGCATGGTGATCGAGGTCGCGCGCAACCTGGCCGGGCTCGACGGCGCGGGTTCGACGGAGTTCGACGCAACCTCGGCGCACGCGGTGATCTCCACCATGGCGGATCAGGCAGATATCGTGGCTGGGCAAGGCGATATGGGTGGGACAATGCGGCTGGGTGGCTACCCGGCGTCGCTGGAGCCGGGTTCGGTGGTGGCCGGGGCGTACGGCACAACCGAGGTTCGCGAGCGGCACCGGCACCGCTATGAGGTGAACAACGCCTACCGCGACAAGCTCGCCGGTGCCGGTTTGGTGATCAGCGGGACGTCGCCGGATGGTCATCTGGTGGAGTTCGTCGAGCTGCCGCAGCGTTGCCACCCGTTTTTCGTCGGCACCCAGGCCCATCCCGAACTCATCAGCCGGCCCACCCGGCCACATCCGCTGTTCGTCGCGTTCGTTGCGGCAGCGCTGAACTATCAGGCCGCGGACCGGTTGCCCGTCGAGCTACCAGCAGGATTGCGGTGAGCCCGCACGAGTTCGCTGTGTCCGATAGCGAGACCCTGCACGTCGGCCGGGTCCTCGCGGTGCGGCTGGACCAGGTGGTGATGCCTGGTGGGCGGGTAGCCCAGCGCGAGATCGTGGAGCATCCCGGGGCGGTGGCGATCTTGGCACTGCACGACGACGGCTCGGTGGTGATGATCGACCAATATCGGCACGCGGTGGGGCGCCGGCTGCGGGAATTGCCCGCCGGACTACTCGACACCGCGGGGGAGGATCCGGTCACCACTGCCCACCGAGAGCTGGTGGAGGAGGTCGGCTGCATCGCGCAAGACTGGTCGGTGCTCGTTGATGTGGTGGCCTCCCCCGGCTTCAGTGACGAGGCGGTGCGGGTTTTCCTGGCCCGCGGGCTGACCGAGATCGGCCGCCCCGCCGGTGGTGACGATGAGGAGGCTGACCTGTCAGTGGTGCGGGTGCCGCTGGCCGCCGCGATGCGCCAGGTGCTGGCCGGTGAGATCGTCAACGCGTCGACGGTCGCCGGGCTGCTCGCCGCCCAAGCTGTACTGGCGGGAATCGCCCAGCCGCGGCCGATCGGCGCGTCGTGGCCAGACCGCCCGACCCGCTTCGTCGATCGGGTAGGCACGCCGAGGTGAAGATCGGTGTTCCGCGGGAACTGAAGGTCCATGAGTACCGGGTCGCGCTCACGCCTGCTGGGGTGCACGAGTTGGCCCGCCGCGGGCATGACGTGCTGATCGAACGTAACGCCGGGATCGGCTGCGCGTTTCCCGACGAGGCTTACCTCGCCGCGGGTGCTCGCATTGTGGGTCAGGCCGACGAGGTGTGGGCCGAGGCCGAGCTGGTGCTCAAGGTAAAGGAGCCGGTGACGCCGGAGTATCACCGGATGCGCAAGGGCCAGATCCTGTTCACCTACTTGCATCTGGCCGCGTCGGCGGAGTGCACGACTGCGCTGACCGACGCCGGGATCGACGCGATCGCTTACGAGGCCGTGCAGCTGCCCGACGGTTCGCTGCCCCTGCTGGCCCCGATGAGCGAGGTTGCCGGGCGGATGGCCCCGCAGGTGGGGGCACACTGCTTGGAACGCATGCAAGGTGGCCGCGGGGTACTGCTCGGCGGTGTCTCCGGGGTGCCCGCCGGCAAAGTGGCGGTGCTCGGAGCCGGGGTATCCGGGATGAACGCGGCCACCATCGCGCTCGGCCTGCAGGCCGAGGTGGTGGTGCTGGATACCAACATCAACCGGTTGCGAGAGATCGACTTCGGGTACCGGGGCCACCTGCAGACCATCGCGTCGAACGCCTATGAGGTGGACAAGGCCTGCCTGTGGGCGGACCTGGTGATCGGCGCCGTCCTGGTGCCCGGCGCCAAGACGCCCACCTTGGTCAGCCATGACCTGGTCAGCCGGATGCGCCCGGGATCGGTGCTAGTGGACATCGCGATCGACCAGGGTGGCTGTTTCGCTGACTCGCGACCCACGACGCATGCCGACCCCACTTTCACCGTGGGCAACTCGGTGTTCTACTGCGTGGCCAACATGCCCGGCGCGGTACCGCACACCTCCACCTATGCGCTGACCAATGTCACCCTGCCCTACATCTGTGCGCTGGCCGACAAGGGACTACGCCACGCGGTGCAGGACGACCCGGCGCTGGCCCGGGGGGTCAACGTGGCGGGGGGCGCGGTGGTATCCGTCGAGGTCGCCAGGGCGCATGGTCTCGAGCACCTGCCGCTGACCGAGGCACTCGGATGAGTGCTGGGCTGACCCGTACCCCCGCCGGTTCACCGTCGGGTAGCCAGCACGATGGAGCGTTGCCCCCCGCGCTGGCCGCGGTGATCTCTGACTATCTGGACCATCTCGCGGTGGAACGTGGCACGTCACCCAACACGTTGGATTCCTATGCCCGGGACTTGCGCCGCTACGCCGCACACCTGGCGTCGACCGGCGTCGCGGAGCTCGCCGGGGTGCGCGAGGAGCAGGTCACCGGGTTCCTCGCCGCGCTGCGTGAGGGAGCTGGTGAGTACCGGCCGCTGGCGCCGTCCTCCGCGGCCCGGGCGCTGGTCGCGGCCCGTGGGCTGCACCGGTTCGCCTTGCGAGAGGGCTTGGTGGCAGTCGACGTTACAGCCGAAGTGCATCCCCCGCGGCCGCCGAAACGGCTACCTAAGGCCCTCGGGGTGCACGAGGTGCTGCGGTTGCTCGAGGTGTACCCCACAGAGGGGGGCCCTCGTTGCCTGCGCGACCGGGCACTGCTGGAATTTCTGTACTCTACCGGCGCACGGATCTCCGAAGCGGTCGGACTGGACCGCGACGACGTTGACGGCCCGGCCCGCACGGTGCTGCTGCGCGGGAAGGGTGGCAAGCAGCGGCTGGTGCCGGTGGGCCGGCCAGCGCTGGCGGCCTTGGATGCCTATCTGGTCCGCGGCCGCCCGACCTTCGCCGCCCGCGGGCGGGGCCTTCCCGCGGTTTTTCTCAACGCCCGGGGTGCCCGATTGTCCCGGCAGAGCGCCTGGGCGGTGCTCCGGGATGCCGCGGCGCGGACCCAGATCACCGCTGCGGTGTCACCGCACACCCTGCGGCACTCGTTTGCGACTCATCTGCTGGAGGGCGGCGCGGACGTGCGGGTGGTGCAGGAACTGCTGGGACATGCCTCGGTGACCACGACGCAGGTCTACACGCTGGTGACGGTAGACAACCTGCGTGAGGTCTATGCGACTGCCCATCCGCGGGCGCGGGACTAGTGCCCCGTGAGTGGCGATGCGAGCTATGACCCGCATCGCCACTCACGGGGGCTAGGCTCCCCGGAAATCGCACCGCGTGGGGAAGGGGGATTGAGTTTTCATGTCGACTTGGGCATCCGCGCAACAGCCGCTGGCTGCGCCAACCGCGCCGGTCTCCTCCGACGATGGCGCGCCGGGCGACGGGGTCGATCTCACTGGGCGCCGGCGCCGCGCGGTGCCGCAGCCACCCCCGCTGGACCGGCACGGCCCGGCTCGGGTGTTGGCGATCTGCAACCAGAAGGGTGGCGTCGGTAAAACCACTTCGACGATCAACCTCGGGGCCGCGCTCACCGAGTACGGTCGCCGGGTACTGCTGGTCGACTTCGATCCGCAAGGCGCCCTGTCGGTCGGGCTCGGGGTGGCCACACACCATCTTGACCGAACCATCTATAACCTGATCATGGAGCAGGGCGTCTCGGTGGACGAGGTCGTCCGGCAGACGTCGGTGCCGGGGATGGACCTGCTGCCCAGCAACATCGACCTATCCGCCGCGGAAGTGCAACTGGTGACCGAGGTCGGTCGGGAGCAGGCGCTGGGTCGAACTCTGCGGCCGCTGCTGCCGCACTATGACTTCATCCTGGTCGACTGCCAGCCATCGTTGGGTCTGCTCACCATCAACGCGCTGGCGTGTGCGGACGGTGTGCTGATCCCCTTGGAGTGTGAGTTCTTCAGCCTGCGTGGAGTTGCCTTGCTGATGGACACCATCGACAAGGTGCGTGAGCGCCTCAACCCAGATTTGACCATCACGGGCATCCTCGCCACGATGTACGACCCGCGCACCCTGCACGCCCGAGAGGTGATGGCCCGAGTGGTGGAGGCTTTCGGCGACACCGTGTTCGACGCCGTGATCAGCCGAACGGTCCGGTTCCCAGAGACCACCGTTGCCGGCGAGCCGATCACCCGGTGGGCACCGAAATCCGCTGGTGCCAACGCCTACCGCACCCTCGCCCGCGAGGTGATCGCGCGATGACGGTGTCGGCCGCCCCTGCTGCATCCGGTCGTTTCACCGTGCGGCTGCATAACTTCGAGGGCCCGTTCGATCTGTTGCTGCAGCTCATCTCGCAGCATCAGATGGACGTGACCGAGGTAGCCCTGCACCAGGTGACTGACGAGTTCATCGCCCACCTGCGGATTCTGGGCGAGTCTTTCGACCTCGACGAGACGACTGAGTTCTTGGTGGTTGCGGCGACGCTGTTGGACCTCAAGGCAGCCCGGTTGTTGCCGTCGGCCGAGGTCGAGGACGAAGCGGACCTCGCGTTGCTGGAGGCACGGGACCTGCTGTTCGCCCGGCTGTTGCAGTACCGGGCCTACAAGCAGGTCGCGGCGCTGTTCACCGAGCTCGAAGCGGCGGCGATGCGCCGTTATCCGAGGTCAGTGGCGCTTGAGGAGCGGTTTGCCGGTTTGCTGCCTGAGGTGCTGCTCGGTGTCGACGCTGCTCAGTTCGCCGAGGTCGCGGCTGCGGTGTTCGGGCCGAAACCGCCGCCACCGACGGTGTCGCTGGAGCATCTACACACTCCGCAGGTGTCGGTGCGCGAGCACGCGGCCGTGCTCCGAGGCAGGCTGGAGCGCGAGGGCCAGGCGAGCTTCCGCAGTTTGGTCGCCGACTGTGGGCACACCAGAGAGGTGGTCGCCCGCTTCCTGGCGTTGCTCGATCTGTACCGTGCCGCAGTGGTGGTCTTCGATCAGATCGATCCGCTGGGTGAGTTGTGTGTTCGGTGGACGGGCGATGCGCAGCAGTCCGCCGCGGTCACCGACTTCAACGAGGACCCGAATAGCGATGGGCAAGATGACGAGGATTACCGGTGAATAGAACCGCGCTGATGGAACCATCCACCGCGACCGACACCCTGCCGTCGCTGCTTGACGACGATGAGCTCGACGCCGCGTTGGAAGCGCTGCTGCTGGTGGTGGACTGCCCGGCGGGCGAAGACATCCTGGCCAGCGCGCTGGGTCAGCCGGTGACGCGGGTGGTCGAGGCGCTGCACCGGCTGCGCGATAGCTACGCCGACGGCGGTCGTGGTATCGACTTGCGGCAGGTCGCGCAGGGATGGCGGTTGCACACCCGTGATGTGTATGCCCCGTTCGTGGAGCGGCTATTGCTGGACGGGCAGCGTGCGAGGCTCACCCGTGCGGCCCTGGAAACTCTGGCGGTGGTGGCCTACCGGCAGCCGGTCACCCGCTCGCGAGTCGCTGCGGTACGCGGGGTGAACGTTGACGGGGTGATGCGAACCTTGCTGGTCCGGGGTTTGATTGAGGAAGTCGGGACTGACCCGGAGACTCATGGTGCGCTGTACCGCACCACAGAGCTGTTTTTGGAGCGGCTCGGGCTGTCCTCCTTGGAGGACCTACCCCCGATCGCCCCCCTGTTACCCGATATCGACACTATCGATGATGTCCCCTGCTAAGACGATGTCCAAATCGAAGGCGATGGCCCAGGTGACGCGCCAGCCCAAGGCTGAGGACGCAGTTTCTGGGCTGCCGAGACTGCACAAGGTGCTCGCTGCGGCAGGGGTGGCCTCCCGGCGTGCCGCCGAGGAGATGATCGCTCGCGGCCGGGTCCAGGTGGACGGTGTGGTGGTGCGGGAGATGGGGGTGCGGGTCGACCCCGACAACGCGATCATCCACGTCGATGGCATGCGGTTGGAACTGCGTTCCGACGTGGAGCACCTGGCGCTGAACAAGCCGCGGGGCGTGCACTCCACAATGTCCGACGACCGCGGCCGACCCTGTGTCGGCGACTATGTGGCCGACCGCGCGCAGCGCCTGTTCCACGTCGGCCGTCTCGACGCGGACACCGAGGGTCTGCTGTTGCTGACCAACGACGGGGACCTGGCGCACCGGCTGATGCATCCCTCCTACCGGGTCCTCAAGACTTACCTGGCGGAGGTGCCCGGTCCGGTACCTCGCTCGCTGGGCCGGACTCTGCGAGCGGGAGTGCACTTCGACGACGGGCCGGTGGCAGTCGATGGATTCCGCGTCGTGCAGGCCATGCCCGGCAAGGCGCTCGTTGAGGTGGTGCTGCACGAGGGGCGCAAGCACATCGTTCGCCGGCTGTTCGCCGAGGTCGGTCACCCGGTGTTGCGGTTGGTGCGCACCGCGATCGCCGATGTCCGCCTCGGGGAGCAGCGTCCCGGCACGGTCCGGGTGCTGTCGCGTCCTGAGGTTGGCGCTCTCAACCGCGCGGTCGGCCGGTAGATGCCGCTGGGCTACCGGCGGGCTTACCGGCGGTAGCGCACCACGGTCAGCGGTGCGAACACCGCGATGATCGCGGCTGCGGACAGCACCGAACACCGCAGCCACCTCCGGCAGGTCGCGGCGTGGTCGAGCACCATCTCCAGGCGTTCCCCACCGACCTGTGCCTTGAGCTGGTCGGAGGTCCCGCGGGCGATCACTCGCCCACGATCGACACCGCGATAGTGTCTGCCAGCTGGTCAGCTTCGTCGAGGTATTGGGTCGTGAGCAGCACGCTGGCGCCGTCGGCGACCAGGTCAGCGATGACCTCCTAGGTATCCAGCCTGCCGCGAGGATCCAATCCGGTGGTGGGTTCATCGAGCATGACGACCTCGGGGTTGGCGACCAATGCACCGGCTAGATCAAGCCGCCTGCGCATGCCTCCGGAGTAGGTCTTCGCGGTCCGCTCGGCGTCGTCGTCGAGGCGGAAGCGGCTGATCAGCACCCGGGCTCGGGCCCGGCGCCGGGGCATCCCGTACAGCCGACCGATCATGTACAGATTCTCGAACCCGGTGAGGTTCGCATCGACCGCCGCGTACTGCCCAGACAGCCGATTTTGCCGTGTACCCCATGTGGATCAGTCAGCACGTCCACACCTGCCACTTGCGCCCACCCGGCATCCGGCCGCAGCAAGGTGCTGAGGATGCGGACGGCAGTCGTCTTGCCGGCGCCGTGGGGGCCCAGCAGGCCCAGGACAGTGCCCTTGGGAATCTGCAGATCGATGCCGTCGAGTGCGCGGGTGGACCCGAAGGCCTTCACCAGACCCTGCGCCTCAACCGCCAGTGCGGACATACCGCCTCCTCGATGGGAACGCTCGCCGGGTCGGACAGTATCGGCGAGCACCGACAGAATGCGCGCGGTTTTCGGCCGGTCCGCCCCACGGTTCGGCCTCGAAGCCTGCGGCGGGCACAATGGGCTCGGTAGCGAGTCGGGAGGTCAGCAGGGTGCAGGGAGTCGACGGATTGCGCGGCGTGGTGACGGTGGACGGCCCGGCTGGCACCGGGAAGTCCACCGTGGCCCGCCAGCTAGCAGCGTGGCTGGGCGCTCAGTATCTCGATACCGGGGCGATGTATAGAGCCGCCGCGCTCGGCGTCTTGCGAGCTGGGGTCGACCCTGCCGATCCCACTGCGGTGTCAGAGGTGGTGGCCCGGCAGCGTATCGAGGTGGGCACTGACCCGGATACCTGCTCCGTGCTGTTGGATGGCGACGACGTCTCCCGGGAGATCCGCGGCTCGGCCGTCACGACCGCGGTGAGCCCGGTCTCCGCGGTGTCCCAGGTGCGTGAGCTGCTCGTGGCTCAGCAGCGCCGGATCATCTCCGACGCCACCACGGGCGGCGGCGGGATTGTGGTGGAGGGACGCGACATCGGGACCGTGGTGGCACCCGACGCGTCGCTAAAGATTTTTCTCACCGCGACTGCGGCACAGCGAGCGGTGCGTCGAGCCGCCCAGGAGGGTATGGATGACGTGACTGAGGTCCGTCGCGCTGTCGAGCGCCGCGATCGGTTCGACTCCAGCCGGACGACCTCGCCGATGTGCGCCGCCAAGGATGCCGTTGAGCTGGATACCACCGCATTGGACGTCGAAGCCGTGCTCGGTAGGCTCTATGAGCTGGCCGTCGCGCGTGGGCTGGTCGGGCTGGCAGTGCGGGGCCGGACGTGACATCTGAGCTGCTGCCCGAGGAGCCGTCCCAGGGCGAGTTGCCACCGGGTACCTGGCGATGGTTACAGGGCTTCACCTGCTGGATCGGGACGTGGTGCTTCTATGTCGGGTACCGGCTGCAAGTGTGGCAACGGGAGCGGATACCCGCGACCGGACCCATCGTGGTGGTGGCTAACCACAGCGCGATGGTCGACGGCCCGCTGTTGTACGGGCTGTTGGGACGACGCAGTTCGTTCCTGATCAAGCAGGAGATGTTCCGTGGACCGCTTGGCTGGATCCTGCTCCGGATCGGGCAGTTGGCGGTACGCCGCGGCGAAGTCGACCGGGCGCCGCTACTCGCCGCGGTCCGGTTGCTCCGTCATGGCGGGGTGGTGGTGGTGTTCCCGGAGGGCACCCGCGGATCAGGGGACGTAGCCAACGCGCAGCAGGGTGCCGCGTGGCTGGCTCGGGCTGGCGGGGCGAGGATGCTGCCGGTGGCGATCCGCGGCACCCGCCGGCCTGCGGGTAGCAACCGTCGGTTCCGGCCTTCGGTCGATGTCCTGGTTGGTCAGCCGTTCGCGGTCCCCCCGGGCAGGGGGCGAGCGGCCTTGACTGCCGCTACCACTGAGATACGTAACCGGCTGGCCGCGCTGGTCACCGAGCTGGATGCGATCCGCTGCCTGGGCCGGCCAGGTGCGGCCCGAACGGAGAGAGCGTGATGAGCAGTCTGGCGCCCGGTGACGGGATCTGGTCCGACGAGGCTGAATGGGCGGCGCTGGACGAGGCTGAGGGGCTGGACGCCGACGCGGATGTGGTGCTCGAGCAGCCGGTGCTCGCCGTGGTGGGCCGACCCAACGTGGGCAAGTCAACACTGGTCAACCGGATCCTGGGACGTCGCGAGGCGGTGGTGCAGGACGTGCCGGGAGTGACCAGGGACCGGGTGGCCTACGACGCGTTATGGAATGGGCGCCGGTTCACCGTCGTGGACACCGGAGGATGGCAGGCCGACGCGCGCGGTTTGCAGGCTGCGGTGGCCGCGCAGGCGGAGCTCGCGATGCGCACCGCGGATGCGGTCCTGCTGGTGGTCGACGCCATGGTGGGCGCCACCGCAGCGGAGGAGGCAGTGGCCCGAGTGCTGCGCCGCTCAGCCACTCCGGTGGTGTTGGCCGCGACCAAGGTGGATGACGAGCGGGCCGTCGCTGACACCGCCGCACTGTGGTCGTTGGGTTTGGGCGAGCCACACCCGGTGAGCGGGTTGCACGGTCGCGGCACCGGCGATCTGCTCGACGCGATCCTGGAGGTGTTGCCCTCCGCGCCGCGGGACGTCGCGGCGCGCGTGGGGGGACCGCGCCGGGTTGCGCTGGTTGGCAAACCCAACGTGGGTAAGTCAAGCCTGCTCAACCGGTTGGTGGGCGAGCAACGGTCGGTGGTGCACGAGGTCGCCGGTACCACGGTGGACCCGGTGGACTCGCTGGTAGAGCTCGATGGCGAGACATGGCGATTCGTGGACACCGCCGGTCTGCGTAAGCGGGTACGCACCGCCAGCGGTACCGAGTACTTCGCGTCGCTGCGCACGCGGGCGGCGATCGAGGCGGCCGAGGTTGTCGTGGTCCTCATCGATGCTAGCGAGCCGATCACCGAACAGGATCAGAGGGTGATCACCTCGGTGATGGAGTCCGGCCGGGCGTTGGTGGTGGTGTTCAACAAGTGGGACCTGGTCGACGAGGACCGACGCCGTGAGCTGACCCGGGAACTGGATCGCGATCTGGCCCGGGTGCAATGGGCGCAGCGGGTGAACATCTCGGCGCTCACCGGCCGATCAGTCAACAAGATCGCCCCGTTCCTGCGCACCGCCCTGGAATCCTGGGACCGGCGGGTGCCCACGGGCCAGCTCAACGCGTGGTTGTCCGAGGTGATCGCCGCCACCCCACCGCCGGTGCGCGGGGGGCGGCCACCCAAGGTGCTCTTCGCCACCCAGGCCGGCACCCGGCCGCCTACCTTCGTGCTGTTTACCACCGGCTTCCTCGAGGCTGGGTACCGCCGATTCCTGGAGCGGCGACTCCGTGAGACGTTCGGCTTCACCGGCAGCCCGGTACGCATCTCGGTACGAGTTCGGGAGCGGCGATCCCGGTAACAGAGATGTCGGTCACGACCTTCGGACCGGTGCGCGCGACAGGGGCAAGCTAGAAGCACAACCCCGACTCGACGGAAAGGTGTGGTGTGCCGACCACGATCGAGGTGTTCTCTGATTTTGTCTGCCCGTTCTGCTATCTCGCTGAGCAACCGCTCGCGGATGCGGTTGAGGGCGGTGACGTGCAGATCGCCTGGCGACCTTTCGAGCTGCGACCAGAGCCCACGCCGACGCTGCGGCCCGAGGGTGACTACCTGCAGTCGACCTGGCAGCAGGTGGTTTACCCGATGGCCGAGCGCCTGGGCGTCCCGATAGTGCTGCCCCGGGTGTCCCCGCAGCCCTACAGCCGGCTCGCCTTCGAGGGCTTCGCCTATGCCGAGGAGCGCGGTCGCGGCCAGCGCTACACGGAACGAATCTTCCGGGCGTTCTTCGTCAAGCAGCGCGACATCGGGAAAGTAGAAATCCTGGCAGACGTCGCCACAGAGCTGGACCTGGACGCCGACGATTTCCGGGCGGCGCTGGAGTCCGGTCGCTACGCCGAGGCGCACCAGCAGGCGCTCCGCCGGGCGCGGAAGCTGGAGATCACCGTCGTGCCCACGTTCCTCGTCGACGGGCGGCGGCTTGAGGGAGTGCCCTCCGCGGAGGCGCTGCATCAGTTGCTCAATGGAGCCGTGGCAATCGGATAACGGATTCGCAGCGCATGCGAGCGGAGATGGGGTGCGGCCAGTCTGTGGGGCCTGGCGGCTTCACCGCTATGTCGCGTTGCGCCATCAGCGAGCCCGGCGCCGACCCGTCACCAGCAGCACACCAGCGACTCCAGAAGGAAACCGCGACCGTGCCGGCCGCCGTGCCCCAGGCGCGTGCCGCCTGGCATAGCCTGCGCAGCTGATGGGCGTCTGGCAGGCTGGATGATTAGCTCCGGCTGCTCAACGGCAGCGGTGGCAGTCCGCTCGCTTGCTCCGACTGCGCTAGGCTGTG
>JBHEMR010000093.1:0-4801 GCA_046262495.1 Pseudonocardiaceae bacterium | reverse complement strand
GCGCAGTTCCGAGCATCCCGTGGACGACCAGACTCTGATCTTCACCCCGTCGGAGTGGGAGGCGTTCGTGCTCGGTGCCAAGGACGGCGAGTTCGACGTCATGTGACCGCGCCGTCCCACCGCTGTGGCAGCGTGCCCGGGCGAGCCTTAGGCTCTCAGCCTCCCGAACGGGGAGGGTTGTCGGAGAGGCTCGCTATAGGCTAGCGCGCTCAACCCGCTGGCTTGAGGAGACCAAGGCGGCCAGCCGGTCACCGATCGCATGGGTACCACCCGGATGGGTGTGATCCCGGGTGGCGAGGTCGAAGGCTACTGCGGCCTCCACGCGGCGGGACGGCTCGTCCAATCCGAGATGGGCGAGCATCAGACCGATCGACAGCACGGCAGCTGTCGGGTCCGCGACGCCCTGGCCGGCGATGTCCGGGGCGGAGCCGTGCACCGGCTCGAACATGCTGGGGTTGCGGCGAGCCACGTCGAGGTTGCCGCTGGCGGCTAATCCAATCCCACCGGTGACGGCCGCCGCCAGATCAGTGAGGATATCGCCGAACAGATTGTCGGTGACGATCACATCGAACCGACCGGGGTCGGTAACCAAGTGGATGGTGGCAGCGTCGACGTGCTGGTAGGCCACCGTCACCTCGGGATGCTGCAGCGACACCTCCTCGACGATTCGAGACCACAGCGATCCGGCGTGGCACAGCACGTTGGTCTTGTGTACCAGCGTCAGATGTCTACGCGGACGCGCCGCGGCCCGCGCGAACGCATCGCGCACGACGCGCTCCACCCCGAAGGCGGTGTTCAAGCTGACCTCGGTGGCGATCTCGTGGGGGGTGTCCTTGCGCAGCAACCCACCGTTGCCCACATAGGGCCCCTCGGTGCCCTCCCGGACCACTATTAGGTCGATGCTGCCAGCGTCGGCGAGGGGGCTGCGGACTCCGGGATACAACCGGGCCGGCCGCAGGTTCACATGGTGGTCCAGTTCGAAACGCAGCCGCAGTAACAACCCACGCTCAAGGATTCCGCTGGGCACGGAAGGATCCCCCACGGCGCCAAGCAGGATGGCGTCGTGCTGCCGTAACTCGTTGAGCACCGACTCCGGCAGCAGTTCCCCACTGGAGTGCCAGCGCGCCGCGCCAAGGTCGTAAGGTGTGGTCTCGGCATCGGGAGCGACCTCGCCGAGCACCTTGAGCGCCTCGCCGATCACCTCTGGACCGATCCCGTCACCGGGGATCACCGCAAGCTGCATGAGACACCTCCCGTGCCCGGGCCCCCGCCATGGGACCCTCCGCAGCGGGCAGATTACCCGCAGCTACCTACTGCACCACACGGCGGTTACCTCAAATGGATGACCCCAGATGGGTAGTCTGTTCGGCGGTCAGCCGAAGGTGACTGAGCGGACGGTGCGGGCGCCCACCGATGATCCGATCGCGGCAAGCACTTGACCGGTAACCAGCCGGTCCACCCGTAGCACCATGATCGAATCAGTACCCTCGGTCGTCTGGCTGATCTGGGCTGCCTCGATGTTGACACCCACCTCGCCCAGCAGACTACCGACGGTGCCCATCACGCCGGGGCGGTCCGGGTACTCCATGAAGATGGCCTGGCCCTGAGCGCGCAAGTCGAAGTGCCGGCCATCGATCTCGACCAGCTTCTGCACCTGCGCCAAACCGGATAGCGTTCCCGAGATCGAGTGCACCGTGCCATCGGCGAAGACTCCTTGCACGCTTACCACGCTACGGTGGCTGGGACTTTCCGGGGCGGTGACCACGGCGATAGTCATCCCGCGCTCCTGCGCCAGCCGCGGCGCGTTGACGAAGGTGACCTGCTCGTCGACGACACCGGCGAAAATCCCGCGCAGCGCGGCGAGCCGCAGCACCGAGACCTCCTCGGCGGCGAGCTCGCCGCGCACATCGACGGTCACCGACGTGGGCGAGGCGCCGGCCAGTGCGGCCAGCACGGTGCCCAGTTTCTGGGTCAGCGGCAGCCACGGCCGAACCTCTTCGCCCACCGCCCCACCACTGATCACGTTTACCGCGTCGGGAACGAACTCGCCGCGCAGCGCTCGCAACACACTGCGCGCGACGTCGGTACCGGCCCGGTCCTGCGCCTCGGCGGTCGAGGCGCCCAGGTGCGGGGTGACGACCACCTGCGACAGCTCGAACAACGGGCTCTCCGTGCATGGCTCGGTGGTGAAGACGTCGATTCCCGCGCCGCCGACCTGACCAGCGCGTACCGCGTCGGCCAGCGCCTGCTCGTCGACCAGTCCACCGCGCGCGGCGTTGACGATCAGCACACCCGGTTTGGTCTTGGCAAGCTGGTTAGCACCGATCAACCCGAGAGTCTCGGGGGTCTTGGGCAGGTGGATCGAGATCGCGTCGGCACGCGACAGCAGCTCATCCAGGTCGACCAGCTCGATGCCCAGCTGGGCGGCCCGCGCGGGGGACACATAGGGGTCGTAGGCGATCAGCTCGATGCCAAAGGCGGCCAGCCGCTGCGCGACCAACTGCCCGATCTTGCCCAGGCCCACTACACCGATGGTCTTGTCGGACAGCTCCACGCCGCTGAACGAGCTGCGCTTCCACTGCCCACCACGCAGGCTGGCATCGGCCGCCGGGATGCGCCGGGCCACCGCCAGCAACAGTGCGATGGCGTGCTCGGCCGCCGAGACGATGTTTGACGTAGGCGCGTTGACCACCATCACCCCGCGCTCGGTGGCCGCCGATACATCGACGTTGTCCAGCCCAACACCGGCCCTGGCGACGACCTTGAGTTGCGGGGCGCGGCTGAGTGCCTCGGCGTCCACCCGGGTGGCCGAGCGCACCAGTAGCGCCTCGGCGCCGGCTAGCGCCGCGAACAGGGCCTCGCGATCGGTGCCGTCGACGTGGCGGACGTCGAACTCGTCACCGAAGATGTCTAGCACTGACGGAGCGAGCTTCTCCGCGATCAACACGATAGGTCGGGTCACGACCACCGAGTCTAAACGGTGTCGGTGAGCGGGCGGTCTATCCAGGACATCAGCCCGCGCAGCCGAGCGCCGACCTGCTCGATGGGGTGGTGCTCCCCTTCGGCCCGCAGCTTGGTGAAGTTCGGCCGCCCGTTGTCGTCCTCTGTCACCCACTCCTGGGCGAAGCGACCGTCCTGGATCTCACTGAGGATCCGTCGCATTTCGTCCTTGACCTCCGGTGTGATAATCCGCGGTCCGCGGGTGAGGTCCCCGTACTCGGCGGTGTCGGAGATCGAGTAGCGCATCCGGGAGATCCCGCCCTCGTACATCAGGTCGACAATGAGCTTGACCTCGTGCAAGCATTCGAAGTAAGCCACCTCGGGGGCGTACCCGGCCTCGGTGAGCACCTCGAATCCCGCCTGAACCAGTGCGGTGATCCCGCCACAGAGCACTGCCTGCTCACCGAAGAGATCGGTCTCGGTCTCCTCGGTGAAGGTGGTCTTGATCACGCCGGCACGGGTACCGCCGATTGCCTTGGCATACGACAGCGCTAGCGCCTGCGCAGCACCAGTGGGGTCCTGTTCGACCGCAATCAGGCAGGGCACCCCTTTGCCGTCGACGAACTGCCGGCGCACCAGGTGCCCGGGGCCCTTGGGTGCCACCATCGCCACGTCCACATCCGACGGCGGCTGGATCAGGTCGTAACGGATATTGAAGCCGTGACCGAACAGCAGCGCGTCACCCGACTTCAGGTTCGGCGCGATGTCGGCCGCGTAGATGGCGCGCTGCTTGGTGTCCGGCGCAAGAATCATGATCACGTCAGCCTCGGCCGACGCCTGCGCCGGCGTCATTACAGCCAAGCCCTCGTCGGCCGCCTTCGGGCGCGACTTCGACTCCTCGGGCAGACCCACCCGCACGTCGACTCCGGAATCACGCAGGCTCAACGCGTGCGCGTGCCCCTGGCTGCCGTAGCCGATCACCGCGACCTTGCGCCCCGCGATGATCGCTAAGTCAGCATCACCGTCATAAAAGACCTCAACACTCATCGCTCGCTCCTGATCTGGCTGTGTCTCAGTGGGATCTAGCGGAGTGGGCCGGCGGTGATGGCACGGGGGCCACGGCCCATGGCTACCATGCCGGATTGCGCCATCTCACGGATGCCGAAGGGCTCTAGCATCCGCAATAGCGCCTCAATCTTGTCTGCGGTGCCGGTGGCCTCGATGGTCAGCGCCTCCGGCGAGACGTCAACCACTTTGGCCCTAAACAGCGTGACTGTCTCGAGTACCTGGGAACGCACCGTGGTGTCAGTCCGAACCTTGACCAGTAACAGCTCCCGCTGCACCGCCATCGCCGGGTCGAGCTCGACGATCTTGATGACGTTGATCAGCTTGTTGAGTTGCTTGGTGACCTGCTCCAGAGGCAGCTCATCGACGGCGACCACGATCGTCATCCGAGAGATGTCAGGGTTCTCGGTGGGCCCGACCGCCAACGAGTGGATGTTGAACCCCCGGCGGCTGAACAGCCCTGACACTCGGGCCAGGACACCGGGCTTGTTCTCCACCAACACGGACATGGTGTGCGTGGTCATGACGCATCCTCGTCGAACAACGGGCGAATGTCGCGCGCCGACATGATGTGGCTGTTTCCGGCGCCGGCGGCGACCATCGGCCACACCTGGGCGTCCTTGCCCACCACGAAGTCGATCACAACCGGGCGGTCGTTGATCTCCATGGCTTGGATGATGGTCTTGTCCACGTCCGCCTCGGCCTCGCAACGCAGGCCCACGCAACCCAATGCCTCGGCGAGCTTGACGAAATCCGGAATACGGGAGTGGGTGCCGAGATCGGTCTGCGAATAACG
>JBHEMR010000092.1:0-8835 GCA_046262495.1 Pseudonocardiaceae bacterium | reverse complement strand
TAACGAGCGAAGATCGCTTTGTTCGTTGGCTGTGATCAGACCGAGCCGGTTGCACCGTGGGCAGCCGCACTATCGATTCGGGGGCGAACAGTGTCCGCGTCTCGGCCACGGTCAAGGTCTGCGAGCACACCGGCCACCGTCGCGCGCGCCCCGCGCAGATCGCCGGTGAACAGCCGCGGCCGCTGCCGGAACAACCCCTCAAAGAGCGCGACCGACTCCTGCGCGGCCGTCAACGCCTGCGGTAGCTCCACCTGCCCGGCAGCTCGCACCCGCGCAAAGACCCACAACCCGCGGGCGAGGTCGGGTTCGAACGCGACGGGGTTCGCGGCGGCCAGCCGGCGACGAATGCCCACGGCTTCGGTGGTGACGGTCAGGGCGTCTTGAAACCGACCCAGATCCGACAGGTCGGCACCGAGGTTGGTCAGCGCCCGGGCGAGGTCAGGTTCATATGCGGTGGCGGCCCTGGCCGCCAACCGGCGGTAGGTCTCGACGGCTTCGGTGCTGGCGGCCACGGCGTCGTGGCGTCGACCCAGGTTCGATAAGACGACCGATAGATTGTTCAGCGCCATGGCGAGCCCAGGTTCGAACGCCGTGCGGTCGACCGTCACCAGCCGCCGTCGAATGTCCACCGCTTGGGTACTGGCGGTCAGGGCCTCGCGCTGCAGCCCCAAGTCCGACAGCATCACGCTGAGGTTGTTTAGCGAGCCGGCGAGGTCCGGTTCGAACGCGGTCCGGTCGAGCTCCGCCAGCCGACGGTAGAGCCCGACGGCTTCGGTGGTGGTCATCACAGCGTCCTCCCACCGGCCCAGAGCCGACAATCGGATGCCGCAGTTGGTCAGCGTCCGGGCGAGGTCGGGATCAAACACGGCGGAGTCGGCGGCCGCCAGCCGACGGTAGGCCTCGACGGCTTGGGTGCTGACGATCAGGGCGTCCTCCAGTCGCCCCAAGTCCGACAGCCGCAAGCCGAGGTTGTCCAGGCGGTGGGCCCGTTGGGCTGCGCCGGCAGTGGCGGGCAGGGTGTCGGACAAGCGGCGGGCCAGAGCGGTCGCTGCCCACAGCAGCTCGGTGCTATACCGGGGCAGGGCCGAGTCGACGGCGGCGGCGACGTCATCGGGGGCGTGGTCGACGACCAGCTGAACCATCCTGGCGCTGGCGTACGCGCTGAGAGCGGGTCGGCGGCGCAGCAGCGCAAATAAAGCGGTAGCGGCGACGGGGTGCCAGGCGGCGGCCGCGGTGAGCACGATCAGACACCGCCGCACAGACACCGCGGCCGCCACAGTCGCTGCGGTCACCCCGCGCCTGCTGCCCTGTCCGCCGACCACCGCTCACCTCCGTCTTAGAATCGTGGTCCGTCGCGTGTGTCTGTTTCTTCCAGTTTCGAGCACCTGCGATCAGATACTCGCGACTGCGCCTTGCTGGGTTTCGGCAGCATAAGACCGCGTATTCGGTTTCGTGCGTTCTGGCCGCCGCCACGCCGAGGGGGGTGGAAGGCCGAACGGAGCCTTAGATCGTTTACTAGACACTTCATGAGACGTTTAGTGAACGTTTAGGCTGGCCGCGCTTCTCCGCCATGGGCTACATCACTTATTTTCTTACTCACCGTGTACGAACACAAGTTACCAGGCCGGGACGAGACCTCATTATCACCACCGCCCGGGGGACATCCAGCCATCTTGTTACCGTAGGTGATAGTGACACACCGTACTGGTCGGTCTGTCTGGCGCAGCGGCTACCGCCGAAGCCGTGGAGCTCTCCCGCCGCCGGCCGGCGTGGACCAACCAGCCTGAACGACCCGAGCGGTCCCCGATTCAGCAGGCTGACGCCGAGGACTAATCGGCGTAGCAGGCGTCTCCGCCGCTGGGCGATGGCCAAGAAGCGTGACGAGTTTGATCCCCATGTTGCCGAAATAAGTGCACGACTGGGGGTGCATAACATCCGGCTCGGCAGAGCACCATTCTCAACACTCGGAACCGGGTTACTGAACTTATCGGCGAGGCAACGCCGACTAGGCGTGTACGTCAGCCCCTGGGATTGCCCGCCGGCTGATTGGACCCCGCCGCTGCGCGTTACGTTCGGCCTCGCGTTACTTCCTTGCGATGACAGACACCGGCCAGCAACGGCTCCTGCATTTACCGCCCAGCTACAGCGCCTTTATTACCTGCATGATGCAGCGCGGGCAGCGGCCGACTGGCCAGCTGACTGGCCATGGCCCGCTCCCGCTTAGCGCCTTGTTCGGCTTAAGCGAGATGCACCTCGCGTCGGTCGCCCGCAACGCACATGCGCCATGGGCTGTACCGGGCCCTTTGCATAGGAGGCCTACTGAGAGTAATGTTCCGTAACCTCACGAATAGGAGCATCACATGGCCGTCGACGAGCGGCCTGTCCGATCAGACGGCGGCCATGAAGGCCGGCTATCCCAAGCTGTTCGCCCAGGCCGAGACCAATCCCCGCAGGATCAGCGCCGCAGGCAAACCAGCCATCAACGGGTGGGCCACGCCGGTCAGCGGACTCATCGCGACGCAGGTTGTCGGGGCAGGACATCAACGATCTGCCAGCAGCTTCAATCGGCGTGGGTGCACCGCCCATACACCGTTGTACTCGCGGTCGTGCTGGTAGTCCCCGGTGCGTTGGCCATTGTTTACGGGGACGAGGTATCCCAAGCGCTGAGTAACATCGCCGCCGGCACCATCTCACGCCTGATGGGTGCCCTGCTCGTAGTGGGTTCGGCGCTCACCCTCACCGGAATCGCCCGCAATCGGGCATTGACTGAGACGCTGGGTCTGACAGTCACCGCTATCGGGTGCGCCATCTACGGCCTCGGCGTCATCCTCGGGCTTGGTTTGCACGGCGCGGTCGCTGGGAGCGGATTCCTTGCTATCGCCGCAGGCACGATCAGGCGCGTAATCACCCTCGTAGCAGTCGCCCGGGAAGTCGATCGCGCCAGTGAGTCCTGACACACTGCGGTTCGTACTGCAGGTCGTTGCAATCGCGCTCGGTGGCGGGAGCGTGCAGATGGGCATTTTCCTACTCAAACGCCGCAGCGAGCTGCGTAGCTTGGATGCCACCGCGGGATCGACCGCGCTCACCTCTGCTAACGAGTACATCGCCACGCTTCAAGGCGGGGAGAAGGCGATGCGCGACGAGCTGGACAAGATGCAGGCCCGAACCCAAGCGATGCAGAAGGAATGGGACATCGAGCGGGCCGAGCTGACTGTGGCATTAGAGAATGAGAGCCGGCAAGTCGGCCGGCTGTCCGCATACTTGGCGCGGTGCAAGGCGGACCTCTCGGTGGCGGAATCTCAGATCCAGGAGTTGGTACGCCACGGCCGCACGTCAGCCCACCACGGTCGCTCCTCGGCGGAGTAGCCAAGTCCCACCGACGGTTGCGTCGGGCTCAGCAGACTGCCGACCTGGGGGGATCCGCCGGGCGACCATGGGGGCTCTCGACGCCTGCGCTAGGCTGGGCATCAGATCCGACATGCGGTGCTCGGATGGGCATTGCCAGCTTAGTCAGTGGCTCTGCCTTCGACTGGTGCCATGTACCACCTGCAAGTTCTTGCGTTCGGCCGCTTCCGTTGGTTTCATTGAGGAACGTGGGGAAGCACAGATGGCAGGCTGGACAGTCATTGCGGAGGCGTGCAGTCGATGGTGACGACTGAGGATGCCCGCTGGCTCGCCAGCTACCTGCGTAAGTTGGTGTCCACCCGCCCCGCGGCCTGGGCTGGCACCGACCTGACTCTGTCTCAACTGATCGCGCTGCACGTCATCAGCGCGCGGGCCCCGATGACACTGATGGCGCTCTCCGACGCCTTGGGCACCCGACCACCAGCCACCTGCGCGATGGTCGATCGGCTCGCCCGAGCCGGGCTGGTCCGTCGCACACCGGACCCCGAGGACCTCCGACGCGTGCTGGTGGCCGTCACGGGTACCGCGGCGCAGATGCTCGGCAAGATCGACCCGGACACTGCCCGACGTCTGCAGACGGTGCTGAAAACCATGGGCTCGGCAGCCCAGCGCGTCCTGACCGAGGTCCTCAAGGACACCGCGCGGCGCCTCGCCCGATGACTAAGGCGAGGCGGCGAACGGTAGCGCCGATACGGCACTATCACTGCGGTGAGCGCTGCCGCGACTGTCCCTGACACGCTGTTCGACGACCCGGACGCGGAGGCCCGCTGGCGGGCCCGGTTCACCGCACCGCGAGTCAGCCTGCCGGACTGGGCCCGAGACGCCCCGGACCGCTGCCTGTACACCTCCAACGCCTCGGGCACCTGGGAGGTCTACGCCTGGGACCGCGTCACCGGCACGCACCGGCAGGTTACCGACCGGCCGCACGGCACCCACAGCGCCACTGTGAGTCCCGACGGTGAGCAGGTGTGGTGGTTCGCCGACACCGACGGCGACGAATTCGGTAGCTGGGTGACCGAGCCGTTCGCCGGGCGGCCGGTGGACGAGCAGCCCCAGCCGGCCGTGCCGGGCACCGCGCCCGGGTACCCGGCCGGGCTCGACCTCGGCCTGCGCACCGCGGCGGTCGGCGCCGCCACCGACGAGGGCACCACGGTGTGGATCTCCCGGGACGGCACCGCACAGGTTGTCTACCGCAGCGAGCACGACGCCGGGGTGGGCGCGCTGTCCCGGGACGAGCGGCTGCTCGCGATCGTGCACTCCGAGCACGGCGACTCCCGCCACCCCGCGGTCCGGGTGCTCGACATCGGTGCGGACACCACCGGCAAAGCGGTCGCGGAGATGTGGGACGGGCCCGGCAAGGGTTTGGAGGTGCTCGGCTTCGTCCCGCTGGCGGGTGACCCCCGGCTGTTGCTCAGTCACGAGCGACGCGGCCGCCAAGAACTGCTGATCTGGGACGTCATGGCGAACACTGAGACCGAAGTCGCCCTGGACCTGCCCGGTGAGGTGACTGCCGACTGGTATCCCGACGGCGCTGCGCTGCTCGTCATCCATGAGCACGCCGCACGCTCCACACTGCACCGCTACCAACTGGTCACCGGTGAGTTGACCGCATTGGACATCCCCACCGGCACCGTCAGCAATGCGGCGGTCCGGCCGGACGGCACCGTCGAGTACGCCTGGTCCTGCGCCGCGCAGCCGCCCACCATCCAGGCACTGGACGCAGACAGCACCCACCGCGCGCTGCTGGCGGTCCAAGGCGAGCCGGCGCCCGGCTCACAACCCCTGGCCGACCAGTTCGTGAAAACCCCGTACGGTGCCGTGCACGCCCTGGTAGCCAGGCCGCCCGGAGCCCCAATAGGACCACTGCCCACCGTCTTCGCACTGCACGGCGGCCCGCACGCAGCCGATGAGGACCGCTTCTCCGCGGGCCGAGCGCTCTGGCTGGACGCCGGCTTCGCCGTCGTGCACGTCAACTACCGCGGCTCGACCGGTTACGGCTCTGACTGGCGGGACGCGATCGAGGGCCGACCAGGGCTGACCGAACTGGCCGACGTCGCGGCCGTGCACGACTGGGCGGTGGCCAGCGGGTTCGCCGACCCAGCGCGGTGCATCGTCGAGGGTTGGTCCTGGGGCGGTTATCTGACCCTGCTCGCGTTGGGGACCCAACCGCAGCGCTGGGCTGCGGGTATCGCCGGGATTCCGGTCGCCGACTACACCGCCGCCTACGCCGATGAGATGGAGCCGCTGCGGGCTTTCGACCGCGCGCTGTTCGGCGGCTCCCCCGAGGAACTACCCGAGCTCTACCGGGAGTCATCTCCGATCAGCTACGTGACCGACCTGCGCGCCCCGGTGCTGCTGCTCGCCGGAGACAACGATCCGCGCTGCCCGATCCGCCAGATCGACAACTACCTTCACCGGCTCGCTGCGCTGGGCAAGCCGTACCGGAGTTACCGTTACGACGCGGGACACGGGTCATTGGTGGTAGCCGAAAATCTCCGGCAGGCCGCGGTCGAGGTCGCGTTCGCCCGCGAGGTCCTGCGCGAAAGTTGATCGTCCGTCAACATGGGGGTAACTACAACAGCGGAAGCTGAGCCAGGAGGTGGTCACCATGGCCCTGTGGCGGCTACACGTCGACGTGGCTGATCAACCCGGCCGGCTGGGCGCGCTCGCCGCGGCGATCGGTGGCTGCGGCGCCAACATCGTCTCTTTGCACGTGGTCGGCGAACCGGCCGAAGACGGCGCGGTGACCGACGAGCTGCTGGTCAGGCTGCCACCGAAGGTCGCGGTGCCGACGCTGGTGGAAGCTGTCGAGTCGGCTGGGTTCCGGGTGACGGTGGTGGTGCAGGCCGACGCACAGGCGCTGGCCGACCCGGTGACCGCCGCGTTGGCGCTGGCGCACTGCGTAGCGGTCGATCCCGACAGTGCCGACCGGGCGGTAGCGACCATGCTGCGAGCTGAGCTGGCCGAAGCCGGCGCGCCACCAACCGCATACCAGGCCGCCCATCAAGCTGACGTCGACGTCGGCGCAAGGCGAGTGCGGCTGCGCCGCGGGTGGCCATTCACCGCTACCGAAATCTCCCAGGCCGCGGCGCTGCTCGAGCTCGCCGGGGCCTCCAACGGCGACCGCGCATCGACGAGGCTCGCGCCACCACGAGTCAGCGTGCAGCTGACCGATGGGGCCGAAGTGGTATTGCGGGCGGCGACGGCGGCCGACGCGCCGCTGGTCGCCGCGCTGCACGCGCGCTGCTCCCCGCACACCCGGGCGTTGCGATCGCTGTCCACCAGGCCGGTATTGACCGCGGCCGTATTGCACCAACTGATCGGCGCCGACGGCTCCACCAGCGTGCTCGCGATGACCACCGACGGTGGCGCGGCGGTCGGGTTGGCGAACCTGGTCAGCACCGGACCCGGCACGGCCGAGGTCGCACTGCTGGTGGAGGACCTCTGGCAGGGTCGGGGGGTAGGAACCGCGCTGGCCCGCAAGCTGGTGGAGCTGGCCCGAATCGATCAGCTCACCGAGTTCACCGCGGTGTCCCGAGCGGGCAACGGCGCACTGACCCGGGTGTTGCGCCGCGCCGGGTTGCGCCCACGCGGCCGGTTGGAGGGCGGCGCGCTGTGCGTGCGGGCCGCGCTGGACCCGGAGGAACCCAGCCCGAGCCCATCGAGCGAGGTCATGGCCTAACCGCTGGAGCAGCGCAGTCCAGCGCGGTGATCCAGAGCGAACTGCACCACCTGCTGCCCGATCGTGCGCAAGGCGCGGTCGACCGCGGGATCGGAGGCGACGCCGTGGTCGTCGAAACCCACCTCCGCGGAGTTCAGCGCCGCGCCCAGCGGCGTGGGCCAGCCGCGTAGCGCGTGGACGATGGAGCGCAGCGCGGTCAGCGTGGTCACCGTCGCCTGCCAGCCCAGCGCCATCGCGACACAGCCGACAGCTCGCCCGTCGAGGTAGGGGCGGGGATCCGCGCGCAGATCCTCGACGTAATCCAACGCGTTTTTCACCAATCCGGAGACGGTGCCGTGATAACCCGGCGAAACCAGCACCACCCCATCGGCCTCCCGCAACGCCTGCACCAGCCGGTGCGCCACCTCACTGCGCTCGAGTACTGCCGGGTCATAGAACGGCAGGATCAACTCCGTGCCGGTGATCGCGACGGTGTCCGCACCGGCGGCCCGGGCGCCGTGGAGAACCACGCTCAGGGCTCGCTCGGACTGTGAGTCCGCGCGCATCGAACCACCGATGCCGACCACGGTGAGCCCCATGTCATCGACCCTACGGCGAGGCCGCTGCTGAGTGCGCGAGGGCCCGGCACCCCCAGTGTGCCGGGCCCTCGACTACCCCTCGGCCAAGCTTTGGCCCCCGAGTTCAGGCCTTGGCCTGCGCGGCAGAACGCGCCGGGTTGGCTTGCTCGGCTGCCTTCGGGTCCCGCTCGGACTGCTTAGCGCGCACGCCCTGCTCGATCCGATCACCCAGGCCTTTGTCGACGTTGCGCCAGTACTCGAAGGCCCGTTGCAGGACCGGCTCGGTCACAGCGTTGAGCAGGTGTCCGACGATATTGTCCACCAACCGCTCGCGGGCCGCGTCGTCGAGCACCTCACGGACCATCGTGCCAGCCTGGCCCCAGTCGTCGTCCTCCGCGTGCAGAGTATAGGCGGCGTGCACCATTTCCCCGCTGGTGTGCCACCCCGCCGGCTCACCGTAACGACCACTGTCGGCCTTCGGGCCGCCCTTAGAGTTCGGCGCGTACACCGGGTCAGAGACCTTGTGGTAGCGCATCGCGCCGTCCTTGCTGTAACTGTGCACGGGCGCCTGCGGCGCGTTCACCGGCAATTGCTGGTAGTTCCCGCCGATGCGAGCCCGGTGCGCGTCGGCGTAGGAGAACAGCCGAGCCAGCAGCATCTTGTCCGGGCTGGGTCCGATGCCCGGCACGAGGTTGTTGGGCTGAAAGGCGGCCTGTTCGATCTCGGTGTGGTAATCGGTGGAGTTGCGGTCCAGCGTCATCCGGCCGACCTCAATGAGCGGGTAGTCGCCATGCGGCCACACCTTGGTCAGGTCGAACGGGTTGAACCGGTAGTTCGGCGCCTCGTCGAACGGCATGACCTGCACGTGCAGAGTCCAGCTCGGGTATTCACCCTTGTCGATGTGCTCGTAGAGGTCGCGTTGGTGGTAGTCGGTGTCCATCGAGGCCATCTGGTCGGCCTCGTCCTGGGTGAAGCACTCGATGCCCTGATCGCTCTTGAAATGGTACTTGACCCAGAACTTGGCTCCGTCCGCGTTGACCCACAGGTAGGTGTGGCTGGAGTAGCCGTTCATGTGCCGCCAGGTGCGCGGGATGCCGCGGTCGCCCATCAGCCAGGTGACCTGGTGGGCCGACTCCGGGGACAGGGTCCAGAAATCCCACTGCATGTCGTGGTCGCGCAGGTTGTTGTCCG
>JBHEMR010000091.1:0-7211 GCA_046262495.1 Pseudonocardiaceae bacterium | reverse complement strand
CGACAAGTTCCGCGCGTCGCACGGCATCGACCTGAAGAAGGACAAGATGGCCCTGCAGCGGCTGCGCGAAGCGGCCGAGAAGGCCAAGATCGAGCTGTCCAGCCAGTCCACCGCGACGATCAACCTGCCCTACATCACCGTTGACTCCGACAAGAACCCGCTGTTCCTCGACGAGACGCTCTCGCGGGCGGAGTTCCAGCGGATCACCGCGGACCTGTTGGACCGCTGCCGTGCCCCGTTCCGCAACGTGATCAAGGACGCTGGCATCTCGGTCGGGCAGATGGACCACGTGGTGCTGGTCGGCGGTTCCACCCGGATGCCGGCGGTGCATGACCTGGTCAAGGAGCTCACCGGCGGCAAGGAGCCGAACAAGGGCGTCAACCCCGACGAGGTCGTCGCGGTCGGTGCCGCGCTGCAGGCCGGCGTTCTCAAGGGTGAGGTCAAGGACGTCCTGCTGCTCGATGTCACCCCGCTGTCGCTGGGCATCGAGACCAAGGGCGGTGTGATGACCAGGCTCATCGAGCGCAACACGACCATTCCCACCAAGCGCTCCGAGACCTTCACCACGGCCGACGACAATCAGCCGAGCGTGCAGATCCAGGTGTTCCAGGGCGAGCGGGAGATCGCGGCATACAACAAGAAGCTCGGCATGTTCGAGCTGACCGGGCTGCCACCGGCGCCGCGCGGCGTGCCGCAGATCGAGGTCACCTTCGACATCGACGCCAACGGCATCGTCAACGTCTCGGCTAAGGACATGGGCACTGGCAAGTCGCAGGCCATGACCATCACCGGTGGATCCGCGCTGCCCAAGGACGACATCGACCGGATGATGCGCGACGCCGAGGAGCACGCCGAGGAGGACCGCAAGCGGCGCGAGGAGGCCGAGACTCGTAACCAGGCCGAGTCGCTGGTCTACCAGACCGAGAAGTTCATCAAGGACAACGACGAGAAGCTGCCCGCTGACGTCAAGGACAAGGTGAACGCCGTACTGGGTGAGGCTCAGGAGGCACTCAAGGGTACTGACACCGCGGCGATCCGGGCCGCGATGGAGAAGCTCGCCACCGAGTCCCAGGCGCTGGGCCAGGCACTGTACAAGGACAGTGCGGCGGCTGGTGGTCCGAGCGACGGCGCGGCCGCCGGCGGTCCGGCCGGGTCGGCTGGATCCTCTTCGAACGCTGACGACGTGGTCGACGCTGAAATCGTCGATGAGGAGCCGGGGAGCGCCAGGAAGTGAGACACGGGGATGGCACCTTCGGTGATGGCGCCGCTGGTGAGGAGCCCAGAGTCGTGGTGCGAGACAAGCGGAGGATCGATCCGGTGACGGGTAAGGTTCGGGTCCCACCGGCGGGCGAGCAGCCCGCCGGTGGAGGCGTGCACGTCGATGAGAGCGACCTCGGCGCAGTTGCTAGCGCAGCCGAGGTGGATGCATTGCAAGCCCAGCTAGACGAGCGGACCGGTGATCTGCAGCGGATCACCGCCGAGTACAGCAACTACCGCCGTCGCGTCGAGCGGGACCGCCAGCTCGTGATCGACGTCGCTAAAGCGCAGGTGACCACTCAGCTACTCACTGTGCTCGACGACATCGAGCGGGCGCAGGAACACGGCGACCTGTCCGGGGCGTTCAAGGTTGTTGCGGACAAGTTGGTAGCGGCACTGCAGGCGCAGGGCTTAGAACCGTTCGGGGCGGTCGGGGAAGCTTTCGACCCGGCGGTTCACGAAGCTGTGCAGCACAGCACCGCTGCGGACGTCTCCGGGCCGACGGTTACCGCCGTACTGCGGCCCGGCTACCGCTTCGGGGAGCGGGTACTGCGCCCCGCGATGGTAGCGGTGACTGACGCCGAGGCAGCAACCGTGACGTTCCCGGACCCGGCGGCATCGCCCGGCCCTGAGCAGGGCCCCGAACAACTGCAGGACGATTGAACAGTGATGAGGGAGGAGGTGTCCGGTGAGCGCCCGGGAATGGATTGAGAAGGATTTTTATGCGGAGCTGGGTGTCTCCTCCACGGCGTCCGCCGAGGAGATCAAGCGCGCCTACCGCAAGCTGGCCCGGGAGTTGCATCCGGACGCGAACCCCGGCGACGCTCGGGCCGAGGCGCGCTTTAAGTCGATGTCCGAAGCCTACGGAGTGCTGTCGGACCCGGAGAAACGCAAGCAGTACGACGAGGCCCGCAGCCTGTTTAACGGCGGCTTCCGGCCCGGTGGTGGTTTCGGCGGGGCCGGTGGGCCGGGCGCGGGCGGCTTCGATCTCAATGATCTGTTCGGGAGTCAGGGCGGTCGCGGCGCAGACGCGGGCGGTCTCGGTGATCTGCTCGGTGGGTTGTTCGCCAACCGCGGCGGTACGCCGGGTGCCGGGGCCAGCCGCCCACGGCGGGGTACCGACGTCGAGACTGAGCTGCGGATCGACTTCACCGAGGCGGTCCACGGTGCCACCGTGCCGCTGCGGATCGCCAGCCCGGCCAGCTGCGGCAGTTGCGGCGGCTCCGGGGCTCGGGCCGGTACCGTTCCCCGGGTCTGCCCGGTCTGCGGCGGATCCGGACTGGTGACCCGCAGCCAAGGCGCGTTTGCGCTGTCCGAGCCGTGCCGGGATTGCCGCGGTACAGGCCGGATCGTCGAGGACCCATGCACCGAGTGCGGCGGTCGCGGGGTGTCCAACCGATCTCGCAGCCTGACCATGCGGATCCCCGCCGGGGTCGCCGACGGTCAGCGCATCCGGCTGGCCGGGCAGGGTGAGCCGGGGATGCGTGGCGCTCCCGCCGGTGATCTGTTCGTCCTGGTGCATGTCACGCCGCATCCATTGTTCGGGCGCTCGGGTGATGACCTCACGTTGACGGTGCCGGTGTCGTTCCCTGAGCTGGTGATGGGCACCACGCTGACCGTGCCCACCATGGATGGCCCCGATTCCGACGGCACTGTGAAGCTCAAGGTCCCGGCCGGCACCGCCAGCGGTCGCACCCTGCGGGTGCGCGGCAAAGGCATTGCCGGGCGGCACGGGCGCACCGGTGACCTGCTGGTGACTCTGCAGGTCGCGGTCCCCACCAAGCTGGACCGGGAAGCGAAGGAAGCACTGGAGGCCTACACGAAGGCCACCGCCGGGGACAATCCGCGGGCGGAGCTGTTCGCCCGCGCGCAGCATCCGGGAGCGGCACGATGATCCCCCCAACGCCACCGGGTGCGGATCAGGACACCCCGGTCTTCGTGATTTCCGTCGCCGCCCAGCTGGCCGGGCTGCACGCACAGACCCTGCGCAGCTATGACCGGCTGGGACTGGTCTCCCCCGGACGTAGTGCCGGGGGAGGGCGCCGCTATTCGGCCCGCGACATCGCGATGCTGCAAGAGGTGCAGCGGCTGTCCCAGGACCATGGCGTCAATCTGGCCGGGATCAAGCGGATCATCGACTTGGAGAACCAGGTCGACGCGCTGCGCTCCCGACTGGCCGAGTTGGCTGCTGAGCTGGAGCAGGCGCGCACTGAGCTGGCCCAAGCGCAGGCGCTCGCCCAGCAGACCGCGGCAACCGTGCACGCCTCCTACCGTCGCGATCTGGTCCCACTGCGCCCCGGCACCGAAACAGCCCTGGTGATCTGGCGCCCCAGTCGTTGAAAGCAGCCGACTAGTCCAGGGTGAACGGGTCGTAGGTGATCCGGTCGAGCTCGGTGCCGGCGACCAGCATCCGCGAGACGGTGGCCCTGATCATCGCTGGGGAGCCGCAGACCAGCACGTCGCGGTCCGGCCAAGCGCCGAAGCGGGTGACCACATCGGCCAGTGTCCCGTGCTCCATCCCCACCATTCTCGGGTACGACTCCACCACCGGGATCACCTTCAGCCACGGATTTGTGGCGGCCAACGCGGTGAGCGTGTCCAGGTCGTGGAGATCGGCGCGGGTCCGGCCGCCGACGAAGATCGTCACCTCTGGATTGTCTCCCCACCGGCTGAGCTCCTCGAGGATCGCGCGCATGGGCGCCGTCCCGGTGCCGCCGGCGACCATCACGACGTCCCGGTCGGATCCCCGGTCCACCGTCATGAGACCCATTGGAGCGCCGATCCGCCACGTGTCACCGACCTGGGTGTGTCCGACGATCGACCGGCTGACTGAGCCACCTGGTACCGCGCGAACGTGAAACTCGATCGACCCGTCCGGGCGGGGAGCATTCGCGGGAGACAGGTAACGCCACAGCCGCGGGCGCTGCGGCACCTCCACGCCGACGTACTGCCCAGCCCGGTACGGCACCGGCCGATCGGGGGTCAGCCGAACCACGGCCAGGTCCCAGGTCAGCCGATGGTGATCGACGACCCGCGCAGTCCACCAGGCGGGACCGGGTTCCGCCTCGGCCGCCTCCTGCATCGTCTTGGCGATCAGGCCATAGGCGTCGCTCCACGCCTTCTCCACTTGTGGGGTCCACGCGGCACCCGCGTACTGCTTCAGCGAGGTCACCAGCGCAGTCCCCATCGCGTCATAGTGCGCAGCGAGCACCCCGAACTTGCGGTGGTCGCGGCCCAGCTGGTGCAGGAACGGCACCAGCTCGTCCGGGTGGTCGAAGTTCTGCACGATGTGCACCAGAGCGCGCCAAAACCGGCTGCGCTGCACCTCCATGTTCGCCGCAAACAGCTCCCGGGTACTGGGAGCGATCGCGAACAACATCGCGTAGAAGAACCGAGTGGCTTCCTCGGCGCGCGGCGCAACCTCCGCATAGCTCTCGCGGAGCAGGCGCACCATGATCGCGGCCGTACCGGTGCGATGCGGCTGGCGGTCGGGTGGCGGAATCGAGCTCCGCACGGCATCGGCTGTCATGGTCCGGGAGCGTCTTCTCCAGGGTCGATGGCGAGCAGTGGACCCGTGCGGGCGATGCGAACTCCCTGAGGGCTTCGGAACCCTACCGTCATGCGCCGCGACCCTCTTCAATCGCTCCTTCGAGTGTAGATCATTTACTTTAGGTTGATCTAAGCCCTTCGGTGGACCCTAAAGGGGAGACCGTGGGCAAAGATAATCTGACGGTGCGTGCAACAGGAAATACAGTGCGCTGTTAACGGAGAACGTTCCCGGTGCTGGCCGGAGCGCCGTCACTTGAGCGGAACAGGCTCAACTTTCCTCGCGTTGAACACAGCAGACGATGTAAGACGTCAGTGCGGAGGGAACGCTTCGACAATGGACTCCTTCAAGCCCACCACCAAGACGCAGGCTGCCATCTCCTCGGCTGTGCAGGCCGCCTCGACGGCGGGCAATCCCGACGTGACGGCGGCGCACCTGCTCGGGGCGCTCCTGGCCCAAAGCGACGGTATCGCGGCGCCGCTGCTGGCTGCGGTGGGCGCGGACCCAGCCGCGGTGCGAGCGGAGCTGGAAGCCATCACCCAGCGCCTGCCCTCCGCCACCGGTTCCACGGTGGCCGCTCCGCTATTCGACCGGCAGGCACTCAAGGCGCTGACTGACGCCCAGAATCTGGCGACCGAGATGGGGGACTCCTACGTCTCCACCGAGCATCTGCTGGTGGGGCTCGCAGCACAAGGCGGTGCGGTCGGGCAGCTGCTCAGCGGCCATGGCGCCACCCCGGATGCCTTGCGCGAAGCGTTCCAGGCCGTCCGAGGTTCAGCTCGGGTGGCCAGCCAGGACCCCGAGGACACCTACCAGGCGCTGGCCAAATACGGCTTGGACCTCACCGAGCGGGCCCGCTCCGGTGAGCTGGACCCGGTGATCGGCCGTGACGCCGAGATCCGCCGGGTGGTGCAGGTGCTGTCCCGGCGTACCAAGAACAATCCGGTGCTGATCGGTGAACCCGGCGTCGGCAAGACCGCCATCGTCGAGGGCCTCGCCCAGCGCATCGTCGCCGGTGACGTGCCGGAGTCGCTGCGCGACAAGCGGGTGGTCGCGCTGGACCTCAGCTCCATGGTGGCCGGCGCGAAGTACCGCGGCGAGTTCGAGGAGCGGCTCAAGGCGGTCCTGAAGGAGATCACCGACTCGGCCGGCCAGATCATCACGTTCATCGACGAGCTGCACACCATCGTCGGTGCGGGAGCCACCGGGGAGTCCGCGATGGACGCCGGGAACATGATCAAACCAATGCTGGCCCGCGGTGAGCTGCGGATGGTCGGTGCGACCACGCTGGACGAGTATCGCAAGCACATTGAGCGCGACGCCGCGCTGGAGCGGCGCTTCCAGCAGGTGCTCGTCGGGGAACCGTCCGTCGAGGACACCATCGGCATCCTGCGCGGGCTCAAGGAACGCTACGAGGTGCACCACGGCGTGCGCATCACCGATGCCGCGCTGGTCGCCGCGGCGACCCTGTCCGACCGCTACATCACCGCCCGGTTCCTGCCGGACAAGGCGATTGACTTGGTCGACGAGGCCGCCTCGCGATTGCGCATGGAGATCGACTCCCGGCCGGTGGAGATCGATGAGGTGGAGCGCGCAGTGCGCCGCCTGGAGATCGAGGAGATGGCGCTGGCCAAGGAGGCAGACCCGGCTTCGGTGCAGCGGCTGGCCACATTGCGGGCCGAGCTGGCGGACCGCCGGGAACAGCTCGCCGAGCTGAGCACTCGCTGGCAGAACGAGAAGGCCGCCATCGAGGCCACCCGGGAACTCAAAGAGCAGCTCGAGCAGCTGCGCGGCGAATCCGAGCGTGCCGAGCGCGACGGTGACTTGGGTCGGGCCGCCGAGCTGCGCTACGGCAAGATCCCCGCGCTGGAGAAGCAGCTCGCCGAGGCCACCGAATCCGCCCGGGATCCGCAAGTGATGCTCAAGGAGGAAGTCGGCCCCGACGACGTCGCCGACGTCGTCTCCGCATGGACCGGGATCCCCGCGGGTCGGCTGCTGGAAGGTGAGACGGCCAAGCTGCTCCGGATGGAGCAAGAGCTCAGCCGCCGGGTGGTCGGCCAGCCCGAGGCGGTGCGAGCTGTGTCGGATGCGGTCCGCAGGGCCCGCGCCGGCGTCGCGGACCCGGACCGTCCCACCGGGTCGTTCATGTTCCTCGGACCCACCGGTGTCGGCAAGACCGAGCTGGCCAAGGCGCTCGCGGAGTTTCTATTCGACGACGAGCGCGCCATGGTGCGCATCGACATGAGCGAGTACTCCGAGAAGCACGCGGTGGCTCGCCTCGTCGGTGCACCGCCCGGATACGTCGGCTACGACCAGGGTGGGCAGCTCACCGAGGCGGTTCGCCGCCGGCCCTACAGCGTGGTGCTGCTCGACGAGGTGGAAAAGGCGCACTCCGACGTCTTCGACG
>JBHEMR010000090.1:0-28439 GCA_046262495.1 Pseudonocardiaceae bacterium | reverse complement strand
GCCGTAGGGCGCCTGTTGCGCCGCTGGGCTAGAGCCCAAGGCACCACCCGGCAGACCACCCGGATGCGCGTAGACCAGGCCACCGGTCGGATCCGCTACCGCAACAGCCGCGTCCGGGCACGACGGCTATCGGGCTGCCGCGGCTGGGTCAGCGTCAACGACGGCGCAGCCTTCGCCAGCCAGATCGCACGCTACCTGGCCTGCCGGCCGTGAACGCCAGCGCGAAGCCTGGTTGCACTCCAGGCTTATCAGCCGGGGAGTCTCCTGGCGCGCTGACTGCCGCTGCGCAGCGCTGGGTCGACGAGCAGGTGGCTAAGGCGCCATCGCTGAGCGTCGCGCAGCGCGAGCGGATCTGTTCATTGCTAACCCGGCCACAACCTGTGTAGGGAGGGATCGTGAGCACCCCACGAAAGAGGCTGTCTGTGTGCTTCGTGTGCACCGGGAACATCTGCCGGTCCCCGATGGCCGAGATCGTCTTTGCCGACGCGTTGCGCCGGGAGGGCCTGGCCGACCGCGTGCGGGTGAGCAGTGCGGGAACCGGTGGCTGGCACGTCGGCAGCCCTGCCGATCCGCGAACCGCCGAGGCGTTGCGCCGGGCCGGATACACCTGCGGGCATGTCGCCGCCCAGCTCAGCGCGCAGCACTTATCGGCCGACCTGCTGGTGGCGCTGGACCGGGGCCATCTCGCGGCGCTGCGCCGGCTGGTCCGTGATCCGCAACGAGTTGTGCTGCTGCGAACGTTCGACCGGGCCGCAGGTCTGGCCCTCGACGTGCCCGACCCGTACTACGGCGGCGCACACGGCTTCGACGACGTGCTGAGCATGGTGCGCGCGGCGGTACCCGGACTGCTGGTGTGGGTGCGAGCAGTCTTGACGCCGACATGAGCACCCCCGCCGAGTCCGTCGCCGCGATCACCGGCCAGCCGGTACGGACGGCAACACCCCTCAACGTCATCTGGCGCGTTGAGTTGGGCGACGGGCGCACCGTGGTCGCCAAGCGGGCAGACTCGGGGCAGGCGATGGCAGAGGCGGCGGGGCTGCGCTGGCTTCGGGTACCCGCCGGGCCCCCGGTGCCGCAGGTGCACGGACATGACGGGCACTGGCTGGTCACCGAATACATCCCGGCCGGTCGAACCGACGGCGCCGCAGCCGAGCGGCTCGGACGCCAGCTCGCCACGCTGCATGCCGCAGGTGCTGCGGCCTTCGGTGCCGCACCCCCCGGAGGACCCCAACAGGCGTGGATCGGTGCCGCGCCGATGGCCAACGTCACCGGGCCGCAGTGGCCACAGTGGTACGCCGAGCACCGGGTGCTGCCTTACCTGCGCAGCGCGGTGGACCGCGGCGCGATCGATGCCGCCGGGGCCCGTGCGGTGCACCGCACGTGTGAGCACGTCGAGGAGCTGGCCGGGCCAGCCGAGCCGCCAGCGAGGCTGCATGGCGATCTGTGGTCCGGCAATGTCCACGCCGGCTCCGACGGTCCGTTGTGGCTGCTCGATCCGGCCGCCCACGGTGGGCACCGGGAAACGGACCTGGCGATGCTCGCGCTGTTCGGCTGCCCCCATCTGGAGCGGTTGCTCTCCGGCTACACCGACGCCGTCCCGCTGGCGCCCGGGTGGCAACAGCGTGTGGCCCTGCACCAGCTGTTCCCCTTGCTGGTGCACGCAGTGCTGTTCGGTGGCGGCTACGGCAGCAGCGCGGTAGCGGCCGCGCGGGCGGCGTTGGGATGAGCGTGTGGATGAGTACCGGCTACCGTGGTGGTATGCGGTGGCGGTTCCTGCTGCGCCCCGGCTGGATGGCGCTGACGGCGATGGTGATCTGCTTCGCTGTGGCAGCGTTTACCCTGCTCGCGCCGTGGCAGTTCCGTCGCGCAGCGCAACGTGCGGATACCAATTTTGCGATCGAGCGCTCCTTCAGCATCCCGCCACGGCCGCTGCGCAGCGTCCTGACGGCCCACGCCGCGCCAACCCAGGACACCGAGTGGCGCCAGGTTCAGGCGAGCGGGCACTACCTGCCCGACGCAGAGATGGTGGTCCGGCTGCGCACTGTGCAGGGCGAGCCGGCCTACGAGGTGCTGGTTCCGCTTCGGCTGGCGGATGGATCGAGCATCCTGGTCGACCGCGGCTATCTTCGCCCGGGAGAGGGAGTGCGGATACCGCAATACCCGCCGGCGCCCGGCGGCGAGGTGACCGTGACCGGCCGGATACGCGCCGACGAGCTGGACCCGCAAAACGGCGAAGTCGTGCAACAAGACGGGCACCGGCAGGTGTACGCGGCGAGTGGTCGCACCGTGAGCGCCGCCACCGGGGTGCGGCTGGAGCCGGGTTACCTTCAACTGGTCGACGGTGCCCCTGGGGTGCTGTCGGCGCTGCCGCTGCCGCAGCTGGACGCGGGGCCATCCTTCCCCTATGCGCTGGAGTGGCTCGCTTTCGGCACGATGGCGCCGCTGGGGTTGGCCTACTTCGCTTGGCGGGAAGTGACCGAAGGGCGCCGTGACGACAGGGGGTCACGGGATGAGACCGATCCGCACGATCCACCGATGGCCGAGCTCGCCGACCGGTACGGCCGCTGAGTCACCGCGGCCAGCATCGCGCACAGCGCCGCGGCCGCGAGCCCGATGACCCGGGACAGCTCCACTCCTCGGGTGAGGTCACCAGCATCCGGGGTGCGGCCGTGGCCCAGTACCGGACGCTGCTCAGTGCCATGCGGGTAGACCGTGCGGCCGCCCAGACGTATCTCCAGGGCGCCCGCGAATGCGGCCTCTACCTGCCCGGCGTTGGGGCTGGGATGCGCCGCTGCGTCGCGCCGCCAGACTTGCCAAGCCCCGCGCGCCGAGCCCCCTACCAGGGGTGCGCACAGCGTGGTCAGGACCGCGGCGGCTCGGGACGGCAGCAGGTTGGCCAGGTCGTCCAGCCGTGCCGCGGCCCACCCGAACCGGCGGTAGCGCGGCGAGCGGTATCCGACCATCGCATCGAGGGTGTTGACGGCTCGGTAGGCCAGCAGCCCAGGTACGCCGGCCACCGCGCCCCAGACCAGCGGGGCGACGACAGCGTCGGAAGTATTCTCGGCGACCGATTCCACGCAGGCCCTGGCCATCCCAGCCAAGTCGAGACTGTCCGGGTCGCGGCCGCACAGCCGCGGTAGCCGGGTCCGAGCGCTGTCGAGGTCCCCAGCGTCCAGCGCGCGGGCCATCGCAGCGCCCTCCTCAGCCAGCGATGCACCCCCCAGCACCATCCAGGTCGCCAGCGCGGTGCCTGCCACCTGCACGGTGGCTCTCCCGTGCCCGGCCCGTTCCACCAGACCACCGACCGCCGCCGCGGCACCGACCAGGGCTGCGGTGTAGGCCACCCCGACCAGGTGGCGTTCGGCGTAGCAGGCGCGTTCCGCAGTCACGGCGAGATGCCCGAAAGCAGCCACCGGGTGATGGCGGCGCGGATCGCCGAACGCCGCATCGGCGGCGACGCCGAGCAACAGCCCGACCGCCCGCGCTGCGCCCACTGCTCGACCCCCAGACGTCCGGACCGAAGCGGGCACCCTACCGGAGCTCAGCCTTGCGCACTTTGCCCATCTCATTGCGAGGTAGCGCGGGCACGTAGTGCACCAACCGGGGTCGCTTGTGCGGCGCGAGCAGCCCCGCAACGTGTTCTGTGAGTTCCTCGGCGGTGGGGGGCGGATCGCCGGCAGCGACCACCCAGGCCACGACCCGCTCTCCGAGGTCGGGATCCGGTTCACCGGTGACCGCCACTTCGGCGACCCCCGGGTGCTCCAGCAGGGCTTCTTCGATCTCCCCCGCACCAATCTTGTATCCGCCGCTGGAGATCAAATCCGTAGCGCGGCGTCCGATCAGCCGCAGGTAACCGTCCGGGCTACGGGTGGCGATGTCGCCAGTGCGAAACCAGCCGTCGTGCATCGCCTCGGCGGTGGCGTCGGGTCGGTTGAGGTAACCCAGGAACAGCGTCGGTCCGGCCACCTCGATCTCGCCGACGGTGCCGTCGTCTGATATCTCCAGGATCTCGCCGTGGTCGTCCACCAGTCGAAGCGCCACCGCGTCCAACGGCGGCCCCACGGTGCCCGGCCTGCGCTGCCCTTCGGCCCGGACCGCGCAGGTGATCAGCGACTCGGTCATCCCGTACCGCTGCACCACGTGCTGGCCGGTGGCCGCGACGATCCGCCGGTGGTCGGCGACGGACAGCGCGGCCGAGCCCGAGATGAGCAGCCGGGCCCGGCCCAGCGCGCCGGCAACCCGGCGATCCTGCTCGGCGGCCTCGGCCAGGCGGTGGTACATCGTCGGCACCCCGAACAGCATCGTCGCGGAGCCAGCCAGCTCCCGGGCAGTCCCGTCGACCGAGAACGAACCAAGATGGTGCAGCGCACTCCCCAGCCGCAGCGGTCCGAGCATGCCGAGCACCAGTCCGTGCACGTGGAACAGCGGCAGCGCGTGTACCAGGACGTCCTGGGCGGTCCAGCCCCAGGCTGCGGCGAGCGCGTCAATGTCGGCGGCGAGCGCTCGGCGAGGTAGCACCACGCCCTTGGGTGGCCCAGTGGTGCCTGAGGTGTAGATGATCAGTGCCGGCGACTCGGGATCCGGCTCGGCCAGTATCGCTGGGACGCCGTCGGCCTGCAGGTCGACGCGCAACCTCGGTACGGCGCGCAGCGCCTCGGGCAGCGTGACGTGCGGGGCGGTGAGAACCAAATCAGGGTTCGAGTCGGCGATGACGTGCTGCAGCTCCCGGGTGCCGAGCTTGGGATTGATGGGTACCGCGGGCACTCCGGCCGCAAGCGCCGCCACCATCGCCACGCACGTCTCCAGCGTCGGTTGCGCCCAGATCGCGACCCGTCGGGCACCGGAGAGTTGACGCGCAAGTGCCGCCGCCACCACACGCAGCTCCCAATAGGTCACTGAACGCTGCCCGAATCGCACCGCCTCGGCATCGGTGGGCTGATGTAATATCGGCAACAATGCCAAGTCGCCCACTCCAGTCCTTCCGAGGTCCTCTTAAGGTAATGTCCGATGCTATGGTCGAGCAGGCTAGCACCGTCGATCGTGATGCTCGACCGTTCGAATGGTGGATGACGTCCAACCTCGCCCTCGGGGTGGCTTTTAACTGCTTTCTTCCAGTGCTGCTGCCTTCTTACGTGCTCGCGGCAGGTGGGACAGCCACCGACGTGTGGGTGGCGATGTCGATGGCCGGGCTGTTCGCCCTGCTGGGGCCGTCGATCGGGCGGGCCGCGGCGCGGCGGCGGGCGCACCGATTGGTGCAGGTGCTGGGCCTGGCGGGGATGGCCATCGGACTGATGGGCCTGGCGCTGTCCCATGGTCACTCATGGTCGATCGTGGCTGCCATCGCAGTGATGGGCGTAGGCGCGGCGGCGGTGGCTGTCGCAGCACCGACGTTCATCCTGGCCAGCGATCTACCCGCAGACTTCCAGACGCGGCAGCTGACCTGGCTGCAGCTCAATCTGGACCTGGGCAAGATTGCGGGAGGGATCCTACTCGCGGTGATGGCGACAGAAAAGCTGTCATTCGATGCACAGTTTCGAGTCGGCAGCCTGGTTCTCGGGTTGCTCGGCGTACTGGTGTGGACGACCAGTAGATGCGCTGCAGGCCGAATTTGGCAATGCGACCAAAAAGAAATAAATCCTATAGCGGCAAGCGGGTCATCGCGCACCGCAGTGCCGTGGAGAACGTTGCTGCTGTCGCTGTTCGTCGTTCCGGTCGTCGCCCAGCTTCTGGGCAACAACATGACCATGATGGAGACGCAGATCTCGGCGATGCTTACAGTGTCCGGGCTGGTCGGTATCGGCTTGTACCTCCTCGCCGGTCGCTGGATGACCCGGTCCGATCCCGGCGTGGTGTGGGCGACCGGCCACATCCTGCGCGGAGCTGGGGGCGTCGTCCTCGGCGCGGTGGGTCTCGCGCGCGGGCTGCCCCAGCTCGTCGTGTTGGCCGCGTTCCTGGTGCTGGAGTCGATGCCCGCCATCGCGTGGATGGTCCAGACCCGGGCGGCGGCGCAGGTGGTTCCGCAGCCGACCTCAGGGATGATGGGAGCGGTGCGCACGTCCCGACGCAGCGTGCCGGCCGGGCGGCTCGACCAGCGGGCAAGCCATCACACCGAATGCGTCGGCGTCCTGGTTTCCGCGTCACCGAACCCAGTGCTGTCGCAACCAACGTAGTAGCCGCCGCGCTCGCGCGATAGTCAGCCGATCCTGACGGCACCAGTGAGCTGAGACGCCGTAACCGACCTACCGACCACGAGACCGCCAGATACGTTGACTGGCATGCTGCGCGCAGTGACGACTCAGCTCGGCCTCGCTGCCGTGCCGCTCCAGGCTGGTTACTGGTCATGAACTCCCGCGCCGAGGGTGAGCGGATCGCACGACTGCTCGGGATGGAGCGGCTGCCTAGGGAGGGCGGGTTTTTCCGCCGCACCTACGCCGACGCGCATAGCTCGGTGATCTACTTCATGCTGCTCGCCCCGGACTTTTCGGCACTGCATGCGCTAGACAGCGTGGAGACCTACCACTGGTACGCCGGATCGCCGCTGCGGATGCTGCTGCTTCACTCACGAGCGCGCATCGAGCAGCTGGTGCTAGGGCCGGACCTCGCGGTGGGAGCCAGGCCGCAGATCGTCGTGCCCGCGGGTGTGTGGCAGGGCTCCAGCCCCCTCGGCGAATGGGCCCTGGCGGGCACCACCATGGCGCCGCCCTTCGAGTGGTCCGCCTTCCGCCTTGGCCGGCGCGCCGAGCTACTCGAAGGCTGGCCGGACGCGGCGCCCATGATCCACGCTCTCACCCGAGCCTGACTGCTGCTACCAGATCGCGTGCGGATAAGTGGTGCAATCCGCAACGAAAACGCCCGCCGGTCACCACCGAAAGGCCGTGTTGCAGGAGTCGCTATGCATGCAGCGTTCAAATATCGAAAAGATTATCGCATGCACCGTTATAATTGGTGACCCTACGACTTGATTGCAGACCCCACAGCGCTCACACCAGGATCCCGACCACACCCTGTTATGCTAGGGAAAGCGCCCGCCTTCACCATGACCCAAGTAAGGATGATATGTCAGACATACTATTTGTTCACAACGACGGACTGTTCGCGGTCGCCCACATCGACAGCGCAGGCGAACTCGTCGAAACCGACGTGGGCGACGACGCGACCCTCGACTGGACCCACATCGTCCCCGTCGGCAAAGACATACTGTTCGTCCGCAACGACGGACTGTTCGCCGTCGCCCACATCAACACCGCAGGCGAACTCGTCGAAACCCACGCCGGCGACGACGCGACCCCCGATTGGACCCACGTTATGCCGGTCGCGTGATTTGATCAGTCATACACCGCAAAGAAGTCGAGAGGCATCCCGTGACCATCCCGCCGTTGCCCTCTGCAGCGTATCTACGCACACAGTGGCCTCGACGCCATGTGCCGGGCGTTCACGTGTAAATTATTCGATTTATGCGGTCGTTCCAGCTGCCGATGAAGGTTCGGATGGCCTTGATGTGGTCTTGAACTCCCTTGCCTGAACACGTTGGGCCGTAGGACTCGGTGTGAGCAACCCGGTTCATGTGGCCGCGATGCGCAGGCTTCACCGCTCCAGGATTTCCCGTACGAACCGATCGCGGGCAACACGGGTGCTTGCTTCGCGGCTCGTTTAGCGTGGTGGGCGCAGCAGGATTTGAACCTGCGACCGCTCGCTTGTAAGGCGAGTGCTCTCCCGCTGAGCTATGCGCCCCACACCACCCGAACAATCCGGGCGGCACGGTGTTCAGGTTGGCAGCGCCGCGAGAGCCTGCTTCCAGACGGTCTGGTCACGAGGTTCGCCGGGCCCGTTCATCTCGGCGAAGCGGATCACTCCGTGAGTGTCCACCAGGTAGGTGCCCCGGTTAGCGATGCCAGCTTTGTCGTTGAACACGCCGTAGTCCTGCGCGACCTTGCCATGTGGCCAGAAGTCGGCCAGCAGGGGGAAGTCGTAGCCCTGCTGGTTCGACCACGCCTTGAGCGTGTACACAGAGTCCACCGACACCGCGAGCACCTGCACATCGGCGAACTCCGCCAGATCGTCGCGGAGCTGGTCGAGCTCACCGGTGCAGATACCGCTGAAGGCGAGCGGGTAGAACACCACGAGCACGTTGCGGTCACCGCGGAACTCCGACAGCGTCCGCTCCTGATTGTTCTGATCGTTCAGGGTGAAATCCGGCGCCTGATCCCCGACCTGCAGTGACATCGCGCAGCAGTCCTCCTCGACAATCCTTTCCCTCGCGCCGGATGGCGCGAGGTCCCGACACCGGCTCAGCGTTTGGCCTTGGCCGCCTTCGGGGTGGCCAACCTGGTGGCCGTCCAGTCCTCACTGACGCTGAGGTTCGACGTCTGCGCCAAACCCACAGTGGGAGCGGCCTCAGCGAGATCTGAGGGCTCGACATGACCGTCCCGTCCGGTCTTGGGCGTGAGCACCCAGATCACGCCGTTGTCCGCCAACGGTGTTCGGGCGTCGACGAGGGTGTCCACCAGATCGCCGTCCTGGTCGCGCCACCACAGCAGCACCACATCGACGACCTCGTCGGAGTCCTCATCGAGCAGGTCACCGCCAATCACCTCCTCGATCGCCGCGCGCACCTCGTCGTCGACGTCCTCATCCCAGCCGAGCTCTTGCACGACCATGTCCTTTTCAATCCCGAGCCTCTCGGCAACGCCGAGTTTGCCGGTGTCTCCCGCCGCAGCGGCGACCACGGTGTTCACCCCTCCACAACGTCAAGCCCGGCGACCTGCGCCCGGCGATCTATTACTCGATGGCGTCCAAGCGAACACTGCGGTCCGCCTAAAGCGCAACTGCCAGCAGCGAGACACGCCGATCCCGGCAGATTACTCGTGGGTAGCAGTGACATCGATCGCGACGCCGACGAGCATGGGTCAGCATGGGGCACGATGGTGGACATACCCCGAAACCTTGAGGCGAGGAGACCCTTGGCCACGAAGAACGATCGCATACTCGCTCGGGTGCGGGTCATCCGGGACGGTGTGGCGGCCCACCTGCCGGACATCGACTCGGAAGAGACCGCGGAGTGGTTGGAAGCCTTCGACTCCGCAGTGCTGTCCGGGGGCAAGCAGCGGGCGCGATACCTGATGTTGCGGCTGCTCGAACGGGCCCGCGAGACCGGCGTCGGCGTGCCCTCGTTGACCAGCACGGACTACGTCAACACCATCCCCACCGAGAACGAGCCATGGTTCCCGGGTGACGAGGACACCGAGCGGCGCTACCGCGCCTGGATCCGGTGGAACGCAGCCATGATGGTGCATCGGGCGCAGCGGCCAGGGGTCGGCGTCGGCGGTCACATCTCCACCTACGCCTCGTCGGCCGCGCTCTACGAGGTGGGCTTCAACCACTTCTTCCGGGGAAAGGACCATCCCGGTGGCGGAGACCAGGTCTTCATCCAGGGCCACGCGTCCCCCGGTATCTACGCCCGGGCATTCCTGGAAGGACGGCTGTCCACCGATCAACTCGACGGATTCCGCCAGGAGTTCTCCCACGCCGGCCCGGGTGGCGGCCTGCCGTCCTACCCGCATCCGCGGCTGATGCCGGACTTCTGGGAATTCCCCACCGTCTCGATGGGGCTGGGGCCGATCAACGCGATCTTCCAGGCTCGGCTCAACCGCTACCTTCAGGCCCGCGACATCAAGGACACCTCTGACCAGCATGTGTGGGCCTTCCTCGGTGACGGCGAGATGGACGAACCGGAGTCCCGCGGGCAGATCCAGGTCGCGGCCATCGAAGGGCTGGACAACCTCACCTTCGTGGTGAACTGCAACCTGCAGCGCCTCGACGGTCCGGTCCGGGGCAACGGCAAGATCATCCAAGAGCTGGAGTCGTTCTTCCGCGGCGCCGGTTGGAACGTGATCAAGGTGATCTGGGGACGCGAATGGGACGGCCTGCTCCATGCCGACCGGCAGGGCGCACTGGTGAACTTGATGAACGTCACGCCCGACGGTGATTACCAGACCTACAAGGCCAACGACGGCGGTTACGTCCGGGACCACTTCTTCGGCCGTGACCCCCGCACAAAGGAGTTGGTCAAAGGGCTGTCCGATGCCGACATCTGGAACCTCAAACGTGGTGGGCACGACTATCGCAAGGTCTACGCCGCCTACCAGGCCGCCACCCAGCACCACGGGCAGCCCACGGTGATCTTGGCCAAGACCATCAAGGGCTACGGACTGGGCTCGCACTTCGAGGGCCGCAACGCCACCCACCAGATGAAGAAGCTCACCCTGCAGGACCTCAAGCACGTCCGTGACGCCCAGCGCATCCCCATCACTGACGCGCAGCTCGAGCAGGACCCCACGCTGCCGCCGTACTACCACCCGGGGCCGGACGCGCCGGAGATCCAGTACATGTGCGAGCGCCGCCGGGCGCTTGGTGGATTCCTCCCCGAGCGTCGGACCAAGTTCAAAACTCTGGTACTGCCGGGCGACAAGGTCTACGAGGTGCTGCGCCGCGGGTCGGGGAAGCAGGAGGTCGCGACCACGATGGCGTTCGTCCGGCAGCTCCGCGAACTGATCAAGGATCCCGAAATAGGGCCGCGATTCGTGCCGATCATTCCGGACGAGGCGCGCACCTTCGGCATGGACTCGATGTTTCCCACGCAGAAGATCTACAACCCGCACGGGCAGCTCTACACCTCGGTGGACGCCGAGTTGATGCTGGCCTACCGGGAGAGCGCGCAGGGCCAGATCCTGCATGAGGGTATCAACGAGGCGGGCTCCACCGCGTCGTTCACCGCGGCAGGCACCTCCTATGCCACGCACAACGAGCCATTGATCCCAGTCTACGTCTTCTACTCCATGTTCGGCTTCCAGCGCACCGGAGACGGCCTGTGGGCGGCAGGCGACCAGATGGCCCGTGGGTTCCTGCTCGGCGCGACCGCCGGACGAACCACGCTGGTCGGTGAGGGCTTACAGCACAACGACGGGCACTCCATGCTGCTCGCCGCGTCGAATCCCGCCGTGGTGGCCTACGATCCCGCGTGGGGCTATGAGATCGCCCATATCGTCCGCGACGGGCTGCGGCGGATGTACGGCGACGACGGCGCCCGCGATCCGAACGTCTTCTACTACCTCACCATCTACAACGAGCCCTACCGGCAGCCGGCCGAGCCGGTGGGCCTCGACGTCGAGGCCCTGCTGCGTGGCCTGTACCGGTACGCACCGGCACCGGGCCCGGACGAGCCTGCGGTGCAGCTCGCCGCTTCTGGGGTGGCGTTGCCCTGGGCGTTGCGGGCCCAGGAGATGCTGGCTCAGGAGTGGGGGGTGGCGGCCGACGTGTGGTCGGCGACATCGTGGACGGAGTTGCGTCGCGAGGCCGTCGAGGTCGACCGGCACAATCTGCTGCATCCTGAGGCGGAGCCTCGGGTGCCGCACGTGACCCGAGTGCTGCAAGATGCAGCGGGCCCGCTGGTCGCGGTGTCGGACTGGATGCGCGCGGTGCCCGACCTCATCCGTCCCTGGGTACCCACCGACTTCATCACGCTGGGCACGGATGGCTTCGGGTTTTCCGACACCCGCCCGGCGGCGCGGCGACACTTCCTCGTCGATGCCGAGTCGATCACCGTGGCGGCGCTGGCGGCGCTGGCCCGCCGGGGCACGGTTGACCAGTCCGTCGTCACCCAAGCAGTCCGGCAGTACCGCATCGACGACCCGCAGGCCGCCGGCCCCCAGACTTCCGATCCAGGAGTGGCCTAATTACTGAGGGGTGGTGAGGCGCGCGGCCATCTCCCAGACCAGAATCTCGGCGCCGTTCGGGCCAGCGGTGGCGCGCTGGCCACCGGCAGCAGTCAGCCGCGCCGCGTCACCGGTGTCCAGCGGACCGGTTCCCTCCAGATCCACCGCGCCACGGGCGACGTACAGGTGTACGAACGCCGCGGCCGGCAGGTCGACGCCGGCACCAGCTTGCAACCGCGCCACGTGCAGCGCCGCATGCTCATGCCGGATGAAGATCGCCCTGAGGTCGCGGTGGGCGTCCATACCGGACGCCACCACCACGAGCTCCCCCGTTCCCGCGTCCACCGGGCCCAACTGGCTGCTGATGTCCAGCTGCTCGTAGCTCGGCTCAGCAGAGCGGGTATCGGAAGGCACCCACATCTGCACGAAATGCACGTCCTGATCGTGCGGCTCGTCATCCAACCGCCACGAGTCGTTCTTCTCGGAGTGCCGGATCCCGATGCCGGCACTCATCCGCTGGGCCAGCCCGGGATAGATCACTCCGGCGTTGCACTTGGAGTCCTCATGCACCAGGGAACCTTCCAGCGCCCAGGTGACGATCTCCATATCGCGATGCGGGTGGGTCTCGAACCCCATCCCGGGTTTCACGACATCATCGTTGTTCACCAACAGCAGACCGAAATGGGTGTTGGCCGGGTCGAAGTGGCGCCCGAAGGAAAAACTGTGCCGCGAACTCAGCCATTCGAGCTCGGTGTGCTTGCGCTCCCCCGCCCGGCGCACATCGACCTGGGGTGTGAGCTTCGGTGGCGAGCTGACTATCGTCTCTCCTCGACTGTATCTCCACGGCGTATGACAAACACTATCGCGCAAGTCATCGCGGCTGCCGTGCGATGCTGGCGCCATGACCATCCAGGCGGGTCCCCACCCGCTGTCCGCCAGCACGCTGCGCAGGCTGGCACGGGCCTCCGGTGGGCTCGCCACGGCCAGCGTGGCCGAGATGGAGCAGCGTTATCCCTGGTTCCGCAGGCTATCGGCCGACCAGCGGGCCGGGGTCCTGCTGGTCACCCAAGCCAGCGTGGCGAACTTCGTCGAGTGGCTCAAGGATCCGCAGCACTCGATCAAGCTCACCATCGACGCATTTCGCACCGCCCCGAGAGACCTGACCCATTGGGTCAGCCTGCGCCAAACCGTTGAACTGGTCCGGGTCGCTGCCCTGGTCTTCGAGCAGCAGCTGCCCGAACTCGCCGCCGACGACGCCGAACGGATCGTGCTCACCGAGGCCTCGTTGCGATACAGCCGCGAGGTCGCCTTCGCCGCGGCCAGCACCTACGCCGGCGCCGCCGAGGCCCGAGGCGCCTGGGATGCCCGGCTGGAAGCGCTGGTCGTGGACGGCATCATGCGCGGCGACGGCGAGGAGTCGCTGCTGTCCCGCGCTGCGGCGCTGGGTTTGGAGCCTGCGGCTCCAGCGACGGTGCTGGTCGGCAATCCGCCTCCGGACGAACCGCCGGAGCTGCTCGCCGACATCCGCGCAAGCGCCATTCGCACCGGTCGCGGGATGCTCGTCGGGGTACAGGGATCCCGCCTGGTGCTGGTCGTCAGCGGCCGCCCCGGCCTGCCAGAGAACCCGGACTGGATGATCGATGCCTTCGGCGAAGGTCCGGTGGTCGTCGGACCGACGGTCCCGTCGCTGGCCGAGGCTCACCGAAGTGCCGCCGACGCCTTGTCCGGGCTGCGCGCCGTGGCGGCGTGGCCCACAGCACCGCGCCCGGTACCTGCCGCAGAGTTACTTCCCGAGCGTGCCCTGGCCGGAGATCCGGAGGCGGAACGGCTGCTGGTCGATCAGGTGATGCGGCCGCTGGCCGCGGCCAGCGGTGGACTGGTCGAGACGCTCGACGCGTTCTTCGACGCCGGCGGGGTACTGGAGGCTTGCGCCCGGCGGTTGTTCGTGCATCCCAACACGGTTCGCTACCGGTTGCGCCGGATCGCCGACATCACCGGGCGAGTGCCCGGTGACCCACGGGACGGCCTGGTGCTACGAGTGGGCATGGCCGTCGGTCGGCTGGCCCGTTCCCGCGGCTTGTGGTGACGGTGCTTTGACGGGGCTTTGGAGGAAGCCTACAAGAATGCGTCGGTGGACTTCGTGACGCGCGGCATCACGGCCGCAGCCAGGCAGGGTGTTCAGTAGACGCAATGATCGCGCTGCTCGCACCCGGACAGGGTGCCCAGTCCCCTGGCATGCTGGCGCCCTGGCTGGAGCTGCACGGCGCGCAAGACCGGATCGAGGCGTGGTCCGAGGCCATCGGGCTGGATCTGCGGTGGCTCGGTACGACGGCGGGTGCCGAAGAGATCAAGGACACCGCGGTGACTCAGCCGCTGGTCGTGGCACTGTCACTGCTGGCCGCCGAGGAGTTGGCGCGGCGGGTGGACCTGCCGATCGAGGCCCCGATCGCCGGGCACTCGGTCGGTGAACTCGCCGCGGCAGCCGTGGCGGGGGTGCTCACCGCGGATGAGGCGGTCGCCCTCGCGGCCGTTCGGGGCCAGGAAATGGCCGGAGCGTGCGCGCTGGCGCCGACGGGGATGTCCGCGGTGCTCGGAGGCGATCCCGATGACATCAGGGTTGTGCTGGCCGAGCTGGAGTTGGACGCGGCTAACTACAACGGCGCCGGGCAGATGGTCGTCGCCGGCTCCCTCGACGCGCTGGCGGCGCTGGCGGCGCGCAAGCCGGCCAGAACAAGGGTGATACCGCTGCCTGTTGCCGGGGCGTTCCACACCCGGTTCATGGCGCCGGCCGAGCGCGCGCTGGCGCGGTACGCCACCCAGCTGACTGCCAAGAACCCAGCGCGACCGCTGCTGTCCAATGCTGACGGTGAGGTAGTGGACGACGGCACCGAGATGCTGCACCGACTGGTCGCGCAGGTGACACGACCGGTCCGCTGGGACCGCTGCATGGCGACGCTGGGAGCCTTGGCCGTCACCGCCACGGTCGAACTTCCGCCTGCCGGCACGCTGACCGGCCTGGTCAGACGAGACATCAAGGGCACAGTCACGCTGGCGCTGAAGACTCCCGAGGACCTCGACAAGGTCTCCGGGCTGATCCGTGGCCAGTCCGCAACGGTCCGCTGCGGGACCGAGCACTCAGGAGCCGACCTATTAGAAACAATGGCGTGAGGCCCCACCTCCGGCAGCTAAGCCCGACCGCTGGTGCTCGCATCCTCGGCTTGGGCAGCAGGCAGCCCGAGCAGATTGTGACCAATGCCGACATCGCCGCCCGTGGGGTCGACACCACTGACGAGTGGATCCAAACCAGGGTGGGCATCGTCGAACGGCGCTTCGCCCGCGCAGACCAGTCAGTCGTTGACATGGCAGTCGATGCGGGCTCCAAGGCGCTCGCCGACGCCGGGCTGGCACCCGGCGACATCGACGCGGTCCTGGTCGCAACCTGCACGATGCCTGCGTACATTCCTAACGCCGCCGCGCAGACCGCGGACCGGATCGGGGTGCGCGCCGCCCCCGCCTTCGACATCAACGCCGCCTGCGCCGGCTTCTGCTACGGGCTGGGTACCGCATCAGACATGATCCGGGCCGGCTCCGCGCGGCACGTCCTGGTCATCGGTGCGGAGAAGCTCTCCGATTGGGTGGATCCGCTGGATCGCTCCACCTGCATCATCTTCGCCGACGGCGCTGGCGCGGCGGTGGTCGGTCCGGCTGACCACGACGAGCGGCCCGGGATCGGTCCGATTGCCGCAGGCAGCGCCGGGGACCTGGTGGAGACCATCGTGGTGGCCGACCGCAACTCCTTCATCCGCCAGGAGGGCCAGGAGGTCTACCGGTGGGCGATCACGCAGATCGCGCCGGTGGCGTTACGGGCATTGGAGCTGGCCGGAGTCAGTCCTGCGGACGTCGACGTGCTGGTGCCGCATCAGGCCAACCTGCGCATCGTCGAGGCTATCGCCAAGCGCATGCGAGCAGCCGGAGCCCGCGAGGACATGGTGGTAGCCGACGATATCGTCCAATCGGGCAACACGTCTTCGGCGTCGATCCCGCTCGCGCTGGACCATATGCGTGCCGAAGGTCGAGTCCGTTCGGGGGATCTCGCTCTGCTGGTCGGATTCGGCGCTGGGCTGTCGTATGCGGGCCAGGCGGTGGTTCTACCGTGAACGACCCTGCCGTGAAGGGTGCCGCCTGAACCTGTGCTCCGCAGCGGGAGGATACGTCGCAGTACGGGGCCTTCGGCCCTGATCACCGGTGATCGACAGAAGGGACACATGCAAGTGACGAACGAGGAGATTCTCCGTGGCCTCGCCGAGATCGTGAACGAGGTGGCGGGCGTCGAGACCAGCGAGATTACCCCGGAGAAGTCCTTCGTGGACGAGCTGGACATCGACTCGCTATCCATGGTGGAAATCGCCGTGCAGGTCGAGGACCGGTTTGGCGTCAAGGTGCCAGATGATGTGCTGGCCAACCTCAAGACTGTGGGTGACGCGGTCGACTACGTCGCCAAGACCACGTGAGGTCGACGTACTCATCCGCGCGGACGCATCTGTGCGGACTGATCTGGGCGGGATCGATCTGGGCGGAGGCGCCGAATGATGACTGAAGTTGTCATCACTGGGCTCGGGGCGACCACCCCGCTCGGCGGAGATGTCGCATCCACCTGGGATGCCCTGCGCGCTGGCAAGAGTGGGGTCGTCGCTCTCACCGAAGACTGGGTTGAGCGCTTCGACCTACCCGTGCGGATCGCAGCGAAGCTTGCGCTCGATCCGGCCGACGCACTCCCCCGGGTGCAGGCCCGCCGTTGGGATCGCTGTGAGCAGGTGGCAGTGATCGCTGCGCGAGAAGCCTGGCGGCACGCCGGCGCACCGGAGGTGGAGCCGGAGCGGCTGGGTGTGGTGATCGGCACCGGCATCGGTGGCGCGTTGACCTTGCTTGGCCAGGATGACCTGCTTGAGAACGCGGGAATGCGCAAGGTCTCGCCGCTGACCATCCCCATGCTGATGCCCAACGGGCCAGCCGCGCATGTCGGGTTGGACTTGGGCGCCCGCGGTGGGGTGCACGCCCCAGTCGCCGCCTGCGCGTCAGGTGCGGAGGCGCTGGCCATCGCGTGGCGGATGCTGCGCGCTGGAGAAGTCGACGTGGTGGTCGCCGGCGGGGCCGAGGCGTGCATCATCCCCATCACGCTGGCCGGGTTCGCCCAGATGCGAGCGATGAGCACCCGCAATGACGAGCCCGAACGAGCCTCTCGCCCGTTCGATATCGCACGGGACGGGTTCGTGCTCGGCGAGGGCGCCGGGGTGATGGTGCTCGAGCGAGCGGAGTTCGCGGCGGCTCGGGGAGCCGCTCGGCACGGTCGGTTGGCGGGGGTGGGCACCAGCTCCGACGGCCACCACATCACCGCGCCCGAGCCGGAAGGCATCGGAGCCGGCCGGGCGATCTCGACCGCGTTGCGCACCGCAGGCCTGGCCAAATCTGACATCGGGCACGTCAATGCGCACGCTACCGCCACTCCGGTCGGTGATGTCGCGGAGGCGGCAGCGATCCGGACCGCCGTCGGCGACCACGCAGTCGTCACCGCGCCAAAGGGAGCCTTAGGCCACCTACTCGGTGCCGCTGGCGCGGTCGAGGGTCTGGCTTGCGTGCTGGCGCTGCGCGACGGCGTCGTGCCTCCGACGCTGAACCTGGAGAACCTCGATCCGGGGGTACAGCTCGACGTCGTGACCGGCTCGGCTCGCGAGGTGGAGTTGCACGCCGCCGTCAACGACTCGTTCGGATTCGGCGGGCACAACGTCGCGCTCGTCTTCACCTCGGCTTGACCGGCCACGGTAAGGCACACGCTCTTGAGGAGATCACGGATGACAGCTCTGGCTCATCGTGCCCGTACAGATGCCCAGCCAAGCACTGGCTCGCAGCCCATAGACGGCCGACCCAGCAATGGCAGAGCAGCTGATCCGCGCGACCCGGAACTGCGCCTGACGTGCCTGTTCGACTCGGGCACGCTGGTATCGCTGCGCCCTAGCGACACCAGTGGAGCGTTTGCCGCCCGCGGCCGCATCGACGGGGCCAAGGTGATCGCGTACTGCACCGATGCGACCACGATGGGCGGGGCGATGGGGTCGGAGGGCTGCCGGCACATCGTGGAAGCCATCGACACCGCGATCCGGGAACGGTCACCGGTGATCGGGTTGTGGCACTCCGGGGGGGCCCGGCTGGCAGAGGGTGTGGAAGCGCTCGACGCCGTCGGTCAAGTGTTCGCCGCCATGGTCCGTGCGTCCGGGCGGGTGCCCCAGATCTCCGTGGTTCTCGGCGCCGCCGCCGGCGGAGCCGCTTACGGGCCCGCGCTCACCGACGTTGTGATCATGGCGCCAGCGGGGCGGGTGTTCGTCACCGGTCCGGACGTAGTCCGCAGCGTCACCGGCGAGCAGATCGACATGGAGGCGCTGGGCGGCCCCAGCGCGCACGGCAAGAAATCCGGCGTGGCGCACATGGTCGCCGAGTCCGAGCCCGACGCGTTGCTCCGGGCCCGTCATGTCGCCGGCCTGTTCGCCCGCCCGGGGATGTTCGATCTGCACTCCATGGGCGAGGACGTAGACCTCTCGGAGTACCTGCCAGCGCAGCGCCAACGCGCCTACGACGTTCATCCGTTGCTGCACGCCGTGCTCGATGATCCCGACCAGCACAGTCCGGCTGGTGGGTTCGCTGAGCTGCAGCCGAAATGGGCACCCAACATCGTTGTGGGATTGGGCAGGTTCGCCGGACGAACCATCGGAGTGATCGCGAACAACCCGCTGCGGCTGGGAGGGTGTCTGGACTCGGCTTCAGCGGAGAAGGCATCGCGCTTCGTACGGATGTGTGACGCGTTCGGAGTGCCGATGCTCGTCATGGTCGACGTGCCAGGGTACCTGCCCGGCGTCGGTCAGGAATGGGACGGCGTGGTGCGTCGCGGCGCGAAGCTACTGCACGCCTTCGCCGAAGCAGTCGTGCCCCGGGTTACCCTGGTGACTCGCAAGGCCTTCGGCGGTGCCTACATCGCGATGAACTCCCGATCGCTGGGTGCCACCCAGGTCTTCGCCTGGCCCGACGCCGAGGTCGCCGTGATGGGTGCCAAAGCCGCGGTGGGCATTCTGCACCGGAAGGCGTTGGCCGCTGCGGCGGAGGACGAGCGCGAGGCGTTGCACGGCAAACTTGCTGAGCACCACGAGCAGATCGCCGGTGGGGTGGACCGCGCTGTGGCCATCGGAGTGGTGGACGAGGTGATCAAGCCAGCGGAGACCCGGCGACGCCTGGCCGAAGCGCTGGCCGCGGCACCCGCGGGCCGCGGCGCGCACGGCAACATCCCGCTGTAGTCGCAAAACCACGCTCAGCAGCCCGCCCGCAGGTTATCGCTCGGCCCGGTCGGACCCATCCGTAGTCGGTCGCCTTCGCCGATCAGCGGGTAGGACACCCACCAACGCAGGCACCTCACCGGCAGGTCGGGTGGTGCATCGGCTGGGTTCTGCAGGCTCATGAACGACGTCAGTGCGACAAGTCCTCCACCGGGTCGGGGCTCCAGCCGGTGCACCACGATAGTGCCAACCAGCGTGGATCGGTACTGACCATGCCAGGCGCTTTCCCCGATGTCCCGCGCCAACTGTGGGATGACCGCGCTACGCCACAGCGCGTAATCCCCTGCGTTGATGGCGTCGAAGTACCGCTGCAACACCTTTCGGATTTGGTCTGCGTCCGGATGCACCGCGGCATCCTCGGCGAGCACGACGGTGGCCGGCCCAGGCTCGGGCCCTCTCGGCGGCACCCTGTTGCTCATCGAGGCCCCGTTCGAGGCCCCGCTCGTCGCGATGCTAACCGATCCGGCGGCGGGCGCCAGGTCACGCAGGACCATCCCGGCACTCACAGCACCGGCCAGCACGACGGTCATCACCCCGAGAAGGACCCACCCGCGTCGGGCGACGTGCTGCGCCACTCGGGCAGACTACGCTTGCGGCGTCCCCCGGTCGCCCTTCAGCCCACGCGATGCAGCCAGGTCACCGGAGCGCCATCGGCGGCACGGCGGAAGGGCTCCAGCGCGTCGTCCCAGGTTGCGCCGAGAAGCTGATCAAGCTGGTGGGCGAAGGATTCCGCGTCCCGAGCAGCGGCGGCCAGAGCCCGTAACTGATCCTCGCCGACCACGATGTCGCCGTTGGCGCTGGTGCGGGCCCGCCACAACCCGAGCCCTGGTACGAAGCAGAACCGTTCTCCATCCACGCCGGGACTCGGTTCCTCGGTGACCTCAAAGCGCAGCATCGGCCACGCCCGCAGTGAACTGGCCACCGCAGCGGCTGTGCCCGGATCGCCGGACCACTCGCATTCGGCGCGCAGCTGTCCTGGAGCCGCGGCCTGCGCGGTCCACTGTAGGTCCGCCCTGGACTGCAGGACGCCCGCTATTGCCCACTCGACGTGCGGACATACCGCAGACGGCGACGAGTGGACGTAGATCGTGCCACTGGTGCTCATGTGGTACCTCCGTTGATCGACGAGGAGCGTCTTCCCCTACGTCCTCGAGATCAACTGAACGCACCGTTACTCATTGTGCCTCGGTGGCCGCTGGTGCGCCAGCGGTCCGGTGTGTGTCGCGCGGGAAAAAGACCAGGGCGCAGCCCGGTCGAGCTGCCTAGCGAGAGATTAGTGTTCGCGGGCCCCCAATGCTTTCGCGGCGGCCAGTGCATCGACCAACCCGGTGCCCTTGTCGAAGGATGTTTGGTACCTGCCCACCTGTTGGTAAGGCGCACCGTTGGAGTAACGCAATGCCGTCGACTTCAGCACTTCCTCGATCTCGGCGGGGGTCGCGGTGGGGTCGGCCTGGAAGAGCAGTGCCACGATCCCGACAATTTGCGGTGAAGCCATCGACGTACCGCTGAGCACGTTGTAACTACCCACGTTGAGAATTCCAGGGCCATTCTGCGGCTTGAGGCCGGTGGAGCAGACCGGCAGGTAGATGCGGCAGGCACCGAGGATTTTCTGCCCAGGTGCGGAGATGTCCGGCCAGGTCGAGGGGTTGTCCTTCACGCCGCGCGAGGAGAAGCTGGACACCGGGCCGCTGCGGGTTCCGTTGCCTTGGTCGTTGTAGGAGGCCACCGAGATGATGCCGCCGGTCGGATCCTGGGCCGGCGGATTAGTGAGGCTCTTCGAGCCGTCGCCGCCGTCATTGCCCGCGGCCCACACCATCACAACGCCTTCCTTGACGAGCTGGCGTTGCAGTTTGACGGTCGCCGAATTCGGATCGAACGTGCCCCCGCCCTGCGGGCCATAAGAATTGTTGACCACTCTGATCGCCGGGCATTGCGCGGCCGACACTGCGTCTCCGCACGGTTTGGCGTGGTGCTCCAGCACCCAGTTCAACGACGAATCCGCGCTGACAATCACCACAGCCGCGCCGGTAGACAACGAGACGATCTTGGCGCCGGGCGCGGCACCGGACACCGTGGTGCCGTCGCTGAGGGTGACGCTGCGACCCGCGGCGATGCTGGACACGTGGGTGCCGTGGCCGCCGAGAGAAAGGGTGTCAGTGTCAACCCCGGTAGGCAGGTCCTTGATGCAGTTTGTGTCGGTGTTGGACTCGTCCAGGCAAGTGCTCTTCAGCGCGCGCACGACCTTGCCGCCGGCGAACGCGGGATGCGTGGGGTCGATCCCGGAATCGATCACCGCGATGCTGATGCCGCTGCCGTCCAACGCTGCACCGTTCGCCCCGAACAGGGTCTGCCGGGCCTCCAGGCCACGGGTCGCCACCAACGAGGTGGAGCGGGTGGTCACCTGCGGGGGGGCGGAGGGGGCGGCGTGCACAGCGACGGGCTGGTCACCCTCGAGGTAAGTCACGCCGGGCTGCGTGCGAGCGGCTTCGACCTGTTGCTTGGTCGCCTGCGCAACCACCACCCCGATTTTGCGGAAGGTAGTGACCCGCTGCATCCCGGTAGCGGCGACTGCCCGTTCGGCGTCCGCGAGCGTCGCGCCATGCACCATCACCGGCATGCGGCCGGAGGAGGTCGAGAGCAGCTGCCCGACCAGCGACGGCGACAGCGGGACAGGCGCCGGTTCCGCACTTGCCGGCATGGCAGTCAGCGTGCCTCCAGCGATCAGCCCGCTGACCAGCAGGCCGGTCAGCAAACCCCGTCGACTCATGAGCCCTCCCCTTGTCTGGCGCGTCGGGACGCACTGTATGAGTGAACACGTAGCGCGAACAATCGTCAACGCTAAGCAATCATATGCCCCGGCGCGCCTGATCGGCCTGCTATGAACCAGACGCCTGTGCGAGGGTTTGGTTGCGCTCAGCCGAGTCACGCCCGAACTGGGACGCCGGGTAGCACACCGGTAGGAGGATCAGTCAGCCGCGCTCAGCGAACAGCGCCACACTCATGGTGTTTCCCGATTGCTCAGCGGGTTGGCGCCCCGGAGTAAGGCATCAATTTGCTCAGGAGCGCTCGGTAGACCGAACCATGCCCCCTGACCCGTGTCGCACCCCGCCGCCTGGAAACGCTCGCACTGTGCGAGGGTCTCAACACCCTCTGCCGTGACGGTCAGGTCCAGCGCGTGCGCTAGATCGACCAGCGCCCGCACGATCCGCTGATCCACACTATTGCAAGGAGATTGCAGCCCTGCTGCGAAGGAGCCGGCTAGCTTGAGCTCACGCAGTGGTAGCCGGCGCAGATCTGGAAGATTCCAATAACCGTCGCCGAAGTCATCAAGGGCGATACGCACTCCCATGCCGTACAGCTTTGTCAGCACCATAAGCGGGCCCGAGTCGTCGCCCATCAGAGACTGTTCGGTCAGTTCGAGTTGCAGTCTGCACGGATCGAGTTCATTGTCGGCGAGAACCTTCATGACGTCCGCCACCAGTCCGGGCTCGTGTAGCTGCCGGGGCGCAAGGTTGACGCTGACCAACGGTGCGGCGTCACCGAACGCGTCGTGCCAGACCCTGGCCTGCTCACACGCCCGGGCGAGCACCCAATACCCGAGCTGCACGATCGCCCCGGAGTCCTCGGCGAGGTCAATGAACTGGTCGGGTCCAAGCACGCCGAACGTCGGGTGCTGCCACCGCACCAGGGCCTCGACTCCGCGCAGGATACCGTCCGGGAGGGCGACCAGCGGCTGATACTCAACGAAGAACTCGCCGCGCTCCACTGCGGCCAGCATCGTCGCCGATAACGTGAAACGGGCTACTTCATTGGCGTTGCGGTTGCGGTCGAACAGTACGTAGCGCGCCTTACCGTCTGCTTTCGCTTGGTACATCGTAATGTCGGCGGCCTGCAAGAGGTCCTCGGCGTTGGTGTCGGCCACCGGCTGCTCGACGACTCCGATGCTCGTCGTCACGTTCAGCTCATGCTCACCGACTCGAATCGGCGCCGCCATGGCAGTCAGGATCTTATCCGCCAGTGCGGCCACGTCCGTCTCTCCGGCGGTATCCTCGACGATGATCACGAATTCGTCGCCGCCCATCCGGGCCACCAGCGGCCCCTCTCCGCAGCAGCGAGTGAGCCGGGACGCGACCGTTTTCAGCAACTGATCGCCGACGTCGTGGCCGAGGCTGTCGTTGACCACTTTGAACCCGTCCAGGTCCAGGAAACACAATCCCACCCGGCGCTGGCCCGCTGGTCCGGCGAACACCCTGCCAAGCCGTTCGGTCACCACTTGGCGGTTAGCCAGCGCCGTCAGCGGGTCGTGGTAGGCCTGGTACTGCAGCTTGGCCTGCAGGCGACGCCGCTCGGATATGTCCTCTAGCATGGCAACCTGATAAGCGGGCGCGCCAGTCTCGTCGCGCACCAGCGACACCGTCACATGAGTCCAGATCTCACCGCCGTCGGCACGGTAGAACGGCTTCTCCACGCGGTAGTGGTCCCGCTCACCGCGGATCGAGTCCTCGTAAACTTGCCACGCGCCAGGGGTGTCTTCCGGGTGAACCATCCAGCGGACGTTGAGCTGAGTGAGCTCCTCGAGGGTGTAGCCGAACATCTGTAACAGCGCCGGATTGGCGTCGGTGATGTTGCCCTCCAAGTCACCGATCCCGATCCCGATTGCCGCCCCGATGAACATTGCGCGGAACTTAGCTTCGCTCTCCGCCAGCGCCTGTTCGGCCTGCCTACGCGCCCGCAAACCCGCGCGATAGATGGCGTCCTGTTCGTCGAGACTGCGCTCGCGCAACGCACCGGCATAACCGGCAGCCAAGCTGCCGACCAGCTGAGCAACCCGTCCAGTGGCGTCGATTCCTGGCGGAACTGAAGTCAGCAGACCAGGCAACCACTCGGCGATCAGCGCCAGGGTCTCTTTCAGCGTCTCAGTGCCGGTGAAATGCGCCGCGACCATGTCGACGCCGACCTGGCGTGCGACCGACGGGTCAAACTCGACGGCAAGGGCAGCATCGACCAGTCGGTGGGTGAGCACAAGAAGGTGGCTGGTCAGCGCACGGCGGCCCATCGACACGTAGCTCGTGCCGATGATCGCCTCAGCCCAACGTCGGGCGAAGGCCGCGTGATCCGCGTGCGTCATTCGCGCCGGCCCACCACCGCATACATGCTGAACCGCTCGGGGTGGTCATCGACGTCGGCCGGCGAGTCCGGACGCCACAGCGGGAGGAACACCACACCGGGGGGTACCAGGTCGAACCCGGCAAGCAATGCCTCAAGCTGCGGTGACGAGCGCATCGTCAATTGGGTAGCGGTACGTCGATAGAGCTCGGTGATCGGTTCTACCAGCTCGGGCCGCCCCACATGGGTGGCGTGTGAGATGGCGAGGTAGCTTCCCGGCGCCATTATTTCGCGGTACCGAGCGACGATGCTCGTCGCGTCCGCCTCATCCGGGATGAAGTGCAGTATCGACACTATGAGCACGCCGAGTGGCTGGGTCGGATCGATCAGCCGCCTGGCGCACGGGTCATCGAGGATCGCCGCCACGTCCCGCATGTCAGCCTGAACGATATCCGCGTGTTGGTTCTCCTCCAGAATGGTGCGGCTGTGCGCGACGGCAACCGGATCCATATCGACGTAGAGCACGCGGGCCTCAGGCGAGGCGATCTGGGCGACCTCGTGCACGTTTCCCTCGGTGGGGATCCCAGAACCGATGTCCAGGAATTGGGTGATGCCTTGGCTGACCATATACCGCACCGAGCGGCGCAAGAATGCCCGGTTTGCCTGCATGACCAACGGCATTTCGGGCCACAGCTCGAGCGCTTGACGGGCCAGCTGCCGATCCACAGCGAAGTTGTGTGAGCCGCCGAGGTAGTAGTCGTAGACTCGAGCCACGCTGGCACGCTCGATGTCCACGTCGTCCGACGCCCAGCTCGACCCTTCCATCCGTGACCCTCCTGCTGGTGTCGGACAACCGTGGGAGCCGTAAAGGCTACCGACCGCCGACCCGGACTTACCGTCCGAGATCTCAATAACAGACTGGAAACACCTCGTGCAAGGGCCGGGGGCACACGCCGTTGGCTCTTTCCTTGATACTGGCTCCGTGGTGAACAACAGCTGTACGCCCGAGGGAGATCGAGCAGCGGTCGCTAGCGGGGCGGTCAGCGAGTCGAAAAAGCGGCGGGCGGCAGTCCTGGGTTCACCAATCAGGCATTCGCTGTCGCCGACGCTGCACCGAGCTGCCTACACCGCGCTGGGCCTGACCGGATGGTGCTACGACGCCGTGGAATGCGACGAGGCGGCGCTGCCCGACTTCGTTGAGCGGCTCGGTTCGGAGTGGGCCGGGCTGTCTCTGACGATGCCACTGAAACGGGTCGCGTTGACCGTGGCCGATGAGGTGTCTGCACTGGCCCACGCGGTCGGCGCGGCGAACACCCTGATATTGGGGCCGCGAGGTGCGCCGCGTCGAGCCGAGAACACCGATGTAGCGGGTATTGTCGTCGCGCTGCGCGAAGCGGGAGTCGACCGGGTCAGCGCCGCGGTGGTCTTGGGAGCCGGCGGCACCGCCCAAGCGGCGCTTGCCGCGTTGCGTGAGTTGGGGGAAACCGCGCCGACCGTGCTGGTGCGCAACGCGGCCGCAACGGCGGAACTCCGCGCAGCATCCGATCGCCTCGGTGTCGCGCCGGTTATCTCCGGCGACCTACTCGATGGCGCCATTCCCGAGGCTGACGTAGTCATCTCCACCTTACCGCCTGGCGCTGCCGACGCGTTGAGTCATCAGCCGTGGGTGAGCAGGCCGGTGGTGCTCGACGTTGTCTATACGCCGTGGCCCACCCCGCTAGCCGCGTCCGCGATGACCGCGGGCTGCCCGACCGTCAGCGGTCTCGCGGTACTGCTGCACCAAGCCGTTGTCCAGTGCGAGCTGATGACCGGTCGCCCCGCGCCAACCGCTCAGATGCGAGCAGCCCTCGACGCCGCCGTCGCCCGGTAAAGGGCCTACTTCAGCACCGATCGCCAGCCGATCGGCCGAGCAGAGATTGATCAACTAGTGCGGGCCGCGCGACGCCACCACACTCGACCCATGGTGACTCCAGCCTCGACCTACCGGTTGCAGTTCAACCGCTCCTTCACCTTCACCGATGCCGTTGCGGTGGTTCCCTACCTTGCGTCGCTGGGCGTCGGCTCCATCTACGCCTCGCCGCTACTGACCGCGATGCCGGGATCAGCGCACGGGTATGACGTGGCCGACCCACGCCGGGCATCTGATGTGATCGGTGGCGAATCCGGCCGGCGCGCATTGGCAGCAGCCGCTCGCGAGCACGGGTTGATGCTGGTGGTGGATATCGTGCCCAATCACCTTGGAGTGGCTGACCCGCAGGCCAACCCTGCCTGGTGGGATGTGCTGCGGTACGGGCCGTCGTCGCGCTTCGCTCGGTGGTTCGACATTATCGGCTGGCCACTGCGCGTGCCCGTCCTGGCAGATTCACCTGACGCGCTCGCCGACTTGCGGCTGGATGGTGACGTGCTCCGCTACTACGAGCACGCCTTCCCCCTGGCACCGGGCACGGCTGGCGGCACCCCGCAGCAAGTGCACGAGGCGCAGCACTACCGGCTGGTCTCCTGGCGGGCGGACGTGGGTTACCGCCGGTTCTTCGCGGTCAGCGACCTCGCGGCAGTGCGGGTAGAGGACCCGGACGTGTTCGACGCCACGCACGGCGAAGTGTTGCGCTGGGTCGCCGAAGGCCAGGTTGATGGCCTGCGCGTCGATCACCCGGACGGCCTCACCGATCCTGTCGGGTACCTGCAGCGGCTCCGTGACCACGCTCCCGGCGCCTGGATCGTGGTGGAAAAGATTCTCGAACCGGGCGAGGAGCTGCCCGCGTCGTGGCCAGTGGCCGGCACTACCGGCTACGACGCGCTCGCCGGGGTCGACGGAGTACTGGTCGACCCCGCAGGAGAAGCGACGCTCACCGCTCTGGACACCGAGCTGACCGGGGTCCGGACCGACTGGGCGCAGCTGGTGCACGATTGCAAACTTGACGTGGCCACCGGCATGCTCGGCTCGGAACTGCATCGCCTCGCCGCCCTGGCCCTCGACCTCACCGATGTAGACGATGCGCTGGCCGAGGTACTGGCGTACTTCCCGGTGTACCGTTCATACCTGCCCGATTATGGGGTCGAGCATCTGGATCAGGCGCTGGCGGCTGCCCGGCACCGACGTCCCGATCTCGCGCTGACGCTGGCGGTGCTGTCACCGCGGCTGCGGGATCCGAGCGACGAGCTCGCTGTCCGGTTCCAGCAGACCACCGGTGCGGTGATGGCCAAAGGAGTGGAGGACACCGCCTACTACCGCTGGACCCGGTTCATCACGCTCAATGAGGTAGGCGGAGATCCGGGCCGTTTCGGGCTCGACCTCGACGCCTTCCACGCCGCTTTGGCGCGTAGGGAGGACCTCGCGCCGCAGGGGATGACCACACTGTCCACCCACGACACCAAGCGTTCCGCCGACGTACGAGCCCGACTAGCGGTGCTCGCCGAGCTGCCGGAGTGGTGGGCTGGCGCGGTCCGGGAATTCACGAAGCTGGCGCATGCGGCCGGTGCCAGCGTGCCCGATCCGGTGCTGGGACACCTGCTCTGGCAGACCCTAGTCGGTGCGTGGCCGCTGCCGCCTGTCCGGCTGCATGACTACCTGGATAAGGCGATGCGCGAGGCGCGGACCTACACCACCTGGACCGACCCGGACGAACCGTTCGAATCCGCCATGCATGCGGTCGCCGACGCCGCGCTGAACGACCCTGTGCTGCAGACCGCGGTGGCTAGGGTGGCTACCCGGGTCATCGCGCCAGGACGGTCGAACTCGCTGTCCGCGGTGGTGCTGCAGCTGGCGATGCCTGGTGTGCCGGACACCTACCAGGGCGGTGAGTTGTGGGACCTGTCACTGGTGGATCCAGACAACCGTCGGCCGGTGGACTTCACCGCCCGTGCCGGCTTGCTGGCGCGGATCGACCGCGGCTGGCTGCCCGAAGTGGACGACTCGGGCGCCGCCAAGCTACTCGTAGTGTCCGGGGTGCTGCGCGCGCGCCGTGACCATCCCGAACGATTCACCGGTTACACCCCGCTGCGCGCCGCCGGTGCCGCCGCGTCGCACGCTGTCGCGTTCGCTTGCAACGGGGTTGTCGCGGTCGCCACCCGCCTACCCATCGGGTTGGCCGACCGCGGCGGCTGGGGGGAAACCGCGCTACCCCTGCCCGGGGGCTCCTGGACTGACGCGTTTACCGGTTTTTCGGCGTCCGAGGAGGTTGGGCTGGCCGACCTGCTCGCCCGCTACCCCGTCGCCCTGCTGCTCGCGGATTAGCCCCCTGAC
>JBHEMR010000089.1:0-10062 GCA_046262495.1 Pseudonocardiaceae bacterium | reverse complement strand
TCGAGGAGTTAGTCGTTGAGCGGCACGGTGGCTGCCGCGGTGGTGACATCGGTGACGGTGCCGGAGACAGCGGCGGCGTACACCTGGTCTTCGGCCTGCACCACGGTGTTGTGGTCGGGCAGCACCCCAGTCCCGAATCGGACGATGAAGGCGATCCGCGCGCCGATGTGTTGCTCAAGATCGCCTACGGTGCGTCCGGCCCATCCCTCGTGTAGCGGCAGCTGCAGCACCGCCACCGTGCCCGACGGATCGCGCCACGCGGCTGCCACGCCGTCGGGCAGCAGCATCCGCAGGAACCGGTCAGTAGTCCAGGGCACGGTGGCCACGGTCGGGATACCAAGTCGCTCGTAGACCGCGGCCCGTTTCGGGTCGTAGATCCTCGCGACCACATGGTCCACGCCGAAGGTCTCCCGGGCGACCCGAGCGGCGATGATGTTGGAGTTGTCGCCATTGGACACTGCGGCGAATGCACCAGCTCGCTCGGTTCCGGCCTCGGTGAGCACTTGGCGATCAAAGCCGATACCGCGAATCCGTTGGCCGTGAAAATCAGCGCCAAGCCTGCGGAACGCCTGCTGATTTTGGTCTATCACCGACAGGTCGTGGCCGAGACGTTCCAGGGCCATGGCCAGCGCCGCACCCACCCGGCCACAACCCATGATCACCACATGCACACGGTCACTCCCGGGTCGGTGGGTGCCAAGAAGGTACTCGCCAAAACCGTATCGCCGATGCCACTGCCATCCTCCGCCGGGCTGCCGCTCGGCCGTAGGCTTTGCGGGTGTCGAAGCTCGCGACGGCGGTCAAACGGATTCTTGTCGGCAGGCCGTTTAGCAGCGAACGCCTGGCCCACACACTACTGCCCAAGCGCATCGCGCTGCCGGTCTTCGCGTCGGATGCGCTGTCCTCGGTCGCCTACGCCCCCGAAGAGATCTTCCTCGTCTTGTCGGTTGCGGGGATCTCGGCATATTCGTTCGCATCGTGGGTCGGGCTCACGGTCGCAGTAGTCATGCTGGTCGTGGTCACCAGCTATCGGCAAAACGTCCGGGCGTACCCCTCAGGCGGCGGGGACTACGAAGTCGCGACGGTGAACCTGGGCGATACCGCGGGGCTCGTGGTGGCCAGCGCGCTGCTGGTGGATTATGTCCTCACGGTCGCGGTGTCGATCTCCTCGGCGGCGTCGAACATCGGCTCGGCGCTGCCCTTCGTCGCTACCCACAAGGTGACCTTCGCGGTGGCCGCGATCATCGTGTTGACGGCGGCCAACCTGCGAGGGATCCGGGAGTCCGGCTCGGCATTCGCCGTTCCCACCTATGCTTTCATGATCGGTATCATCGCGATGCTCGCCTGGGGTTTGATCCGGGTGCTGCTACTTGGTGAGCACCTCCGCGCTGAGTCCGCGGGCTTCGGGTTGCGGGGGGAGGGCAACCAACTCGTCGGCATCGCGCTGGTGTTCCTCGTCCTGCGGGCGTTCTCCTCCGGGTGCGCCGCACTCACCGGAGTGGAGGCGATCAGCAACGGAGTGCCGGCTTTCCAGAAGCCGAAGTCCCGCAACGCCGCCACCACCCTGCTCCTGCTCGGAAGCATCTCGGTGACCATGCTGATGGGTCTGATCGTGCTGGCCCAGGTCACCGGGGTGAAGATGGCCGATGATCCGGCGCGGCAACTGATCGGCGCGCCGCATGGCTACGCGCAGAAAACCTTGGTGGCGCAGCTCGCGCAGGTGGTCTTTGACGGCTTCCCGGTGGCGTTCTACTTCATCACCGCGGTCACCGCGCTGATCCTGGCGCTGGCCGCGAACACTGCGTTCAACGGCTTCCCAGTGCTGGGCTCGATCCTGGCGCTGGACCGCTACCTGCCTCGCCAGCTGCACACCCGAGGCGACCGGTTGGCCTTTTCCAACGGGATCATCTTCCTGGCCGGCGCGGCGACTGTCCTGGTGATCGCGTTCGGCGCCGAGGTCACCAGGCTGATCCAGCTCTACATCGTCGGTGTGTTCGTCTCGTTTACGTTGAGTCAGACCGGCATGGTGCGGCACTGGAACCGGCTGCTGGCTCTGGGGCCGGAGCCCGCCCAGCGTCGCCGGATGCGGCGTTCCCAAGCGATCAACCTGCTGGGGCTGGTGATGACCGGCTCGGTGCTAGTGGTCGTACTGGCCACCAAGTTCGCGCAGGGCGCCTGGATCGCGATCGCGGCCATGGGGGCGATCTTCTTGGTGATGCGGGCGATCCGGAAGCATTACGACCGGGTATCCGCCGAGTTGGTGCCCCGGGAGATCGATACCGTGCTGCCGTCGCGCAATCACGCGATCGTCCTGGTAGCCACCCTGCATATGCCGACCCTTCGAGCCCTCGCCTATGCCCGCGCTACTCGGCCTGACGTGCTGGAGGCGGTCACCGTCAATGTCGACGACGCGAGTACCAGAGATCTGGTCGCCCAGTGGGAGGCGCGCGAGCTACCTGTGCCGCTGAAGGTGGTCGAATCGCCGTACCGTGAGATCACCAAGCCAGTCATCGACTATGTCAAGCGGGCTCGCTCGGACAACCCCCGTAACGTGGTGACGGTGTTCATCCCGGAGTATGTGGTGGGCCACTGGTGGGAGCAGATCCTGCACAACCAGAGTGCGTTGCGCATCAAGGCTCGCCTGCTGTTTGAGCCGGGGGTGATGGTGACGAGCGTGCCGTGGCAGGCGCGTTCCTCCACTCGGGTTGCGCAACGGGAGGAGCTCGCCCCGGGAGCGGTGCGCTGGGGTATGAACACCGATCTCGCCGCTAAGTCAACCAACAGCACCCCTGGCAACAGCACCCCGGCCGGTGACCCACCAGCGGGAGCGGCCGCGACCAGCCACCCACCGCGCGGGAGCGACCGGCCGTGACCGCCGACGCGGTAGATCCAGCGGGGGCCGTCGAACTGGAACTCACCGTCGGACGGGTGGGCCATGGTGGGTTCTGCGTGGCCCACCATGAGGGTCGGGTGATCTTCGTCCGGCATGCGTTGCCAGGGGAGCGGGTCAGGGCGGTGGTGACTGAGGACCGCGGCGGGTCTTACTGCCGGGCCGACGCGGTAGCCGTGCTCGAACCGGCGGCCGGACGGGTGGCGCCGCCGTGTCCCGCGTCGGGCCCCGGAGGCTGTGGCGGTTGTGACTTCCAGCATGTCGATCCCCGGGTGCAGCGCGAGCTCAAGGCACAGGTGGTGGCTGAGCAGCTACACAGGATCGCCGGGCTGGACGTCGCGGTGACCGTCCAGGAGCTGCCTGGCGGCTCGCTGGGCTGGCGAACCCGAACCCGGCTGGCGGTGGACGAGACGGGGCAGCCCGGTTTTCGAGTCCACCGCAGCCATACCGTGCTGCCGGTGTCGGCCTGCCCGCTGGCGGTGCCCGGTTCTCTGGACGCGGTGTTCTCCCGCCGTTGGCACCCGGGCGGGGAGCTTGAAGTGGTCGCTGAGGACGCCAGTCGGGTGCACGTGGTGCAGCTGCCGGCCGACGGACCGCCGAAACAGCTTCACGGCAGCGGGCGTGTCGTACGACACGCCGCCGGCCGAAGCTGGGAGCTGTTTGCGCGCGATTTCTGGCAAGTGCATCCCGCCGCGGCAGACGTGCTAGCCGCGCTGGTAGGAGAGTGGGCAGCCGCGCCGCTGGGCGCCACGGTGTGGGATCTCTATGGCGGAGTGGGCTTGTTCGCCGCGGTGCTGGCCGGTCAGGTCGGGCCGACCGGCACGGTGACCGTCGTGGAGGCCTCCCGGCGGGCAGTGGCTGACGGCGCGGCGGCGCTGGCTGACCTTGTGCAGGTGCGCTTCGTCCATGGCCGGGTGGAGCACGTGCTCACCCAGCTACCTGGACCCCCGGACGTGGTGGTGCTGGATCCTCCCCGGCGTGGGGCCGGCCGGCAAGTGGCCGCAGCAGTGGCTGACCGCGGGCCCGCACGTGTCGTCCATTTGGCCTGTGACCCGGCGGCGCTGGCTCGAGACGTCGCGGCCTACCTCCAGTGCGGGTACCGGCTGCTGGCGGTGCGTGCGCTGGACGCGTTCCCGATGACTCACCACATCGAATGCGTCGCTGTACTGGTCCGCTGACGGCGACGGCCGGGCACCGCCGCACGCGCGGCCGTGCCCGTGTCTGATGTCTCTCCTAGAGTGGGAGGCCGGTCGCCATCGCGACCGGCAGCGCGTCTTTCGGATGACCGAGGTGGGGGGATTTTGTGACCTTGTTGCAGTCGGTGCACAGTCCGCAGGACGTCAAGCGCCTTGATGTGGCGGCTGCGACGCAGCTGGCCGGGGAGATCCGCAGTTTTCTCGTCGAGAAGGTGTCGCGCACAGGAGGGCACCTCGGTCCAAACCTGGGCGCGGTGGAGCTCACCCTTGCCGTACATCGAGTGTTCGACTCCCCACACGACCCCGTGATCTTCGACACCGGCCACCAGGCGTACGTACACAAAATCATCACGGGTCGGGCCGCGGGGTTTGACCGATTGCGCAAGCGAGGCGGATTGTCTGGTTACCCCTCCCGAGCGGAGAGCGAGCACGACTGGGTGGAGTCCAGCCACGCCTCAGCGGCGCTGTCCTACGCCGATGGGCTGGCCAAAGCCTTTGCTCACTCACGCGCCCAGTCCGGCGCGCTTGCCGGGTTAGACCGGCACGTCGTCGTGGTGGTCGGTGACGGTGCGCTGACCGGGGGAATGTGCTGGGAAGCGCTGAACAACATCGCCGCCGGCAAGGACCGACCAGTGATCATCGTGGTCAACGACAACGGCCGCTCCTATTCACCCACCATCGGCGGCTTCGCCGATCATCTGTCCACGTTGCGGCTGCAGCCCGCCTACGAGCGGGTGCTGCAAACCGGGAAGCAGGCCCTGGTGCGTACTCCGGTGGTGGGTCGGGCGATCTATGCCGGTCTGCACGCTGCCAAACGAGGCCTAAAAGACGCCCTGACTCCCCAGGTCCTGTTCGAAGATCTGGGCCTGAAATATCTCGGCCCGGTTGACGGGCACGACCTGAGCACCATGGAATCAGCGTTGCGCCGAGCGAAGGACTTCGGTGGTCCGGTGATTGTGCATGCGGTGACTCGCAAGGGCAACGGTTACCTGCCCGCGGAGAACGACGCCGCCGAGCTGATGCACCAGGTGAAGGTCATGGACCCCGAGACCGGTGCCCCTATCGCGCCTGCTGGTATCTCCTGGACCAGCGTCTTCACCGACGAACTCATCAAGCTGGCGGGTGCGCGTGAGGATCTGGTCGCGATCACCGCGGCGATGCCCGGCCCGACCGGTCTGGCTGTCTTCGCCAAGCATTTCCCGGACCGCTGTTTCGACGTGGGCATCGCCGAGCAGCATGCGGTCACCTCCGCAGCCGGCCTGGCCCTGGGTGGGCTGCACCCGGTAGTGGCGCTGTATTCGACGTTCCTCAACCGGGCGTTCGACCAGTTGCTGATGGACGTGGCGCTGTTGAGCGCGCCGGTCACCATCACTTTGGACCGGGCCGGCGTCACCGGCGATGACGGCGCCAGCCATAACGGCATGTGGGATCTGTCGGTGCTAGGGATCGTGCCGGGGATCCGGGTTGCCGCCCCCCGTGATGCCGGCACCCTACGCGAGGAGCTGGCTGAGGCCGTCACGGTGGACGACGGGCCTACCGTGGTGCGTTTTCCCAAGGGCCCGGTGATCGAGGCAGTGCCCGCACTGCAGCGCGTCGGGGGAGTGGACGTGCTGGCCCGGCCCGCTGCGGCGGACGGCGACGACGTGCTGTTGGTGGGTGTCGGCGCCTTTGCCATGCTCGCTGTCGCTGCCGCCAGGCGCCTTGCCGACCAGGGCATTGGGGTCACCGTCGTCGACCCTCGGTGGGTGCTTCCGGTGCCGGAGGTCCTGGTGTGGATGGCCGCGCGGCACCGGCTGGTTGTCAGTGTCGAAGACGGTGGCCGGCATGGCGGTTTCGGCTGGACATTGGCCGCCGCCCTGCGCGACGCCGAGGTCGACGTGCCGCTTCGTGATCTCGGCATCCCACAACGCTTCCTCACGCACGGCTCCCGGGATGAGGTGCTGGCAGATCTTGGTCTGACCGCGCAGGATGTCGCCAGGGCCGTGACCGGCTGGGCCGCCGCGCTGATCCGACCGATCGGCGAACCTGCGGCAGTGGACGCTCCGGGCGCCCCATAGCTGCATCCGAGCCGGTGCAGGGCTGGCAACGGGGTGTGGCACCGTTGGGGGGTGCGCATTCTGATCGTCGAGGACGAGCAGCCGCTGGCCGATGCCGTTGCTCGTGGTCTGCGCCGGGAGGGGATGGCGGTAGATGTCGCCTACGACGGCGACAGTGGCCATGAGAAGGCTGCCGTAACCCGGTACGACGTGGTGGTGCTCGACCGCGACCTGCCTGGGATGTCGGGTGACCAGTTGTGCACCGAGATCGCCTCATCCGGGGCGGTCACTCGAGTGCTGATGCTCACGGCCAGCAGCGCCGTATCCGACCGGGTGGCTGGGCTGTCACTGGGAGCTGACGACTACCTGTCCAAGCCGTTCGCGTTCCCCGAGCTGGTGGCCCGGCTGCGTGCGCTCGGTCGGCGTGCCACGCCTGCGGTGCCTCCGGTGCTTAGCGCTGGTGATGTCCTACTCGATCCGTCTCGGCGGACCGTCAGCCGCTCCGGCACTCCGGTTGACCTCACCCGAAAGGAGTTCGGGGTTCTGGAAGTGTTGCTCACCGCCGGCGGCGGCGTCGTCAGTAGCGAAGAGCTGCTCGAACGAGTGTGGGACGAGAACGCCGATCCGTTCACCACCACGGTGCGGGTTACCGTGATGACCCTGCGCAAAAAGCTTGGCGACCCGGGCATCATCGAGACCGTGGTGGGGTCCGGTTACCGAGTGCCCAGCGCTGACCTTGCGTCCGGTTGAGCGGTTGGTGCGACCGCGCCGGGGCCCGGGGCTGCGGGCCAGGCTCACGCTGCTCGCCGCTGGATTATCGGCGGCGGTGAGTGCGCTGCTGCTGTGGCTGGGATGGCTGCTGGTTGGTGGGGTCGTGGCTGCGGTGCCGGACTTGCCGCCGGGCAGCACCGTCAAGGTCAACGGGGTGCCGGTGGCCGCCCGCCAGCTCGGCGAGGCGCTGGCCGAGGCGGCGAGACAACGGGTGCTACAGGCCGGGTCGGTGGCGTTCTTGCTCGCGGTCGCCGCCACCGTGCTACTCGCGTGGGTGATCACCGGCCAGGTACTGCGGCCGCTGCACGACGTGACCGCCGCTGCTCGTCGGCTGTCCGCAGAGTCGCTGGATGAGCGGTTGCGGCTGCCGGGGCCACGCGACGAGGTGGCCGAGCTCGCCGACACCTTCGACGCGATGCTGGATCGGTTGCAAGCTGCCTTCCAGTCACAACGTCGCTTCGTCGCGAATGCCAGTCACGAGCTGCGGACCCCGTTGGCCGTCGTGCGCACCGAGGTGGATGTCACGCTGGCGGATCCCGCCGCGGATGCGGCTGAACTGCGCCGGATGGCTTCAGTAATCCGTGATGCGACGTTGCGGGCACAGCAGCTGGTCGACGGCTTGCTGGTGCTGGCCCGGACCGAGGGCGGCGCGCTTCGGGCCCGTGAAGTGGCCGACCTCGCGGGCTTAGCCGAGGCCGCGTTGCGGATTGTCGCGTCCGAAGCCCACAGCCGGGCCTTGCAGGTGAGCAAGCGAATATCGCCGGCGTTGACGGTGGGTGACCCCGCACTGTTGGAACGCGTAGTGGGCAATCTGGTGGAAAACGCGGTGCGGCATAACTTCGACGGTGGCTGGGTGGAGGTCTGCACTGATCTGGCGGGAGCACACGCGACCCTGCGGGTCGCCAGTTCGGGGAACGTGATCGCGCCTGAGGCAGTGACCGCGCTGTTCGAGCCCTTCCACCGCGGCGGAGTCGCTCGAACCGCGCACGATGGGGCAGGCCTGGGCTTGTCAATCGTCCACGCCGTGGTCGCCGCCCACGGTGGCTCCGTGCACGCCGAACCGGTGCCAGGCGGCGGTCTCGTGGTAACGGTGCAGCTGCCGGCCGCATAGGTGGAAGGGCTACTCGGTGGGGGAACTCAGGGCCGCGGCGAGAGGGCACGCGGTTAGTTCACACTGCCATCGGCGGGCGCCACCAGCGACCAGATGCCGTTCCACGCCAGCGGCATCGAGTGGTTCAGGGGGCTCCCAGCACAGCCTGCGGACCAAGTCGGGCGCCAGCAGGTTCTGCAATGGAAGCCGGTGGTGCTCGGCGATCTCAATCAGCGCCGCGCGCGCCGCGGTGAGCCGTACCGCCGCCGCCGGATCCCGGTCTGGCCAGCGGTTTACCGGAGGTGGGCTCTCGCCTGGGGCGCGCAGCGATGGTAGTTCGCTGGCCGGCAATCCTCTGGCAGTCTGTAGCGCGGCTAGCCACGTCTTGACGTGCCGGCGCTGTGAGCGGCCGTTGAACACTGGTCGCGACAGTAGCGCGGCCTCGTCCGGCGGCTCGGACAGCACCGCGTCGATGATCGCGGTATCGGGCAGTACCCGGCCTGGAGCGATGTCACGCTGCCGGGCCATGTGGTCGCGGACTTGCCACAGCTCACGGACCGCGGCCAATTGGCGGGTTTGATGGATGCGGTGCAGTCCGGAGGTTCGCCGCCATGCTTCAATCCGAGGTGCGGCCGGCGCTGCGGTCCGCACTGCCTCGAACTCCTCGGCTGCCCAGGACGACTTGCCCTGGTTATCCAGTTCGGCGGCGATCGCCGCCCGCAGTGGCAGCAGCAGCTCGACATCAAGCGCGGCGTAGGTCAGCCAGTCCGCGGGCAGCGGCCGGCGCGACCAGTCCGCGGCGCCGTGCCCCTTTTGCAGGTGGTAGCCCAGCAGCTCTTCGACCAGTGGCGCTAAGCCAACCCGCTCGAACCCGGCCAACCGAGCGGCCAGCTCGGTATCGAATACCGTCGCGGGACGCAGTCCCAGTTCGCCCAGGCATGGCAAGTCTTGGGAAGCGGCATGAAGCACCCATTCCAACGGGTTGAGCACGTCGGCCAGGTCGGAGAGGTCGTCAAGACCGATCGGATCGACAAGTACTGTGCCCGCGCCCTCTCGCCGAAGCTGCACGAGGTAGGCGCGTTGCCAGTAGCGATAGCCAGAAGCCCGTTCAGTATCCACGGCTACTGGGCCGGTGCCGCCGTCGAGCAGCGCTACCGCGGCGTACAGAGCTCCCGCGGAGGCCACCACTGGTGGCACCCCCGCGGCCGGCTCCAGCAGCGGAACCGGAATCGTATCGGTCAGCGGATGACCCCCGCACGCATCGCGAGCGCGACCATCTGCGCCCGGTCACCGGTGCCGAGCTTGCGCCCGATACGAGACAGGTGGCTCTTAACAGTGAGCGCGGACAGGTTCAGCGCCTCACCGATTTCCTTGTTGGACTGGCCGTCGGCGACCAGTTGCAGCACCTCCACCTCCCTGGCTGATAGCTCTCGCGGTGTGTTGTCAGTGCCCGCCACCCGAGTGCCCGATGCCAGGAGCGGCGCCACCGTCGGGTCTGCGTAGACCCCGCCCTCGAGCACTCGACGCACGCCGTCGGTGACCACTGACGGAGACGCTGATTTTAGCAAGTAGGCCTGCGCGCCAGTCTGGAAAGCGGTGCGTACGGCATGTGGGTCGTCGGAGGAGGCCAGTACCACGATGCGGGTCCAGCCCCATCCGCGCAGCTCCCCGATCAGGTCCAGCCCACTACCATCGGGCAGGGTCAGATCGAGTATCGCCAGGTCGCACGGACCCGAGGCTTGAGCGCGAGCCCTCGCCTCGGCTACCGATGCGGCCTCGTGCACAGTGACCGCTCCCATTGTTACCAGTCGTGAGGCGATGGCCTCACGGAGTAACGGATGGTCATCGACCACCAACACCGTGAACAGTTCTTCCCGCGGATGCGGGACCAATGACGCCGGCACGGCGCCGGACGGCGCCGACCTGACGGTCGAGCCGTATCCGACAGCAGCCACGTAGCTACCTCCTGGAGTCGGTCGTGCCCCCGACCGCACCGGGACCCCGTCCGAGTAACCGCGCCGCCACTCGAGCGAGGATGGTGTCGTACGGGCGAGACTAGCCGCCCGAGCGGCCTAACGG
>JBHEMR010000088.1:0-7802 GCA_046262495.1 Pseudonocardiaceae bacterium | reverse complement strand
GTCTTGTCCCACGATCTCCACGGTCACCGATGCTGCCATCCGGCACCGACAATCCCAGCGCTCACGCCCGGATACGGCTGCGTTCCGGCTACCGCATACCGTGACTGGCATGGCAGTGGCTCGGGTGCGCACGGCGACACCTGAGGACGTTCCCATCTTGGCAGCGCTGCACGCCGCCACCTGGCGCGCCGCTTACTCCGAGCTGTTGTCGCCCGGCACCCTCGACGAGCTGGATGCACCGCACGTGCGAGAAGTCTGGGCCGACGCGATCGAGGGTGGGGCCACAGTGTTGATCGCCACCGAAGGTGACGATCCGGTTGGGTTCGTGGTAGCCGGTTCGGCGCCCGAGGACGACGTGGCGGCCGCTGCCGATGGCGCGTTGCCCGCTGACGCGGCGCGAACCGTGCTGGTGAGCACCCTGCTGGTAGAACCCCGGTGGGGACGCCGGGGCCACGGCGGCCGATTGCTCGCTGCCGCCGCGGCAGCACTACGCGACGCCGGCGCTACCCGGGGAATCGCCTGGGTGCCCGCCGAGGATCAGGCCTCGCTGAACTTCTACCGGCGCGCGGGCTGGCACCCCGACGGCACCATCCGCACCCTCGACGCCGCCGGCCGCGCCCTCCGTGAAATCCGCCTAACCGGCCCTCTAGACCTAGTGCTCACCTAACTCACCCTCACCCGCCATTCGGAGCAGAGGGGGCGCGGGGTTACAGGTCGAGCAGGGGCTCTAGGCCTACGGTTAGGCCTGGGTGGTTGAGGACCGAGCGGACGGCTAGCAGGACGCCGGGCATGAACGAACAGCGATCCAGCGTGTCGTGGCGGATCGTCAATGTCTCACCCTCGGTACCCAGCAGTATTTCCTGGTGCGCGACCAGCCCGGTCAACCGGACCGCATGCACCCGCACACCGTCGACGTCTGCGCCGCGGGCACCAGATAGGGCACGGGTGGTGGCATCCGGAGGCGCTCCCATTCCGGCCCGCGCGCGAGCGGCGGCGACCAACGCCGCCGTGCGAGCAGCGGTGCCTGACGGTGCGTCGGCCTTGCCCGGGTGATGCAGTTCCACGATCTCCACGGAGTCGTAGAATCGGGCGGCCATCGCAGCGAAACGCATCGACAGGATCGCCCCGATCGCGAAGTTGGGGGCGATCAGTACTCCGAGATCGGGCTTGGGCGCGAGCCATTCGCGGACCTGTGCTAGCCGAACCTCGGTGAAGCCAGTGGTCCCCACGACTGCGTGAATGGACTGGTCTACGCAGAAGCGCACATTATCCATCACCACGTCGGGATGAGTGAAGTCGACGACAACCTCTGCGCCCGCGTCAGCGACGTTGAACATCCAGTCGCCCGCGTCGACCATCGCAACAAGTTCCATATCCTCAGCGGCGTCGACCGCCTTGCACACCTCGGTCCCCACCCGACCGCGCGCCCCGAGCACCCCGACCCGGATGGGGTTGTCCGCAGAGCGGTTCGCAGTGGGCATCTGCTCCGCGGGGGTCATGCGATCAACTCCGCTATCTCGTCGGGCAGATCATCGGCGTCAGCGTAGGGGCCCACCACAGCGGCGGTGATCGGTTGGCGTAGCAGCTCGCGAGCGAGCTCACCGACCTGCTCGACAGTCACCGCGTCGATCCGTCGAAGCTCATCTTCGACGGTGTCGTGCTCGCCGTGATAGAGCTCTGCCATCCCGATCCGGGTCATCCACGACGGCGCATCCTCCAGGCCCAGCACCAGCCCACCACGCAGCTGCCCCTTGCCACGAGCCAGCTCAGTAGTGGACAGGCCGTCTTGGGCCAGGGCGGCCAGCACGTCACCGATCACCACCGCCACCTCACCCAGCCGGCCCGGCGAGCAGCCGGCGTAGATCGACAGGCTGCCGATGTCGGCATAAGAGTCCACCGCGGAGTAGACCGCATAGGCCAGCCCGCGCTGCTCACGGACCTGCTGGAACAGCCGCGAGCTCATCCCGCCGCCCAGCGCAGCGTTGAGCACGCCGAGCGCGTAGCGCCGGTCGTCATGGCGGTCCATGGCCGGGACGCCTAGCATGAGGTGGGCCTGTTCGGACGAGTCGGGGCACAACGCCAGTGCGCGCCGGGCGGTGATGTGTGCCTGACCTCGACGAGGGCGCACGGGTTGTGCGCAACCGGTCAGGTGGGGTCCGAAACTACGGGCCACCGCAGCCAGCACCGCGCTGTGCGTGACGTTGCCGGCCGCTGCCAGAACCATCCGTTCCGGGGTGTAACGACGCCGGTAGAAGCGGTACAACGCCTCGCGGCTCATTCCGCTTACCGACTCCTCCGTGCCCAGCACCGGGCGGCCCAGTGGATGCGACCCGAACAATGCGGCGCAGAACTCGTCGTGCAGAAGTTCCTCCGGGTCGTCGTCGCGCATCGCGATCTCCTCGAGCACCACGCCGCGCTCGGTCTCCACGTCGACTGCGTCGAGCAGGGCGTCACCCAGCACGTCGCACACCAGATCGATGGCGAGATCGAGATCGCAGTCGAGCACCTGCGCGTGGTAGCAGGTGCAGTCCCTGGTCGTGAACGCGTTGAGCTCACCGCCCACCGCGTCGATCTCCTCGGCGATGGCCGCCGCGGAACGTCGCGCGGTGCCTTTAAACAGCAGGTGCTCTAAGTAATGCGCCGCGCCGGCCACCGCGGTGGGCTCGTCTCGCGAGCCCACCGCCACCCACATCCCCACGGCAGCCGACCGGGAACCAGCCATCTGCTCGGTCACCACCCGCAACCCGGAGGGCAACACGGTGCGCTGGAGCGTCGCGTCCGAAGACATTGCGCCGTGGGGATGCGGCCGCGCGATCACGTGCCGGCCGGGACCTCAGCCGTGTACGTGTCGGGTCCGGCCCCGGAGGCCGCGGCGTTGGCAGCATCGTTTTCGCTCACCGGCACCAGACTGATCTTTCCGCGGTTGTCGATGTCGGCCACCTCCACGCGCAGCTTGTCGCCGACCTTCACCACGTCTTCGACCTTGCCGATGCGCTTGCCGTTGCCCAGCTTGGAGATGTGCACCAGCCCATCCTTGCCGGGTACCAGGGAGACGAACGCGCCGAACGCTGCGGTCTTCACCACAGTCCCGAGGAAGCGCTCCCCCACCTTGGGTAGCTGGGGGTTGGCGATCGCGTTGATCCGATCGATGGCGGCCTCCGCGGAGGGACCGTCGCTGGCGCCGACGTAGATCGTGCCGTCGTCCTCGATGGAGATGTCCGCGCCGGTCTCCTCGGTGATCGAGTTGATCATCTTGCCCTTCGGGCCGATCACCTCGCCGATCTTGTCGATCGGGATCTTGATGGCGGTGACCCGTGGGGCGAACGGACTCATTTCATCCGGCCCGTCGATGGCTTCGGCCATCACCTCAAGGATGGTCAGCCGGGCGTCTCGGGCCTGCGACAGCGCTCCGGCCAGCACGTCCGACGGTATGCCGACCAGCTTGGTGTCCAGCTGCAATGCGGTGACGAACGAACTGGTGCCGGCGACTTTGAAATCCATATCGCCAAAGGCATCCTCGGCCCCCAGAATATCGGTGAGCGCGACGAAAGCGTCCTTGCCATCGACTTCACCCGACACCAGGCCCATTGCAATACCAGCCACCGGAGCCTTCAGCGGAACCCCCGCGTTGAACAGCGACATCGTTGACGCGCATACCGAGCCCATCGAGGTGGAGCCGTTGGAACTCAGCGCCTCGGAGACCTGACGAATCGCGTAGGGGAACTCCGCACGGCTGGGCAGCACCGGGACCAGCGCACGCTCAGCCAGCGCACCGTGACCGATCTCGCGCCGCTTGGGCGAGCCCACCCGGCCGGTCTCGCCGGTGGAGAACGGCGGGAAGTTGTAATGGTGCAGGTAGCGCTTGGTGGTCTCCGGACCAAGTGAGTCGATTTGCTGCTCCATACGCAGCATATTCAGCGTGGTGACGCCGAGGATCTGGGTCTCGCCGCGTTCGAACAGCGCCGATCCGTGCGCCCGAGGAATCATCTCCACCTCAGCCGACAGCGGTCGGATATCGGTAATACCCCGACCGTCAATGCGCACCTTGTCGCGCAGGATTCGCTGGCGTACCGCTGCCTTGGTCAGGGCTCGGAATGCGGCACCGATCTCCTTTTCCCGGCCCGCGAAGCGCTCACCCAGCCGCTCCAAAGCGCCGGCCTTGAGCTCATCGAGCCGGCTCTCCCGCTCCTGCTTGGCCGCGATGACCAGCGCCTGCGCCAGCTCGTCGGCCATCACCTCACGGACGGCTTCGAGGACGTCGGGTTGGTAAGCGGGGAAGGTGGGAAACTCCAGTTCCGGACTCCCGGCTGCCGCAGCCAGTTCCTGCTGGGCCTGGCACAGGGCGCGGATAAAAGGCTTGGCGGCTTCCAGCCCGGCGGCCACCACCTCCTCGGTCGGGGCCTGGGCACCCCCGCCGATCAGCTCGATGGTGGCCTCGGTGGCCTCGGCCTCGACCATCATGATCGCCACATCGCTACTGGCGCCGTCGCCGACGACCCGACCGGCGACGACCATGTCGAATACCGACCGACTGATCTGCTCATGAGTCGGGAAGGCGACCCACTGGCTGTCGCCTTCCTCCTGGCTGACCAGGGCTACCCGGGTAGCGCCGATCGGACCGGAGAACGGCAGCCCGGACAGCTGGGTGGACGCTGACGCGGCATTGATCGCGAGCACGTCGTAAGGATCAGCCGGGTTGAGGCTGAGCACGGTGACGACGACCTGGACCTCATTGCGCAGGCCGTCGACGAAGCAGGGTCGCAGCGGGCGGTCGATCAGCCGGCAGGTGAGGATCGCGTCGGTGGACGGACGGCCTTCACGGCGGAAGAAGGAGCCGGGGATACGCCCGGCGGCGTACATCCGCTCCTCGACATCGACCGTCAACGGGAAGAAGTCGAACTGGTCCTTGGGGTGTTTGGAGGCCGTGGTGGCGGACAGCAGCATCGTCTCGTCGTCGAGGTAGGCGACGACGGATGCTGCGGCTTGCCGGGCCAGCCGACCAGTCTCGAATCGCACAGTGCGAGTACCGAAGGCACCGTTGTCCAGTAAGGCGATCGTTTCGTGCACCGTCTGGGTGGAGGTGGTAGCGGAGTCGGTCAATTCTTCTCCTCCTCGCGACACGAACCGCTGGTGAACCATCGGGGCGGGAACGAGGACGGCGGACCGGTCTTCGATCGAAGCCCCCGGAGCACGTGGCGTGCTGCCGGGAGCCACTACCGAGGACCGGCGGACGACGGTCCCGACGACGGTGACGAGGCGGCTTGTGCGCGATGTGTGGTTGGGTATCCGTGCTGGCTCAGGGTCAGCGGGTTCAGGGTCAGCGGCGCAGGCCGAGGCGCTCGATCAGGGATCGGTAGCGCGCGATGTCGACCTTGGCGAGGTAGTTCAACAAGTTGCGGCGGCGGCCGACCATGAGGAGCAGGCCGCGCCGCGAGTGATGGTCGTGTTTGTGCTGCTTGAGGTGCTCGGTAAGGTCCATGATGCGCTTGGTCAGCAGGGCAACCTGCGCTTCCGGGGATCCGGTGTCCCCCCCACGCAACCCGTATTCGGCCAGGATCTCACTCTTCTGTGCAGTGGACAGCGCCACGAAATCTTCTCCTGTCGTCTTGTACCGTGTGGGCCGCGAATGACGCGTGGATAATTCACCGGACCGACCGCCACGGACTGCAGCCGGACCTCTGGGGAGGTTACCAGCTCACCTCTCGATGTCGCTTTCCTGGCCGGGGCCGGCGGCGCGCCGAAGCAATGCGGCGAGCACCGGGAACCGGTCCTGCAGCAGTCCCGCCGCGGCAGCCAGCTCCGCCGGATCAGCCACCGCACGCAGCGCCGGGACGAGCACCTCGTCCCCATACTTCTCTCCCGGCAGTCTCTCCACACCGCCGGTGAACTCACCGCCGGTCGACCAGCTGACGGTGGACCCGCTGAGCGTCGAGCCACTGACGGTGGGCCGACTGACGGTGGGCCGGGAGTCGCGCACCTCCTCCAGCGCAGCCCGGATCGCGGTCGGATCACCGGAGGCAACCGCCGGGGTGAGCACCCGACGCTCCAGCATCACCATCCGGGCCAGCACCGCGGGATTTCCGATCTTCGCTCGACGCCCGCTCATCAGCTGGCTGAGCATGGGCGCGCTCAACCCGAGAACCTCGGCCAACTGTGCCTGGGACACATTGAAGGCGACCACGAGTCGCCGCACCCGATCGCCCAATGGCTCCCCGTACCACTCGCGCTGCCGGGCGACGTTGCGCGCAACGGCACGCTGCTCATCCACCGGCCTCCCCTTCCGTGCCCTCTACATGCATCAGCCGGCCCGGTCGAGCACCTTCCGCGTGCGCACCACGTCATCGTCGATCTGGGTGACGAGCTCTTCGGGAGTGTCGAAGCGGCACATGCCGCGCAGCCGCTCGACGAAGTCCAGCGCCACCCGCTCGCCGTAGAAGTCTTCGTCCAGGTCGAGCACGAATGCCTCCACGCGGCGTTCGCGGCCCGAGAAGGTGGGGTTCGTGCCGATCGAGACCGCTGCCGCCAGGTCCCGGCAGCGGTGCACGAAACGGCACGCGTACACACCGTCGGCGGGGATCGCGGCATACCGTGCGGTGGACAGGTTCGCCGTTGGGTAACCCAGGCTGCGCCCACGCTGGTCGCCGCGGACCACGATCCCCTCCACCCGGTGTGGGCGGCCCAGGGCGGTGCCCGCGGCTACCACGTCACCGGCGTCAATGCACGAGCGGATGTAGGTCGAGGAGAAAGTCAGCTCGCCCTGGGAAAGCAGCCCCACGCCTTCGGCGGTGAAGCCGAACCGCCGGCCCAGGGACCGCAGCAACTCGATATCGCCGGCGGCTTTATGCCCGAAGGTGAAGTTGTCACCAACCACCACTTCTGCCACGTGCAGGCGCTCGACGAGCACCGTGTGGACGAACTCGTCGGCTGGCATCCGGGACAATTCGACGGTGAAGGGCAGTACGAGGAACACCTCGACACCAAGCTGTTCGGCCAGCTCAGCCCGTCGGCGAAGGGTGGTCAGCTGCGCTGGATGGCTGCCGGGCCGGACCACCTCCGACGGGTGCGGGTCGAAGGTCATCAATACGCTGGGAACACCCAGCTGGTGGGCCCTCCGCACTGCATGGCCCACCAGCTGGACGTGACCGCGGTGCATCCCGTCGAACACCCCGATGGTGACCACACTGCGGCCCCATCCGTTCGGGATGGCCTCTATTCCACGCCAGCGCTGCACAAGCACCGAGGTTAACTCAGACCGGCGCAGTCGAGCTCAGTCGTCCGCGGGGCGGAGCACCAGGACCGGCCGGGCGTGGCCCTCGTGCTCGGTAAGCAGTGCGATGGCGTGCCCATTTGGGTCGATCGCCGCGTGCGTTGCGGTCAGCCCGACCGCCGGCAATGATCCACCATGAGCTAATACCCAGGCCTGCTGGGTGTCCACGATGCGGTGGTTGAACACGGTAGCCACCACTTCGTCGAGCTCCGCCCCCAACCGCGGTTGGGCCGCCAGCTCTTCCAGCGTGCGGGCGACCTCCAGACCGTAGGGGCCCACCCGGGTGCGGCGCAGCGAAGTGAGGTGTCCTCCGACGCCCAACGCCGCCCCGAGGTCTCTGGCCAGCGCCCGAACGTAGGTGCCAACACTGCATTCCACCAACACGTCGAGGTCGGTCACGGCGTCGCCGCGACGCAGAGCGAGAAGCTCGAACCGGGACACGGTCACCGGACGGGCGGTCAACCGCACCTGCTCACCGGCCCGAGCCAGCGCGTAGGCCCGCTTGCCAGCAACCTTAACCGCACTCACTGTGCTG
>JBHEMR010000087.1:0-7565 GCA_046262495.1 Pseudonocardiaceae bacterium | reverse complement strand
CCACCGAGCGGGGCCGGATCCTGGTAATGGGGGGCGACCAGGTGTACCCGGTGCCCAACGCCGCGGAGTATGAGAACCGCATGCTGGGTCCGTACCGGGCGGCGCTGCCGTGCGTCGCGGGAGAAGCTCCCGAGCTTTTCGCCATTCCAGGAAGCCACGACTGGTACGACGGGCTGGTCAACTTCACCAGCATCTTCTGCCGCAACCACTGGATCGGTGGATGGAAAACGGTGCAGCGTCGGAGCTACTTCGCGGTCAAGCTTCCGAACCGTTGGTGGCTGTGGGGCATCGACATCCAGTTCGGGTCCTTCATCGACGAAGCTCAACTGCAGTACTTCGCTGACGTCGCCGTCGACCAGGTGCAGCCCGGAGACCGCATCATTTTGTGCATGGCTAAGGAGGTCGAGAGCGGCAGGAAGCAGGTCGAGATCCATTCCGATCGGGATGTGGAGTACCTCGAGCGTGAGATCATCCAGCCCAGTGGCGCCCAGCTGGTGCTGTACCTCAAGAGTGGAAAGCACTACTACGCCCGCTACGAACAGGAGGATGGCGTGCGCCAGCACATTACCTCCGGCGGCGGCGGCGCTTTCTTGCATCCCACCCACAACCTCCCTGAGCGCATGGACTTCCCCGGAGCGCACGGAGCCATCACCTACCGCAGAGCCAGCACCTATCCCTCACCGGCCGTATCGAGACGGCTGAGGAAGCGGATCTGGTTGCTCCCTGTCTACAACCTTCCCCTTGCCGGGGTGTTCGGCACCGTGCAGGTGTTGTTGGCGTTCATGCTGGGATTGCATCTCGGAGACCGCCACGTCGCACTCGGCGTCGGTGACTTGCTGCACGCTCTGTGGGAGAGTCCGACGTCCTTCCTGCTCAGCCTGCTCATGATCGTGTCCTTAGCCGGAATGGTGCGTTTCGCCCACGACGCCAATGGCATCCGCCGATTTATGCTGGGGATGGCCCATTCGATGCTGCAACTGGCGGGCGTGGCCGGGGTCATGATTGCCGCCTCTTGGCTGTCGTCTGTCTTCGGGCTCCGGGGCGTGTGGTCCTTGGTTACTTTCCTCGGCCTGGTCGCCCTGGTGGGTGGCATCGGGGGAATGGTGGGGATGTCGGCCTACCTTTGGGCCACCAACTGCCTTGGTCTGCACGGAACTGAGGGGTATGCACCCCTGCACCACGAGGACCTCAAGCATTTTCTCCGACTGCACATCCAGGCCGATGGTGCCCTGACGGTGTACCCGATAGGCGTCGACCAAGTCGCCCGGAAGTGGACACTGCGCCCGGACGCGCCTGCACATGAGCCCTGGTTCGCGCCCGCTGGCTCTGAGCCCAAGCCGCATCTCATCGAAAAACCAATCACGATCACCGGTCAAACCAAACCCAAAAAGCTCCGAGGCTGATCCACGGCGTATACCGTCATCATAATCAATCCTGTGCCATAGGGTCATGAGCGGACCTAGGTACTTAACCATTTTAGGGCACCTATATAGTTACCATTGCCGCACGAAGCGATAACGTTAATCCCAGCCGAGTTCGTGCAGGCGGTGTTCGGGAATCCCGAAGTGATGTGCCACCTCGTGCACCACGGTCACCGCAACTTCCTCCACAACCTGCTGCTCGTCGCTGCAGACGTCGAGCAAGGCGTCGCGGTAGATGGTGATCCGGTCGGGGAGCATCCCGCTGTATTGCGAGTCCCGCATGGTCAACGCGACCCCCTCATAGAGCCCTAACAACTGGGGATCCTCGGGATTGCGCGGCTCTACCAGCACCACCACGTTGTCCATCGCCTCGGCGAGCTTGCCCGGGATCAGGTCCAACGCGTCAGCCACCAGTTCGTCGAACCGGTCCGGCGGGAGCCAGGTGGCCATCACGGCGGCGGGATGGCTGGAGTGTCGGCCTGGGTCACCGGAGGCGCCGCCACGGGCGCTGGTTTAGCGTTGCGCGGGGCAGCGGGGGCAGGCTGTTTGCTCACCTCTACCGGCCCCTTCACGCTGCCGGTCACCGGGGCGAACCCGGAGCGGTCGGGTAGGAAAGCGCCGAGCCGGCAGTCCACCCGGGTGCTGCCCGCTTGCCAGCTCTGCCTCCGCAGGGTTTCCCAGAACAGCGTGAGTCCTTTGTTGCCGACCACTGCGGGGCCCCCCGCGAAATCCTTCGCCAACCCTGTGCATTCCGTGTTCAGCACGCGGTCCTGCGCGGCTTCGTCGGGATAGCCCTTGAAGGTGCCCTTGAGGTCGACGACCCCGACGATCTCGATGGCATGGGGCAGCGCGCAATCGACAGGGTCACCCACCGCTTTGCCGTCGTTGCCGAGACAAGTGCCGGGCGGATGCACGTCGGACTGGTCCTGCGCTTGTGCGTTTCCGGTGGTGGCGAACAGCGTTCCGGTGCGGCTGGCCGACTGCACCCCGCAGCGCAGCGTCCGATCTCCGCGTAGCCAGCCGGCCTCGCTGGGTTTGATCGCTCCCACGGTGAACCGGCCGAACGGGTCGAAGTGATCGGCCAGCGCCTGGGTGGTGAGCTCGGTGCAGCGCTGCGCCACCAGCTGCTGCCAATGTGCCGGGTCGGGGAACGCGGCCTGGGCGTCAAAGTCCTGAAGGTCCAGCGTCCCGGTGACCTCGAACAGGTGCGGGGCAGAGCACGCCACCGCTGCGGCATCGGCGGCGTCTGGCAGCTGCCAGGTCAGGCAGGTGTGCGGGGGCGCGCGCAGCGACTGCACACTGGGGGTAGGGGCCACGCTGGGCCCGATGGCGAGCAGCGCTGCCTTGCCCGTCGGCACACCGACCGCGACCAGCGCGGCCAGCGCGCCCAGCACCGCCCCAGCGGCGATTCGCCGGACACGGCGACTGGCGCGGTGTCCGCCGGGGGTCACCGGCGCGTCGTGAGGTCGCATCGACGCCATCTTGCTACCTTGAAGAGCGTGCTGTCCGTTGGCTCAGTACGCGGGCTCTGATCGCCTCGATGAGGATCGGGATGATCGACAGCGCGACGATGCCGATCAGTATCAGCTCCACGTGAGCCCGGACGAAGGTGACCCCGCCGAGCCAGAAGCCGAGCAGAGTCAGTCCAGTGGCCCAGCCGACGCCACCGAGAATCGAGTAGATGAAGTACTTGCGGCGGTCCATCCGGCCGACTCCGGCAACCGCTGTGATGAAGGTCCGCACGATCGGGACGAACCGGCCCAGCACGATCGCCCGTGCCCCATACTTGTCGAAGAAGGCATGCGTCTTGTCCACGTACTCCCGTTTGAACAGCCGGGAATCCGGCCGGTCGAACAGCGCTGGCCCGGCCCGGTAGCCCAGGTAGTAGCCGACGACGTTGCCCAGCACGGCACACCCCGTGAGCAGCAGGCAGACCAACCAGATCGGCGTACCGATGCGGCCGCTGGCGACGAACAGCCCGGCGGTGAACAGCAACGAGTCGCCGGGCATGAAAAATCCGATGAGCAGTCCGCATTCAGCGAAAATGATTAAGCACAGGCCCGCCAGCACGTAGGGACCCAGCATCTGCAGCAGCTGTTCGGGATCGAGCCAGGACGGGTTGAGAGCCATCGACATACCGGCATAGGAGGGCGTCACGGTCTCACGGTATCGGGCGCGCCCGTATGCCGGCGCTGCACCCGCCGCTACCAGGCGCTGATCAGACCGGCCAGGCCGCCGGCCAGCAGTCCGAGGAGCACCGCCAAAGCGAGCACGGTTGAGGCCGACATTCTGGGTTTGGCATGCGCCGGTTTACGTCCGGACGATCCTGCCGCCGGCGCAGGTGCGGGAGGGGGCGCGGGGCTGTTCGGTGATCCGGTACTCAGCCCCGATGCCTGGGCACGCAGCGCGGCCGACAACCGCTGATGTACCTCGTCGGTCACTGGGATGCGCCGCTTCGCGGTGTACTCACGAGCCCTCCAGCATTCGCTGCAGGGCGTCGAGGGCTCGGCTGGCGCTGGATTTCACGGTACCGCGGCTGACTCCGGTGGCGGCGGCGATCTCCGCCTCGCTCATCCCCCCGTAGTAGCGCAGCACCAGCACCTCGCGTTGCCGTGGTGGCAACTGGCCCAGCGCGACGACCACCGCATGATGCTCGGTGGTGAGCATCGCCAGCGACTCCGCGGAGCGCGCGTTGGCCTGGTGCGGGGGAACGTAGCCGCGAGCGGTCTTACGGCGGCGCAGCACCGAACGGGAGCCGTTGACCACCGCGGTACGCAAGTAGCCCAGCGCGGCCGCCTCGTCGCGCAACCCGGACCAGTGCCGGTGCAACCCGGTGAACGCCTCCTGCACGACGTCTTCGGCGGTGGGAGCCTCGTCCACCAGCAGAATCGCTAGTCGCACCAGCCGCATCCGGTGCTGGCGGTACAGATCCTCCAGGGTCAGCGGCGCCTCGACCGGGTGGCCAGAGGCGGTCTCCAGGGGGATATCCGGTGGCGCGTCCAGGACCCGCAGGTGGCCGAGGGTCATCTCGACCGACTGCTGCACGGTCACGCGGTCCATCGGTTCGTCGGGGGCCACGGCGGAAACGTACTGGGGCCGCGTCGCGCCCGTCCGATCGCGTCTCGTCGGACGGGTGGGCCATACTGCGGTCTGATCACCGCCTGCGAAACAGGTGTGCAACCCGGAAGCCAGCACCGAATATCGGAGGTCACCTACAATGCCCATCGCGACGCCCGAGGTCTACAGCGAGATGCTGGACCGCGCGAAGGCCAGCGAGTTCGCTTATCCGGCCATCAACGTGACCTCGTCGGAGACGCTGAACGCGGCGCTGCGCGGCTTCGCCGAAGCTGACAGTGACGGCATCGTGCAGCTGTCCACCGGTGGCTCAGAATTCGCTTCGGGCAGCAAGGTCAAGGACATGGTCACCGGCTCGGTGGCGATGGCCGAGTTCGCCCGGGTGGTCGCCGCGAAGTACCCGGTCAACGTGGTGCTGCACACCGACCACTGCCCGGAGATCAAGCTCGACACCTTCGTCCGGCCGCTGATCGCCATTTCCCAGGAGCGGGTGGCCCGAGGGGAGAACCCGCTGTTCCAGTCGCATATGTGGGACGGCTCGGCCACAGAGCTGCATCTCAACCTGGCCATCGCCACTGAGCTGCTCGAAGCCTGCGGCAAGGCGAGGATCGTCCTTGAGGTGGAGATCGGTGTGGTGGGTGGTGAGGAGGACGGCGTCACAAACGAGATCAACGAGAAGCTCTATACCACGGCCGCTGACTTCGAGCGCACCGTTGATGCCCTCGGTGGTGGCGAGCGAGGTCGCTATCTGCTGGCTGCGACGTTCGGCAATGTGCACGGGGTGTACAAGCCGGGCAACGTGACGCTGCGCCCGGAGATCCTGCAGATGGGCCAGGAAGTGGCGGCCAGGAGGCTGGGTCTGCCGGCCGGTTCCAAGCCGCTGGACCTGGTGTTTCATGGCGGGTCCGGCTCGCAGCTGGCGGAGATCCACCAGGCGTTGTCGTACGGGGTGGTCAAGATGAATGTCGACACCGACACCCAATACGCTTTCACCCGCCCGATTGCCGACCACATGTTCCGTAATTACGCGGGGGTACTCAAGGTCGACGGCGAGGTCGGCAACAAAAAGCTCTACGACCCGCGGTCCTACCTCAAGCTAGCCGAGCAATCGATGGCTGACCGAGTCACGCGGGCCTGCGAGGACCTCCGCTCCGCTGGTCGCACGCTGGCCCGTTAGGGCACTTCGAAAGCTAACTGGGTACCGGCATCATGGACCGCAGCACCACGGCAGGATGGAGCGATGAACGTGCACGGCAACCTGCTGGGACCCAACCCGACGCTGCTGTCTGAGCAGCCCGACGCTGAAGCGGCCCTCGCCGCGGCGAACGATCCTGCCACTGTGGCCGCCGCGTACCCGGAGTTCTCCGCCGCATGGGCGGCGCTCGCGCAGCGGGCGCTCGACGAGGGGGACGCCGTCTCCGGCTACGCCTTCGCCCGCACCGGCTACCACCGCGGTCTGGACCACCTGCGGCGGGCCGGCTGGAAGGGCCACGGGCCGGTGCCCTGGTCACACGCCGCCAACCGGGGTTTCCTGCGCGCACTTGCCGCACTGGCCCGGGCGGCGGCCGAGATCGGCGAAGATCCCGAGGCCCGGCGGTGCCGGGACTTCCTCGACGAATGCGATCCCACCGCGGCCGGGGTCCTCGGGTTGGAGTGATCTAGCCGATGCTTCGAGCCAGCTGCCAGTCCTCGGTGTGCCGGTACCAGGTCCAGCGGTCGGTGGTGCGGTGGGCTACGCCGTCGCGCCAGACATCGGTCGGCTGGCAACCCAGCTGAACGGCCCGCCCCGCGGCACACCTCAACCGGCGGCCAGGCAGTCCACGGCGCACCACCCGGACCATCAACCCGAGCGCCCGATCCGGTAGCACCTCCAATCGCAATGCTCGCCCGCGTAGCACGACCTCGGCGTCGCAGTAGGCCACCCCGTCCAGTGGCCGCACCACGCCGAGTCCCACCAGCACGCCACCCGCGTCGTCGCGCACCAAGGGCACCCGGTCCGGCACGCCGCTCAGTGCGACCTCGGCGGCCGCTGACGGCGACGTCGGCAGACCCCACAGGCGGGCCACCGGAGACGACACCGAGACCGGCACGTAGCCCACCGGCACCGTTGCCAGGGCTTCGGTACGCAGCAGCCGCAGCAGCACCGCGGCCAGGTCGGCGTCGGTGCCACAGACCACCAGGCGGCGACCATCCAGGCCGGCCAGGATGTCGTCGAGATCCTCGCGGCTGGGGCGAGTCGGCACCGCCGTCGGAATCCCAGCGCCGGGCCACTGCGCAGACCCGCAGGTCAGCACTACAGCCCCAGCCATGTCCACCTCTGGAAAGGTCTACGCTCGCCTCGGCGCGCCCGAACCGACCTCCCTGGAGTACCACATGCCGGCGATCGTCCTGATCGGCGCCCAGTGGGGCGACGAGGGCAAGGGCAAGGCCACCGACCTGCTCGGTGAACGGGCCCAGTGGGTGGTGCGCTACCAGGGTGGTAACAATGCTGGCCACACTGTGGTGCTGCCCGATGGACAGGACTTCGCGCTGCACCTCATCCCGTCGGGCATTCTCACCCCGGGCGTGACCAACGTCATCGGCAACGGTGTGGTCGTGGACCCCGGCGTACTGCTCGATGAGCTGGCCGGCCTGGAAGCCCGCAATGTGGACACCGGGCGCCTGCTGATCTCAGCAGACGCACACTTGATCATGCCTTACCACGTGGCGATGGATCGGGTCACCGAGCGCTACCTCGGTAAAGCCAAGATCGGTACCACCGGACGCGGCATCGGGCCGGCCTACCAGGACAAGGTGGCCCGGGTGGGGGTGCGCGCGCAGGATCTGCTGGACGAGAAAATTCTGCGGCAGAAGGTCGAGGCCGCGCTGGACTTCAAAAATCAGGTTCTGGTCAAGGTCTACAACCGGCGCGCGCTGGACGCCGATCATGTGGTGGACACCGTGCTCGAGCAGGGTGCGCACTTCGCACACCGGATCGTCGACACCCGGCTGTTACTGGATCAGGCACTGCGACGCGGCGAGACGGTGCTGCTGGAGGGCAGCCAGGGCACCCTGCTCGACGTCGACCAC
>JBHEMR010000086.1:0-7220 GCA_046262495.1 Pseudonocardiaceae bacterium | reverse complement strand
GGGTCGATCCTCGGCGTGGCGCGCCGGCGACCGCAGTGGTCGGCACCTCGGACTGAATGGGCCCAGGCCGATATCGAACGAGACGCGCTGGTCGGCCTGTTTCGCGGCGCAGACGCGGTCATCCACCTCGCGTGGCTGTTCCAGCCCAGCCACGATCCGCTGATCACCTGGGGCGCCAACGTCGGAGGCGCCAAGCGGGTATTCCAGGCGGTGGCTGAGGCTGGCGTGCCGGCACTGGTGTACGCCTCCTCGGTCGGCGCGTACTCGCCCGGTCCGAAGGATCGGTCGGTTGCCGAGGATTGGCCCACCGACGGCTGGCCCACCGCTGGTTACACCCGCGAAAAGGCCTATCTGGAACGAACCCTGGACGCCTTCGAGCGCGCCCATCCCGAGGTCCGGGTGGTGCGGCTGCGCCCGGGATTCATCTTCAAGCGGGAATCGGCCAGCCAGCAACGACGCCTGTTCATCGGGCCGCTGCTGCCCAACAAACTGGTGCGGCCGGGTTTGGTGCCGGTGGTGCCTGACCTGCCGGGACTGCGGTTTCAAGCCCTGCACACCGCCGATGCCGGCCAGGCGTACCGGTTGGCCGCGCTGAGCGAGGTGCGCGGTGCGTTCAACATCGCCGCCGAACCCGTCGTGGACGCGGCCATGCTGGCTGATATTTTCGGCGCCCGCGCCGTTGCGGTTCCGCTCTGGCCGGTCCGGACCGCGCTGTGGCTGGCTTGGCAGCTGCACCTGGTCCCAGCCTCTCCCTACCTGTTCGACGCATTCCTGCGGTTACCGATCATGGACATCACCCGGGCTCGGACTGAATTGGGCTGGTCACCTCGGTACACCTCGCGAGAGGCCCTGGAGGAGTTCTTGGGTGGCCTGCGCGATGGCGCCGGCATGTCGACTCCGCCGTTGGCGCCCAAGGTGCCCGGCGGCCGCGCGCATGAGCTAGGCACTGGCGTCGGGGTCCGCCCCTAGTGGCACGATCATGGGGTGCCGCGGAGCGTAGGGGTGGAAGAGGAGTTGCTGCTGGTCGACCCGGACAGTGGCGGGGCGCTGGCGTTGGCCGCGGCGGTGTTGGACAAAACGACTGACGGCGGACAATCGGTTGATCAAGCCCTTACCTCCGAGCTGGCCCGCCAGCAGCTCGAGACGAACACCCGGCCCTGCGCCTCGCTGGAAGAGCTCTCAGCGGAAGTGCGGCGGTGGCGGCGTGCGGCGAGCGAGGCCGCCGAGGGTAAGGGCGCCCGGATCGCCGCACTGGGCAGCTCGCCGCTTGCGACCGAACCGTCGATCAGCTCGTCGCCTCGTTACCAGCGAATGGTGGATGAATTTGGCCTGATCGCCGAGGAACAACTCACCTGTGGCTGCCACGTTCACGTCGAGATTGACTCCGAGTCGGAGGGGGCGGCGGTGCTGGACCGAATCCGCGGATGGCTGCCCTGCTTGCTCGCGCTCAGCGCCAACTCGCCGTTCTGGCAGGGGCAGGACAGTGGCTACGCCAGCTTCCGGTCCCAGGTCTGGGGCCGCTGGCCGTCGGCTGGGCCGACCGAGCTGTTCGGCTCCGTCGAGACCTATCACGCCACCACGCGGGCGATGATCGAGTCTCGGACGGTGCTCGATCTGGGGATGGTCTATTTCGACGCGCGGCTGTCTCGCCAGCACCCGACGGTGGAAGTGCGCGTTGCCGACGTCTGCCTGGACGCCGACGATGCGGTACTGCTGGGCGGCCTGGTCAGAGCCCTGGTCGAGACCGCTGCGCGGTCCTGGCGCGCCGGTGTGCCCGCGGCGCCTATTCGTACCGAGCTGCTGCGGCTGGCGAGCTGGCGAGCCGGCCGCTCCGGCCTCGACGGTGATCTCGTCAATCCGGCGGGCCGGTCGGCGCCGGCGGCGCAGGTGATCCGCGCACTCGTGGACCACGTCCGGCCGGCGCTGGATGAGTACGGCGACTTCGAGGTTGTCGAAAATCTGGTCAGCACCGTGCTCAGCCGCGGCAACGGGACAATCGAGCAACGACGGATCTACCGCACCAGCGGACAGCTGGCCGACGTCGTCGCCCACGCCGTGGATCGCACAACCGCGTGATGCGGGCTACCCGAAACCCCGAACCACCGGGATGGAGCTGGCGTGCTGGCGCGACGCAAGGCCCTGGTAACCAACGACGACGGCATCGACTCGCCCGGCCTCGTTGCGCTGGCGGCGGCAGCCGTTGCGGCTGGCCTCGAGGTCGTGGTAGCCGCACCCGCGCGGCAGTCCAGCGGGGCCAGCGCCGGAATCATCGCGACGACCCGGCAGGGTCAGACGCTGATCGAGCGACGGCAGCTGACCGATCTCCCCGGCGTCGAGGCCTACGCCATGGATGCCCAGCCGGCGTACATCGTGCGCGCGGCGGTCCGCGGCTGGTTGGACCCGGCGCCGGAGCTGGTCCTGGCGGGTGTCAACCACGGGGCGAACGTAGGACGCGCGATCCTGCATTCCGGCACAGTAGGAGCGGCGCTGACCGCCGGGTTGAACGGCTTGCACGGGCTGGCCGTGTCCCTCGACGTCGACTGGCACCCTGCCGGTGCGCCGCACTGGGCCAGCGCCGGACACCTGTTGCCGGACGTTCTGCAGTTGCTGACCGGGGCTCCACGCGGCACCGTGCTCACGCTTAACATCCCAGACCGGCCACCCGAGGCGCTGGGCGAGTTGCGCTACGCCGCGCTCGCGGAGTTCGGCACCGTCCAGACCACCGTCGGCCGGGTGGACGACGGGCGACTGCACCTCGCGCAAGTCGAGACGCGGGCCTCGCCGGCGGCGGGCACCGACAGCGCCCTGCTCGCGGCCGGGCATCCCACCCTGACCGCGCTGGAGTCCGTGCGCGAGAAATCCGGGTCGGCGATTCCGCAGTGGCTGGCGTCGGCCATGCACATCGGCTGACTCAGTCGACGAGTGCCATCTCGATGCACTCGGTGGTCGTAGTAGATCCTTACTCAATTTGGATCGTTACCTCGATTTATCGTGACGGCGGTTGCGCGCTCTGCCGACGGTGAGGACGGTGGTAGGTGGACGGCAAGCCAGCATCCTTCAGAACCATGGGAGCACAGCATGTCCATTCAGACCAGAGATCACCGACTGGCCGCCGACGCTCGTGACGACCGGGACCGTCGGCCGCTGTTGGCTGCCGCGGACCCGACCGCTGAGCCGGTCGCCGCAGACCCGACCACCCAACGGGTGCAGGACTCGATGGTCCGGCTTGTGCGTCAAGGTCAGGACACTTCACTGAGATCGTTGCAGGTATGGGCCGATCTGGCCCGCAAGCTCGGCTCCGGCGGGCTGAGCTCGCCCGCAGGAGCGACGATGGTCTCCCTCGCCCACGACCCGTTCGAGAAGCTACTCGAGGCTCAGCGTCAGGTCGTCGAGGAACTCGTCGCCACTCAACGTCAACTTGCGCAGCGGCTCTTCGACACCACCGCCACCGGCGGCAATGGCCTCGTTGCTCGGTAGGCCATCTCAGCAGTAAACCCCTAAGCCGGCCGATTACGGTCGCGGGCAACGGCGTGTAATGACGCGGCCGCGCCCTGATAGATCATGCGCGCGTCAGCGAGCCCTGACGTTTCAGTGAGATAGCCGTCTGCACGGCTATGGGGTCTGCCCGTAACAGGGACCACAAACTCAGAAAGGTAATTCGCGATGAACAATTCCCTGCAACTCGCCCATCAATGGTGGGACACCCTCGACCAGATCGACCGTCAACGGGTCTGGGATGCTCGCCACAGCTACTTCGCCGGCGACCTCGTGGAAAGCATGGCCAACGCTGGCGTGCCCGTGGTCAGCGATGGCCGTTGGTCCTGTGTCAGCGTCGGACCCACCGGTTTCACCGTGCCCATCGCCGTCCAGCAGCTCCTCGAGCGGCTGCCGCAGGTGCCCCACGAAGACGGCTCACGCCGCATGCCGTAGCACGCGCTTAGGCGGGTGTGGTGGGCCGGGGCAGTGCGTCGACCAGGCGGTCCAGCTCGTTGTCGGTGTTGTAGTAGTGCACCGAGGCGCGGACCAGTTCGGACAGGCCACGGCGCGGCAGATCGAGGCGGGCTGAGCTGGCGACTGAGACGCTGGTGTTCACCCCCGACTCGGCAAGGCGGCGCTGAACAGCCCGTGCGCAGACACCGTCGACGGCGAAGGTGACGATCGCGCAGCGGCGTAGACCCTGATCGTGCACGTGCACCCCGTCGAGGGCTGCCAGCCGCTCCCGCAGACTTTCGGCCAACGCCGCGATGCGTGCTTCGATGGCATCGAGTCCCCAGGACAACGCATAGTCGATGGCGACCCCCAGACCGATCTTGCCAGCGTAGTTGGTCTCCCAGCTTTCAAAGCGCCGCGCGTCCGGCCGAATCTCGTAACGCTCCGGAGCGGTCCACGTTGCGGCGTGCATGTCGAGAAACGGCGGCTCCAGCTGGTCGAGAAGCGCGCGACGCACATAGAGGAAGCCGGTGCCGCGTGGGCCGCGCAGGAACTTACGCCCGGTCGCGGAGAGCAGATCAGCGCCAATGCGATCGACGTCGACGGACAGCTGGCCGACTGACTGGCAGGCATCGAGCAGGAACGGTACCCCCGCGTCGCGGGCGACCGCGCCGACCTGTTCAGCGGGGTTGACCAGCCCACCTTGGGTCGGTACGTGGGTCATGGCGATGAGCTTGACCTCGCCGCCACCACTACCAACACGGCGGCGCAGGTCGGCGACGCAGAGCTGGCCATGCTCGTCATCGTCGACGACTTCCACGACCGCGCCGGTGCGGCGCGCGACCTGCAGGAAAGCGATGACGTTGCTGGCGTACTCGGCGTGGGCGGTGAGGATGCGGTCGCCCGGCTTGAACGACATAGCGTAGAACGCCATATCCCAGGCCCGGGTCGCATTCTCCACAACCGCGACCTCGTCGGCCTCGCAGCCGATCAACCGGGCGATCGCCGGGTAGGTCGCGTCGATTTGCTCAGCGGCGGCTTCGGCGGCCTCGTATCCGCCGCACTCCGCCTCCCGACGTAGATGGGCGATGACCGCTTCGGTGACCTGTGACGGCGGCAGCGCCGCCCCCGCGTTGTTCAGATGCGCCACCCGGCTTGCCCCGGGGGTATCGCGCCGGGCACGCGCAACGTCGAAGGCCACGAACCCACGTTATTCGTCTCTCACCGCTGCCGGTACGGCGATATCATGCAGGCTTGGCTGGCCCGGACCGATCGTGCTTGGGGGTGGCGGTGCGTTCAGTGCACGGTGATCACGGTGAGACTAGTGACCGACCGCCTGGTGCGTTGCTGTTCGCACGGTATGCATTTCCACCCAACGAGCTCGGTTATTGCGGTCCAGCGGATAGCCAGGAGTTGCTGGGATACGGTGCGACCGGCGTCGTAGACCGGGGGCTGGCGGCATTGGCGCGGCAGTTCGACGGTGCCTGGCCGTATCTTGAGCTCATAGCGGGTGCAGTCGGCATCCCTGACCCCCTCGATCACCGCGTCGTGGAGGCCTACTGGGTGGGCAACCCGCTGCTCGACCGGGTCGGGACGGCTGCGCTCGGAAACTCGATGGACGAGCGGCTTCGCCGCCGCACCGGCCGTCAGTTCACCCTGGTAGCCGATGGCGTTCTGGCCGGCGGAGTACCGCACCACAGCTTCCACGTATTCGGCGTCTACCCATGGGTGGGCCTGCTCAGCAACGACCGTATCGCTGGCCAGGCACTGGAAGTACTCGATCGGTGTCGTATCAGGTGGGGAAAGGTGGATAACGTGACCGGTGACCAGGTCCTGGTACGAAGCCAGCCGCTTACCTGGGACGGCCGGCACCTGCGATTGGGAGAACCTGTCCTGGAAACCGCGAGACGGGCGATTGACGGAAGCGGGTTCGTCGATCAGATCGCTCCCGGCGACTGGATCTCGCTGCACTGGGACTGGGTATGCGATCGTCTCAGCCCGCGGCAGCTCGCGGATCTACGTCGCTATTCGCGCCGCCAACTCACGATCACCAACGATGAGATGACCCGCTCTGGCCCGGCGACGGTGTTGGGCTGAGCTTCATGGCCGGCGCCAGTCCTGCGCCTGCAGGTGCGAGCCGGCCATCGGGCCCATCTGCAGCATTCCGCCATCGACCGCCCAGGACGCGCCCGTGACATACGACGCCGCCGCGGAACAAAGGAAGGCGACCACGGCGGCGATCTCCCGGGCATCGCCGGGGCGCCCGAGAGGCACCCCAGCGCGGTGCTGTTCATGCACGTCGATGTCCTCCTGGCCGGTCATCGGCGTGGCGATCTCGCCCGGCGCGACGGCGTTGACGGTGATGTTGTGCTCGGACAGCTCCAGCGCGGCGGTCTTGGTCAACAGTCCCAGGGCGCCCTTTGCGGCACAGTACGCGGCTGCGCCGACCCGGGGCTGGTGCTCGTGAACGCTGGTGATGTTCACGATCCGTCCACCGCGGCCAGCGGCGACCATCCGTCGGGCAGCCCGTTGCAGGCATAAGAAAGCGCCATCCAGATCGGTTGCGAGCACCTTGCGCCAGGTGGCGTAGTCAATGTCGAGCAACGGCATGGCACTGCCCGTGCCGGCGTTGTTCACCAGCACGTCCACGCCGCCGAGGAGCTCGGCGAGCTCGTCGATCACGTTCGCCGCGTCCGGGAGGATTGTCAGGTCGAGGTGGCGTATCTGCGCGCGCCGCCCGGTCGCCCGGACCTCGTCGGCGGTCGCCTGGGCGCCGTGCTCGTCGGCGTGCCAGGTGATGCCCACGTCACAGCCCATCTCGGCTAGGGCGACTGCCGTGGCCCTGCCGATCCCGGAGTCCGACGCGGTCACGATCGCGCTGCGGGGAAAGTCCTGCGGAGTGCTCAAGGAGATGTCCATGCTGAATACTTCCCTGGTATGGGATCAGCTGAACGTGGAGTCTCAGCCGGGACTGTTGTGTTCCACCTGGGAACCTTGTTGGGAGGAGTTGTCGATGTTCACGGTGGGTCGGCCGTCGGCGGTGGTGTTGCCGACCACAACACAGCCGTTCGAGCCGTCAATGATGATGATTCCGCGAGTGATGTTGGGCCCGGAGATTCTATTGTCACGTAGCTCAACGTTGGGCCAACGGCGCACGTTCACCGCTTGGGCACCGTTGGACGCGCAGGTATTGCCGATGAAGCTGATGGATGGGCCGCTGGTCGGGGCGGCGTTGTTTCCGCTCCGGTCGCCGGTGGCGATCAGACACTGCGCATCGACGTTGCGGCAGG
>JBHEMR010000085.1:0-12334 GCA_046262495.1 Pseudonocardiaceae bacterium | reverse complement strand
GGGCCGTGATACACCGCATACATTGAGGCCATCACAGCCAGCAGCACCTGCGCGGTGCAGATATTGCTGTTGGCCTTATCCCGACGAATGTGCTGTTCACGTGTCTGCAGCGTCAGGCGCAACGCCGGCGAACCGTCTGCGTCGCGGGATACCCCGACCAGGCGGCCGGGCAACTGGCGCTCCAAACCACTGCGCAGCGCCAGGTAGGCGGCGTGCGGCCCGCCGAAGCCCATCGGTACGCCGAAGCGCTGGGTGGATCCGACCGCCACGTCGGCGCCGATCTCCCCCGGCGGTACCAACAGCGTCAGCGCGAGCAGGTCGGTTGCGACGGCTACCACCGCGCCGCGTTGGTGCACCTGCTCGATCAGCAGCGCGTGGTCGCGCAACGCCCCGGAAGCACCCGGATAGGACAGCAGCACTCCGAAGAAGTCGTCGTCCGGGAGCCCGCTGCCCACATCTGCGGTGTCCAGCTCGATCCCCAGCGGCTCGGCACGGGTAGCCAACACAGCCAGCGTCTGCGGCAACGTGTCCGCGTCAACGACGAATCGCGATGACGTGGCCCGGCTCGTCCTATGCAGCAAAGTCATCGCCTCGGCGGCCGCAGTCGCTTCGTCAAGCAAGGATGCGTTGGCCAGCGGTAGACCGGTGAGATCGCAGATCATCGTCTGGAAGTTGAGCAGCGCTTCCAGACGACCTTGGGAAATCTCCGGTTGATAAGGCGTATATGCGGTGTACCAGGCCGGGTTCTCCAGCACCGATCGGCGGATCACCGGCGGTGTCACGGTGCCGTGGTACCCCATCCCGATCATCGGCACCCGCGGATGACACCGGTCGGCCCGCTCGCGCAGTTCGGCCAGTGCCTGCACGTCTGTGGCCGCCGCTGGAAGGTTTGATACGAATTCCGAGTCGCCGCCTTGGTCCAGGAGGCCGGGCGGGAGCGCAAGCCGGGCGAGCTGCTCCAATGACTCCACGCCGATGACATCCAGCATCTGGGCCACCTCAGCCGGACGCGGCCCGATGTGCCGGTCGGCGAACGGAGTGCCGTGCTCGAGGTCGGACAGTGAGCGCCGGTCGGCTGTATTCATTGCGAAGGTTCGCTCCTTCGACGCCTGGGCAACGATGGTGTCCAGCACGGGCTTGGCGACTACTCACCTACCGTACCCGTGAAGTATTACGACCCTTGTGCTCCCGGCACCTGCTGTGACTAGCTACACAGCTGCGCTTCAGCTGATTCGACGCGTCCGCCGACGCTTGGTCAGCTCGTCCTCTGGCGCTGTCGCGACGTGCCCGCCGTCGGCACGCTCTGGGGGAAACTGCCTGATCGATCCGGCGATCTCCTTCATCGCACCACTGACGGCGATGCCGAATACGCCCTGCCCGCCCTGCAACAGATCCACCACCTCCTCAGGGGAAGTGCACTCGTAGACCGTGGTGCCATCGCTGAACAGCGTGATCCGAGCCAAGTCACCAACTCCGCGGCGACGCAGGTGCTCGACGGCCACCCGGATGTTCTGCAGCGAGACACCGGTGTCCAGCAGCCGCTTGACCACTTTGAGAACCAGGATGTCTTTGAACGAGTACAGCCGTTGGCTGCCGGATCCGGAGGCGCCGCGAATCGAGGGCACAACCAGGTTCGTCCGCGCCCAGTAGTCCAGCTGACGGTAGGTGATCCCGGCGATCTGGCAGGCCGCTGGACCTCGGTAGCCAAGCAGCTGGTCGGTCAAGCCATGCGGATCCGCCAGAGCTGAATCGGGGAACAGGGTGCCTTGCGCCGCCGGCTCGCCCGCTGCGCCCTGCGGTCCATCGACCACCCATGCCTCCCACGCCTTGCGTCGGCAGCCCGAGCCACCCGGCCCGTGACGGATCTCTCCGGCCGTTCGGGGCGAATTACACTGGCCCGACTTGCTGTGAGGGTCGACGGTAGGCGTCGCTGGGTGGTGGGTCAATCCGACGCGCGGAGTCTCACCCTCAACCTCAACTTAAGGGAGGCGCCCATCAGGCGTCCGCTCGGCGACAGCTGTCATGTATCCGCTCCGCGGAAGTCCTCCGGGGACACCGAGTCGAGAAACTCCCGGAATCTTTCGACCTCGTTCTCCTGCTCATCAGGGATGATCAAGCCAGCCTCGGATAGCACCGACTCCTCGACGTGGATTGGCACTCCGACCCGCAACGCTAGAGCGACCGAGTCGCTGGGCCGAGCGGAAACGCGCACATTACCGTCGAAGACGAGCTCGGCAAAAAAGGTGCCCTCTTGCAGTTCGGTGATCCGAACCTGTTTCAACTCCCTGCCCAGCGCGCTGATCACGTCTTTGAGCAGGTCGTGAGTCATGGGTCGAGCCGGTTGCACGCCCTGCTGCTCCAAGGCGATGGCGGTCGCCTCCCCCGAACCGATCCAGATCGGCAGGTAGCGCTCGCCCTCGGTCTCCCGAAGCAACAGGATCGGCTGGTTCGCCGGCAACTCCACCCGGACCCCGACGACACGCATCTCGCTCATCGCGTTGCGCCTCCCTCCCGCCGCACCCTGCCGTCCGGGTGCCTCGAGGATCGTCGTGCTCGGCGGTGGATTGGGTACCGGCCGTTCGCTGCCAGCCCAGTCAACTCTCCACCATCGCTACCCTCAGACGCTACACGCGGCACCCTCCCGATGCCGAGTCCCGCAGCGGTCCAAATTCGCTTAGTTCCCGATGACGCCACGCAATCCGATCTTCACGAGCAGGGCGTGTAGCCGCAATGACAGCACCGCCAACTCCCGAACCACCTCGTCGGCGCGCGCTCGCGCGTCGGGATCTCGCTGCCGGCTCATCGGAGTGACGATCTGCGCCAGCAGGCCCACCTCCCGATCAGCCGACGCGCGGAAGGAGCGTAGGTGCCGCGGTTCGAGCCCAAAATCGGTCATCGCCCGGGCGGTCTTTGCCACTAGCACCGCGTCGGTGTCGTAAAAGCCAGCTGCACCTGGCCGAATCAGACCGAACTGCTCGAGCTCGGTCAGCGCCGCGCGCCCGATGCCGGCGACGGCGAGCAACTCCTCCTGGGTGACGCGTGTGGTATCGACGGCGTCGAGATTCTCCGACCAGGTCGGGGCCGGACGTGGCCAGCTCACATCAGAGCGTCTTTCAGATACACCCTCAGGGCCACCGCGGTCCAATGCGTCAAGGTGCTCTTTGATCACCCTCAGCGGGAGATAGTGGTCGCGCTGGGCGGCGAGCACGTAGCGCAGCCGTGCAACGTCGGCCGGCGAGAACTGCCGGTAGCCCGCGGCGCTTCGTTCCGGCTGGACGAGCCCCTCGGATTCCAGAAATCTGATCTTTGAGATGGTGACGTCGGGAAAGTCCGTCCGCAACTGCGCGAGCACTGAGCCGATGCTCGCCCCGGAGAGATCCCCGGAGCGGCCCGGAGCTGTCACCGGGACCCCTGGTCAGCCCCTCGGTCCCCGGCGCGCGGACCGGTCAAGAACACCAGCCGGAACTTGCCGATCTGCACCTCATCACCATTGGCCAGCAGAGCGGTGTCCACCGGCTCGCGATTGACGTAGGTGCCGTTGAGGCTGCCGACGTCCACCACCACGAACTCGCCACCTTCGCGGCGAAACTCGGCATGCCGACGCGAGACCGTCACATCGTCAAGGAAAATATCGCTTTCCGGATGCCGACCCGCGCTCGTGGTGGACCGGTCGAGAAGGAACCGCGAACCGGCGTTAGGGCCACGCTTGACCACCAGCAGTGCTGAGCCGGCAGACAATGCATCGAGGCCGGCAACTGGCGGCGCCGGGGTCTCGACACCCTCGACCTCCGCGAGGAAGTCCGCCCGGAACGTCGATGTCTGCTCCGGGCCCCGCTCCGGTGGCACACCAGGCCCGTCGTTGGTGCTCACGCTGGGCTCTCCTCACGGGGTGGTCGTCGTTGATCGAAGCACAACCTATCGTGCCACCCGCAGGCTCGGGGACAGAGGTCAGCCGTCCTCCTCGATGAGGATGCGGTACTTTTCAGCATCCATCAATGAGTCCGTCGCTGATCGCTCCGCCAGCTTGACTTCGATCATCCAGCCCACCCCGTAGGGGTCTGAGTTGACCAGTTCAGGGTTGTCCTGCAGCGCATCGTTGCAGGCAATGACCTCACCCGCTACCGGCGCGAACAGTTCCGACACGCTCTTCGTCGACTCCACCTCACCGACCGGTTCTCCCGGCGCCACCGAGTCTCCGACCGGCGGCAACTGCACGTAAACGATGTCTCCGAGTTGCCTCTGCGCATAGTCGGTGATGCCGATCCGCACCGTGCCTTCCGTGCCAGCTAGCACCCACTCGTGCTGCGGGGTGTACCGCAGCTCCTCGGGGACCACCGCAGGCTCTTCCACATCTCCCCCATTCATTCAACCGGTGGCGTCCCTTGCGGCGCGCACGGTCAGCCGAACTTGCAGTAAGTACAGGACTCCCGACCAGACGTACAGCGTCCCGCCCCAACCGGTGAAGGCCACCGCGAATGCCTGAGCCACCGCGCCCACCGCACCATGCGCGTCGTGGGCGAGCAGCAGGAATGGAAAGGCGTAGAGCAGGCACAGAGTCGCTGCCTTGCCCACGTAGTGCACCTGCAGCGGACCGTAGCCGTGGTGACGCAGCACGGGCAGGGCGAGCAACAACGCCATGTCCCTACCGAGCAGCACCGCCACCACCCACCAAGGTAGGACATCTCGCATACCGAATGCGAGCAGTGTGCTCAGCGTGTACAGCCGGTCGACCGCAGGGTCGAGTAACGCGCCCAGCCTGCTGGACTGGTTCAGCAGCCGGGCGAGTTTGCCGTCCAGCCAGTCGGTGAGACCCGACAGGGCGAGCACGAGCACCGCGAGCAGGTCATAGTGGGGGCCCAGCAGCAGCCACAGGAACAGCGGGACACCTGCCAGCCGAAGCAGGCTCAGTACATTGGGCACGGTAAGCAGCCGGTCTGCCGAATCCGACGCCTGCGGCCGGGATTCGCTCGGCCTTCTGGCGCTGGGCTGGCGCTGCATGATAGCTACTTTTGCATACGCTAGGTCCCCGTCTCGCGTACGAGGGACGGCTATGACGGACGATTCGTGGCTAGCGAAGTCAGAACTTCGTGTGCGCTAACCAGTGCTCCATGACGGCGGCGTCGCCGAGCACGTCGATGGGCGCCTCGCTGGGTGAGACGCGGCGCATGAGCACCAGTAAGAGGTACACCACTGGACCGCGCACCGCGACGTCGCCTTGGGCGTGGCCGTGTTCCCAAACCGGACCCGACGGCGTCCGGCGCACGATCCACTCTCCCGCCTCGCCAAGCCCTGGGTCGGTGGAATGCAGATGCAGAATCTGGCCATCCCCGCGCAGCTCTGCGAGCTCCGGGCGGTACTCCACGGCCTGCGGCAAGCTGAGGAAACCCAGCCACTCGGAGATCGCATCGGCGGCGAGATCGGCATCGAGGGCGAACTCACGACCGAGCGCGACCTCGGCGTCGGCACGGTGCATCGCGGTCTCATGCGCCATCCGGCGGGCCCAGAAGCTGACGGTGTGGTCACCCGCCCAGCTCCACACGGGTGTCTGCGAGTCAGCTGCCCGAATCGCGGTCGCCAGCGCATCGGCGCCGTCGCGCAACCAGGCGCCCAGCCCGTCGGCGTCTTCGGGTGCCGCGGTCGCGTCCAGCTCGCTGCGGTCGGGTGGGGTGGTGGCGGGCCGAGTGACGGTCGCGGTGGCCCACCGGTGGGCCCCCCCGAGATGATCGGTGAGCTGGTACAACGTCCAGTCCGGGCAAGTCGGAACCCGCTGCTGCAGATCGGCGCCGGCTAGTGCCTCAGCGAACAGCGCTGATTGCGCCGCCAGCGCCTCGAGATAGCGGTCATCGCGCAGTGGAGCCATCGAATGCCCTCCCGTAGCCGTTTCGTTGCGGGTCCGTCCGAGTGGCCTTGCGGACTCGCAGCCGGAGCACTTGTCGCGTTGGTAGTGCGGCGCCGCACCGGGTGGTGTGCACTGTGCTCTATGGCTTCGCATTCTGCCTCGCATCCGCAAGACCCCGTCCAGCGCGCGCTCGGTGGCGGCTGGGGAACCTTTCTGGCGGCGGCAGCGCGGTCTCCTCGCGATGTCGGCACCCTGCTGCCGTCCGGTCCTGAGCTGGCTCAGCGGCTGGCCGCCGTGGTGGCTGGAGCCGGCCACGCTGGGCGTCCTGCAGTTGTCGTGGAGATCGGTGCGGGTGCCGGGGCGGTCACCACGGCGATCGCCAGGGAGGCAGACCACGACGCAGTGGTGATCGCGGTCGAGAAGGATCCCGGGCTCGCCGACCGGTTGCGGTCCCGCCAGCTCGGGGTGCGAGTGGTCACCGCGGATGCCGCCACCCTTCCGGCCATCCTCGCCGACCACGGCGTGGACCGCGCCGATGTGATCGTCTCCGTGCTGCCGTGGAGCCTGTTCGGGCCGCGACAACAGCGCGACTTCTTGGCGATCTTTGCCGCAGCGCTGCAGCCCGACGGGGTGTTCACCGCCGCGGCCTACAGCTTCGGCTACTGGACGGCCGCCGCGCGCCGGTTTCGCAGCGAACTGGACCGGACATTCGGCGAGGTGCTGCCCACCCGCACCCTCTGGCGGCACTTGCCGCCAGCCATGACCTATGTCTGCCGGCGCCCGGTAGTAACGGACGACGACATCACCGCGGATCCGAATCGATGAGTAGCCGGCCATCGAGCCGGGTGACGCGCAACGCGCGCTTCACCACCTGGGCGTTGGCGCCGTTGTCGTAAGTGACCTCGACAGGCACCCGCACCGAACCATCGGAATTAGCAGAGACCCCAAAGGCGTTGCGGGCGCTGATCGAGGAGTACTGGCTCCAGTACGACCGGAAGTCCGACTCGCTGGTGAAGGCAGCCTGCGCGGTGGGGGACAAGAGCTGCCAGGCCCTCGACACGTCGTTCATCCCGTTGTAATAGTTGATCACGAGCTGGCCAGCGTCGCTCCATCCGATCGGCTGCGCGTGGTCCACCCGCTCCACCTGCGGCGGCGGTGGCAGGAAGGGAGTCGGCGTTGCCGCCGGCGCAGCCGCCTGCCCGACGGGGTGGGCGCCTTGGTGGGCGGATGAGCCTTCGGACAGCAGCGCGCCAACTCCCGTGAATACGAGGACCGCGAGTACGGCTCCGGTGAGCACGCCCACCCTGACCCGCCACTGCCTGCGACGGGTCAGGAAGCTGTCGGCAGACCAACCGGGTGGCAACGATGCCGCCTGCGGTGGAGAACCGAACAGCGGAGCGGATGCCACGGTCGGCGTCGGGTCCACGCGCTCGGTTCTGGTCGCTCGGGTCGGCCGCCGCACGGCGCCTGACGTCGAACCCGGGCGGCTCGTCCGTACTGCGGCGAGTTCCTGGCTCGCGCGGTGCATGTCGGGACGCTGCGCCGGGTCTGCCGCCAGCAGCCTCATCAGCACCGCTGACAGCGCGCCGGCCTGCCACGGGGGTCGCACCTGACCGCCGGCCACCGCGTGCAGCAGCGCGAGCGGGTTGTCGGTGTCGCCGAACGGACTGCACCCCTCCACCGAGGCGTAGAGCGTGGCGCCGAGGGAGAAGACATCCGATGCCGGCGTGGGGACCTGCCCGCGAGCCACCTCCGGTGCAAGGTAGGCCGGGGTACCGGCCATCATCCCGGTCTGGGTGACCGTGACATCACCCGCGGCGCGGGAGACGCCGAAGTCGGTGATCTTCGCGGTGCCGTCGCCGGTGATCAAGATGTTCCCGGGCTTGACGTCGCGGTGCACGATCTGAGCGGCGTGCGCGGCGGCCAGCGCCGAGGCGATCTGCATGCCGATCGAGGCGACTTCCGGCACCGGAAGGCAGCCGCTCTCAGCCAGGACCGCCGCGAGGCTGCGCGAAGGCAGGTACTCCATCACCAGGCAGGGCTCACCCTCGTGCTCGGCCACGTCATAGATGACGATGGCGTTCGGGTGATGTAGGCGCGCGGCGATGCGTGCCTCGCGCAGCGCCCGGGCCCGAGCGTCATCGGTCGCCCGAGGGCTCAGGTTCGGCTGCACCAGCAGCTGTTTTACCGCCACTAGCCGCTGGAGTCGCTCGTCCATGGCCCGCCAGACGACGCCCATGCCGCCGACACCAATTCGATCGAACACCCGGTAGTGACCGGCGATCAGCTGATCCACGTCGATATGCGATCACCCCTTTGCACCGTGCTTGCGCACGGCGCGCGGCATCCCCGACCACCAGTCAGATTATCGCGCCGGAACCGGGTCGGCACGCCAACCGAGCTGCCCCCGCTTCGTCCTGGTCGGCCCCGCTTCGCCTCGGCTGAAGGGCCGGGGGCACCATCGTAGTCACCATGACGCTTACCGCGACGCTACCGGGCGCTACCGGGCCCGACGAGCTCTTTGACAGCTTTGTGGCCTGGGTCTCAGACCAGGGCCTGGCCCTGTACCCCGCCCAGGAGGAGGCGCTGATAGAGATCGTGTCGGGCTCGAACGTGATCTTGGCTACGCCGACCGGATCCGGTAAGAGTCTCGTCGCGACCGGCGCGCACGCGACCGCACTGGCGCAGCGCAGGCGCAGCGTCTACACCGCGCCGATCAAGGCACTGGTGTCGGAGAAGTTTTTTGCGGCGTGCGACGTTTTCGGTGCTGATCAGGTTGGGATGCTGACCGGTGACTCCAGTGTCAACGCCGAGGCACCCATCATCTGCTGCACCGCTGAGGTTCTGGCCAACATGGCGCTGCGCAGCGGGGCGGATACCGACGTGGGCCTGGTCGTCATGGACGAGTTTCATTACTACGCCGACCCTGATCGCGGCTGGGCGTGGCAGGTCCCGCTACTCGAGCTGCCGCAGGCTCAGTTCCTGTTGATGTCCGCGACGCTGGGCGACGTCAGCCGTTTCGTGCCGGATTTGACCCGGCGGACCGGCCGTCACACCGCGGTGGTCCGCTCCGCGCAGCGACCGGTTCCGCTGCACTTCCGGTACGTGACGACGCCGCTGCACGACACGCTGGAAGAACTGCTGGCTATCAAGGCGGTACCGGTCTATGTGGTGCACTTCACCCAGGCGTCGGCCGCCGAACAGGCGCAGGCGCTGACCAGTATCAACATCTGCAGTCGGGCTGAAAAGGACGCCATCGCCGAGCTCATCGGTGGATTCCGGTTCACCGCGGGTTTCGGAAGAACCCTATCCCGGCTGGTGCGCCATGGGATCGGGGTGCATCACGCCGGGATGCTGCCGCGGTATCGCCGGCTCGTCGAGCGGCTTGCCCAGGCCGGCCTGCTAAAGATTATTTGTGGTACCGACACCCTTGGCGTAGGGATCAACGTGCCGATCCGCACGGTGCTGCTCACCGGGCTGGGCAAGTACGACGGCACCCGCACCCGTCACCTCACCGCCCGGGAGTTCCACCAGATCACCGGCCGCGCCGGCCGGGCCGGCTACGACATTGCAGGCGATGTCGTGGTGCAGGCGCCTGAACACGTGGTGCACAACGCCAAGGCCGTAGCCAAGGCCGGAGATGATCCACGCAAGCGCCGCAGGGTCGTTCACAAGAAACCTGCCGAGGGATCGGTGTCCTGGAGCGACCGCACCTTCGACCGGCTGGTCGCAGCCGAACCAGAACCGCTGACGTCAAGTTTCGCGGTCAGCCACGCGATGCTGCTCAACGTCGCCAACCGGCCCGGTGACGCCTTCACGGCGATGCGCCACCTGCTTACTGACAACCACGAGGAGGGCCCCGCACAGCGTCGGCACATCCGTCAGGCCATCGCGATTTATCGAGCGTTGCTGGCTGCTGGTGTCGTCGAGCGGTTGGCGGTCCCGGACGCCCAGGGCCGCACCGTGCGGCTCACCGGGGACCTGCAACTCGACTTCGCGCTGAACCAGGCGCTGTCCCCGTTCGCGCTGGCCGCGATTGAACTGCTCGACCCCGAGTCGGTTGACTACCCGGTGGACGTTCTGTCGGTGCTCGAGGCCACCCTCGACGATCCGCGGCAGGTATTGAGCGCGCAACTGTCCAAGGCCAAGGGTGAGGCCGTGGCGGCGATGAAAGCTGAAGGCATTGAGTACGAGGACCGGATGCGGCTGCTGGAAGACGTCAGCTACCCGATGCCGCTGGCTGAGCTGCTCGACGCCGCATTCGAAATCTACCGGGCAGGTCACCCGTGGGTGGCCGATCACCGGCTCTCCCCCAAATCGGTGGCCCGGGACCTCGCCGAGCGAGCGATGACGTTCACCGAGTACGTCGGTTTCTACGGCCTGTCCCGCTCCGAGGGGTTGGTACTGCGCTACCTCGCCAACGCCTACCAGGCGCTGCGCCGCACGGTGCCCGAGGACGCCAAGACCGACGCGCTACGGGACCTGGAGGAGTGGCTCGGTGAGCTGGTCCGCCAGGTCGACTCCAGCTTGCTGGACGAATGGGAGAAACTGCGAGACCCGCAGGCACAGGCCGCGGTACCGGCGTCGATAGATGAGCGACCTCCACCGGTGACAGCCAATGCGCGGGCCTTCCGCGTACTGGTTCGTAATGCGCTGTTCCGCCGGGTGGAGCTGGCTGCCCGCCGGCGGTGGGAGGAGCTTGGGGAGCTCGACGCGGACGCCGGGTGGGACGCGGAGTCCTGGCGACAGGCCGTGGAACCATATTTCGTCGAGCATGACGAGATCGGCACCGGCGCAGACGCACGCGGCCCAGATCTGCTGATTATCGATCAGCAGCCCGACCGGTGGGTCGTGCGCCAGATCCTCGACGACCCGGCCGGGCATCACGACTGGGCCATCAATGCCGAGGTGGATCTGGCCGCATCCAACGAGTCCGGGACCGCCATGGTGTGGGTGACCGCGGTAGGCCAGCTGTAACCCGGCGCAGACCCATGTACAACGTCAGGACGGCTCGTTGCCCGGCTTCCACTTGATGCCGCACCCGATGCTGGGCATCTGCGGTTCGGGAACCGGCTGCCCAGCCAGCACCAGGTCCAGCGCCGCCCGCAATGCCTTGCCGGTCACCGGAGCATCGTTGCGTGGGCGAGACTCGTCGAACTCGCCCCGGTAAACAAGCCGGCGCTGGGCGTCATAGAGGAAGAAGTCCGGGGTGCACGCAGCCCGGTAGTCCCGCGCGATTTGCTGGCTTTCGTCTAGAAGGTACGGGAAGGTGAACCCGGCGCGGTGGGCTTGTTCGGTCAACCCCTCTACACCATCGTCGGGATAGTTCTTGGTGTCGTTGCTGCAGATCGCCACCGCAGTCACGTCCGCTGCGTACTCGGCAACCAGCGAGCCGAGTTCTCGCTCGAGGTGCCGGACGTAGGGACAGTGGTTGGACAAGAACATCACCAGCAGTGGCAGAGCTGGGTCAAGGCCATCAGAGGTCACGATCTCGCCGTCCAGGGACGGCAACGCGAACAGCGGCGCTGGCGTGCCGAGCGGGACCATCATCGAATTCACAGCCATGGTCACAAGTTTCCCAGCTCCGCAGCCGGCCCGCCGAACAGCTGACCACCGTGGATGGCGGCGACGGGCCCGGCTGAGGACCCTGTTTACGTGCCTGCGTGGACTAGCCTCGGCCAGTGGTGTCCTGGACCTTCCGCACCGCGCCGTCGATCTGGTTGCTGAACTTGCCCTTGGTGCACTGATCAACGAGACGACCGGCCTGGTCTACAATCTTGCCGACCGCGTCGGGGTTGGTCTTGGCGTACCGGCGAGCGGCCTCCACGGCCCCCGCCAGCACAACGAGCTTCCCCAGTTTCCCCAGCATCGCGTTTCCTCCTTTGGCTGGCCAACCACAATCCTCACTAGGTCACAGCGGAATGGCGAGGGTACCGCGCCCGATCATGGCGTGGGATGACGGCCGCTGGAAGCGGGTCAGCGCAATGATCCGGTCAAAACCCCATCGCCTGGGCGCGACGCTTCACCTCGCGCCCTCGGTTGGTTCGCAGCGCGCCGATCGGTGTGCCGGGCAACGAATCCTCCTCGGTGAACAACCAGCGCAGGATTTCCTCGGCAGAGTAACCGGAGTCGCGCAACAAGGTGATCGTGCCGGGCAGTCCCTTAACAACCGCATCCCCGCTAAGGAACTCCGCGGGGATCAACACCACGCCGCCGCGGCGTATCCCCATCAGATGCCCGTCGCGCATCATCTGGTGCACTCGGGTCACCGGCAGGCCCAGTCGTTGCGCGACATCAGGCAGCGGCAGCACCTCCACCTCAGGGTCGAGTACGTCCAGGGCGATGGGGAGGTCGCTCACGGTGGTCACCATGCCATACCGGCCAGCCGGCGCCCTTCCGCCGTTCGGGGCGCGCCGGTCCGTACGATCCTCAGACTGTGGAGCGACAGGGGCCCGATTACGACGGCAACCTGGTCGGCGCCCTGCTGGAGGGGCG
>JBHEMR010000084.1:0-11757 GCA_046262495.1 Pseudonocardiaceae bacterium | reverse complement strand
CCAGCGATCGGCTTGACGTCCTCGGACCATCGCCAGCCAGGCTGGAAGACGGCTCGACCAACGACAGCCCCGGATACCGTCACCACCCCGATTTCCCCATTGGTGAACTTCCGAGTTTCATCCGGATTGTCTAGGTTCTTCGACTGCAAGGTCATGGGTTCTCCTCTGCTCACGCCCCCGACCGAGCTGGTCTTCGGTTCGGATAGGCCGCACGGGCGGCCATCAGGTCACCGCAGAGGTGAAGCGCCAAACCGGATAGAGTGAACGTTACGTGTGCCGCCAAGCCGTAAATAGGTCCATCTGAGTGTATCGATGGCCTGAACGAACTCTGATGACGAAGCGCCTTGCTCAACAGTTACCGAACGTGAAGACGGGCTTTCCCGCCGCTGGTGGTCACACTGGTCCAGCATTACCTCGCCGAGGGCAAAGTGGTTCTGGCCGCCGCGTTCAAGATGGCCGCCCGCTAGCCCGCAACGCTCCAGGCAGGAGCTCGAGGGTGGTTGAACGCATACTGGCCTGGCCAACCGTGCACCGCCGCATGGCACCCGACTATGCACTTGTCCGAGCATGCCGAGGCCTGGGTCAGGTGGGCCATGATCGGATTTATGGCCCACTTGCCGGCCACCTGCGCCCGTCGCAAACCCCGGGCAATGATCGGTTTTCCCGCACGCTCAAGAGAGAGTCACGCAGCGTTACGCGGTCTTCCATTTTAGTGAGTCGTCTACAGATGTAGAAGCTGTTCCATAACCTGATGTAGCGAAACCACGCAATTCGGATAATCGGGACTCGTCATGTAGCAGGCTGCATAATGCGGATTACATGGAACGTGACATACACCATCTGAACTACGTGAAAATGCAGTAGAATACGTGAGATTAACTGCGTGATAATGAGAATACCAACTCCGGATGACCGGAATATGCTAGTAAACAACTAAGCATGAAAGTCTGACAGTAGCGTTCCACATGTGCCCGACTAAATTACCCGCTGGCAATTTAGTCGGTTCCGAGCGCTGCGGTTCGCTAGAGTAAAGAAAGGGTTTGGCGATCATGTCCGCAACTTACCCCGGTCCTCGTTCGGATGGCGCCCCCCTCCCCTCGCTGCTGCGCCCGCTAGCGCGGCGCCGCGCCTTGCAGCTCGCCCGTGCACACCAGCGACACAAGCAGGAGCTTGCTTGGCGCGTGCAGGAGGTCCTCGCCGGATGTGGCCTGATCGAGACCGACTACAGCATCCTGCGGCCGAGTCGTCAACATTCCGCAGGTGGTCTCGGTGATCATCGGCCCGGTGGCAAGGGTGAAGATCCGCCTCCTGGTCGGCCAGCTGCCCGAGGACTTCACCGCGAAAGCCGAGACGATGGCATACCACCTCGGAGCGGCCGAAGTCAGCATTGTCGAGCTCGAACCCCCTTTCATCCGGCTGGACTGGTGGACGCGTATGGGGCAGATCACCCAGCTGACGGGTTGATGGTGAAGGTCCAGCCGATGCCTCTGTAAGCGTCGTTGCACTGCGCTCCATCTGGTTACGCCATGGTGTAACCAGATGGAGCGCGCTGGTCGCGCGACCGTGACGATCGCTGCGCGTCACGCAGGCGGCGGTTGTCCGCGGGAGCGCGGCGCTGTCACAGTGGAGGTGCGGATACTGTGACCGTATATGTGTCTCGCTTCCAACGGTCCATCCGCCAAAACCTTCGGAAGGGCGCACGATATGGCAAGTGAAAATCACAACAGCACTCTAACCGCGTTCCCACGGCCGCGAGTCTACGATAACGGGTAACGATCACAGGCGGCTGATCGACCTATCGTCACACACCAGCGGTTGGTGACCATGGTTGCGGAGCTCCTTCCAGGTAACCGACTGCAGAGACGGACAAGATGGGCCCACAGGACCGCTCTGACGACGCGGTTGCCGAGCCATTGCTCTACCCGGCCGAACCGGCGGAGCAATTGATGGATCCCGACGAGAACGGCCACGTCGAGGGCGAGCCGGCCGTCGTACCGCTGCCGGACGCGCCAGCGTTGTCTGCCGAGCTCGCCTTGCGGCTCACCGCGGTCGAGGCAGGGCTTGCCGAGGTAGCCCAGCAATTCGCCGGCGAGAGTGCCCGGGCACTCGCCAGGGAGCGGGTGATCGACCGTCAGCACGAAGAGATCGAACGGCTCAAAGTGATCGAGCGGGGCGGCCAACTGCGGCCGATCGTCACGGACCTGTGTCGACTGCGCAACGGTCTGCTACGGCAGGCCGGGACGGTCCCCGAGGAGATAACCGGGCCGCAGGTCGCCAGCCTGCTCGTTTCGTTCGCCGCGACCGTGGAGGAGATCCTGGAGCGCTGCGGCGTCGTCGTCCTGCCTCGTGACGTGGGCGCTCCCTTCGCGTCGAGCCGCCAGGAAGTCGCCGGAGTCGTGGAGATCAACCATCCCGAGCGGGACGGCACGGTTGCCGACGTGGTGCAGGACGGCTACGCGGCGATTCACGATGGAAGAACGGTCGTTCCAGCTCGCGTCAGGGTGCATCGTTATATGACGAAGGAGAAAACGGATGGCTGAGGGTGCCGATGGGGCAAGCCGAGTATTCGGTATCGACCTAGGAACCACTTACTCCGCGATCGCCTATATCGACGAGACTGGGCGGCCTACGGTGTGCCGCAATGACAACAACGCCGAGATCACACCGTCGGTCGTGCAGTTCGAGACGCCGACGAACGTGGTGGTCGGTGAGTCGGCCAAGCAGTCGGCTTTCATCGACGCCGACAGTGTCGTGAGCCTCATCAAGCGCCAGATGGGCGAGGACAGGGAGTACGAGTTTCACGGCGAGGTCCACACGCCGGAATCGATCTCGGCGCTGATCCTGCGCCGCCTGGCCACCGACGCCGCGAACTACACGAACGGTCCCGTCGAGCGAGTGGTGATCAGCGTGCCCGCATACTTCGGTGCGCGGCAGAAGGAGGCCACGAACAAGGCCGGTCTGATCGCTGGACTCGACGTTGTTGGCATCTTGCCCGAGCCGGTGGCCGCCGCCGTGCACTACGACCTGACGAGGGACGGCACCGACAAAACGGTGCTTGTCTACGACCTCGGCGGCGGCACGTTCGACACGACAGTGATTCACGTGGGCGCCAGCGAGATCACGGTCGTGTGCACCGATGGGGACACCAATCTGGGCGGCGCAGACTGGGATGCCCGGCTCCGTGACCACCTGCTGGAGCGCTTCGTCGCGGAGGCCGCACCCCTGGAGTCTCCTGGAGACGACGCCGAGTTCCTTCAGGAGGTCGAGAATAAGACCGAGGAGGTCAAGAAGCAGCTGTCGTTGCAGGAAAGCCGGCCAGTGCAGCTGCGGTTCGCCGGTGTAGCGGCGCGGATCGAGGTCACCCGGGCCGAGTTCGAGACGATGACCGCGGACCTGCTGGATCGAACGGTTGAGATCCTGCGGCGAACGCTGGACACATTGGAGGAGAGGTCACCGGGCGCGACGATTGACGAGGTACTGCTCGTCGGCGGGTCCACGCGCATGCCGATGGTGCCGGCCCGGTTGGCCAAGGAGTTCGGCTGGGATCCCAAGCTGCATGACCCGGAGTTGGCTGTCGCCAAGGGCGCCGCGATCTTCGCGCTGTCCCGTGTTGTGTACAAGATGCAGCAGGAGGCCAAGGAAGGTGCCGGCAGCGACGCTGAGGCGGAGCGTGAGGTGGCCAGGGTCATCACGGAGGTCGCCCGCCAATACGGCATATCCGAGGAGACGGTCAAGCATCTTTCCGGCAAAAAGACGCACAGCGTTCTTTCGAAGGCGTTCGGAGTGGGAATGCACGATCGCGACACCGGCCGGGATTACGTCAAGCACCTGGCGTTCGCCAACGATCCGCTGCCCACCGGCGACCGCACGCTGCCTGCCGAGACCATCCACCACAACCAGACCGAGGTTCTCATCCAGCTCTACGAGCAAGCCGGCACGGTGGTGAGCGAGGAACGGTCGGCGAACAACCCGCTCGACGACGGCAGCGGCTGCATCACGGGCATCCCGCCGCAGCCGGTGGGGAAGCTCGCGAAGATTGACATCGTCATGTCCATCGACGAGGACGGTTTGCTGCAGCTGCGGGCCACCGAGCGCAGCACCGGCAACGAGCTGCTCATAAGGGTCACAGTGGGCTTGTCCACCGAGCGGCTCGGGCATGCCATCAACGCTGTCTCCAAGATCTCGATCTCGAGTTGACGCAGGTGGTCGGCTTTGATCCTCGGGCCTACGAGGACCAGGTGCTCAAGCCGTTGCGCAAACGGCTGCCGCACCTTCCCGACGATCTGCTGACGCGCTACGCGGTCGACCTGACCATGGATTCCGCCGCGCTGCGCGGGCGAATCGAAAGCGTGGTCCGGTTGTGGAACAAAGCGGCGATGAAGGCCGGGCCGACCGGCTTGGTGTGCCAGCAGTTGCTGCGCAAGCACGAGGAGCTCCAGCGCGGTGGGAGTGCGGATCTTACGAGCCCGCAGTGGTGGCGGGCCCGAGAAGCGGTCCGCCACGAGCGACTCGGGTCGAACATCGACGACTTAGCCGCGCTGCTGGACTCCAGCCACGGTGAGCTCGGTGTGATCACGCACCACCAGCTGCGAGCGGCGGCCGCCGCCCATCCCACTCTCGGGGATGCCGAGATTGACGAAGCCTGCATGACCGCGGGACTGCAGATCGTCGAACCGGTCGAGCTTCCGACGACCGCCGGGATGCGCGGCAGGCTTGAGAGCCTGAACACCAAGCTCCTCGCCGCAGGTGTCGACAGCATCCCGCGGCTGCTGTTCCCCGATCTGTCCACCTTCGGGCTGCTCAGCGGGTTCACCGTGACCCCGTTGCCGGCCGACCGGGACGCGGCGCTGTCGAAGCAGGTCGCCGAGAAGCGCGGAAGGGATCTGGACAAAGCGCCGGACAACCCGGCGACCCGCGCGAACCGGGAAGCCGTGGGCATCCTGGTCAGTGAGGCCAACGGTGGTGCAGACCTCACCGCGCTCGCCCTGTTCCACCTGCTGCAGGAGTTACGGGACAAGCGTGCCGATGGCGCCCAGCCCCGCACGCTGTTCACCTTGCTGACCCGCCGCGGACTGCATGGTCCCGACGCGGGTCGGATCGCCGTGAGCGTTATCGCGGAACCCGGTGTCCGCCGAGACTCGCTTGCGGCCGTCACCCACCTGCTGGCGGCGGGAAAACTGGCCGCCGCGCAACAGCTCACGACCACCCTTGCCGGCCCGCAGGGTGAGACCGCGCGCGAGGCCGTGCAGCGTCAACGCGAGCAGGTGGAAAGCCTGCGCCGAGCCGCCACGGAGGACCTGCGCACCGGACGCGACGAGCAGGCGCGGGCACGGCTGCGGGAGGCGCTGCGGTTAGCCTGCGACCTGCCAGAGTTGACCGAACAACTTAAGACGGTGCCTTCCGCGCCGGTCGTCGCTGTCACCGCAGACGCCGACGGTTGCGGCGTCCACATCGCCTGGCGCCCGATGCCTGATCACAGCGACGCGACCACCTTCCGGGTGGTCCGCAGGCAGGACCGCGAACCTGCCAGCGCTGACGACGGCCGCGAGATCCCGATTCGATCCGGGCACTCGACCGCTGACGAGGCGCCTCCGGTCGGGCGGCGAGTGCACTACGCGGTGTTCGCGCGCACCGCGGGCGGGCAGTGGTCGCGCCCCGCCTGCGCCACGGCACAGATCGTTCCTCCCGTCACCGACGTGGTCGTCGAGGGGGGCAGCAACGTCGTCGCCGGACGCTGGCGGATTCATCCCGACGTCGCAGCCGTCGAGGTCCACCGCACCGTGGGCGTCCCAACGGACCGGGGCGAGCCGGTGGCCGTTGACTGCAACCGCGCGTTCTGCGACGAGACAGCCGTAGACGGCGTTCAGTACTTCTACACGCTGGTCGCCTGCTATCCGCATCCAGGCGGTAGCGGTGCGCTGCGTTCCGCGCCCGTGGTCGTGCGCGGCGCGACCCGCCCGGAGGCGCGGCCTGTCACCCTGACCGCGATGCCCACCACCGGTGCGGGCCTGATGGCACGCCTGTCCTGGTCGCAGCGCCCCGGCAGCGAGATCGTCGTCCGGAGTTCGCCGCAGCCATGCCCGTGGGAATACGGCCAGATGGTGGCGCTGGCGGAGCTGGCGAGCTACGGCATCGAGCTCGATGGCACGCGCACCGCGAAGGGCGAGTCCAGGACACTCGTCGCGCGGGTGCCGCCCGGTCGTTCCTACTGCGTGCCGTTCACCCTCGGTGCTGACGGCGCGGTCCGCGGGCAGGACGCCGTGGTGGCCCGCGCGGATCCGGTGCGCCGGCTGCGGGCTCAGCGGTTCGGCGACGATGTCCGTGTGACGTGGCTGTGGCCAGACGAGGTGAGCGCAGCCGATGTGCGCTGGACTGGTGGCAGGCGTCGCATCACCTTGCAGCAATACCGCGACGAGGGCGGCTGCCAGCTTCGCGGCTTCCTGGGGGCCTCGCGCGTCGAGGTGGGCGCCGTCATGCTCGGCGAAAGCGGGGAAAGCCGCTCGGACATGATGTCAGTGGTGGTCGAGGAGCGCCCCCCACCGCTGACTTACCAGCTGCGCCGCCGCGGCTACCACCTCTTCAGCGGTGTGACGTGCGTCGTGACGCTCTCCGGTGCAGCGCCTATCTCCGGTGTCACCGTAATCATCGTGGCCGCGGCTGGACACGCCATGCCGCTATCGCCTGAGTCAGGACTGGAGCTGCTTCGGCAGCCGGTCGTGATCGACCCCGCGGTGCCGGTGGTGCTGAAGGTGCCCGTCCCGCGGTTGACCAAGCCGTACTGGTTGCGGTGCTTTCTTGCCGAGCCCGCACCCGCCCTCCTCGTCGATCCGCCAGTCGGCCAGTTGAAGGTGTCCTGAGATGGCCACCGTCGCCTGCCCGTACTGCTACCACCTCATCAACCAAGGCAAGCTGGCCTACCAGTGCCTCGGACGTGGCGTGCCGGGCCGCCCGAGGTGCGCGAAGCGGGAGGACGAGCGTCGCCAGCAGCTGACGAATGTCCGAACGGCGGCATACCCGACTTTCGTCCCAGAGTCGCGCGGCATGCTCGGCCGTCCACTCAGCAGGGCCCGCATGGCAGCGTGTCCGCACTGCGGCGGCCGCACCGGCGTACGTGCCTGCCCGGCCTGCCACACACCGCTGTCGTCGATTTTCGCGGAGAGCCGCAGCCCCCTTGTCGGGATGGTCGGCGGCAAGGGGGCGGGCAAGACTGTCTACCTATCGGTGCTGCACCACGAGCTTCACACGACGGTGCGGCGACGGTTTCAGGCCGACATCCGGCTGAGCGGGGATCAGCAGGGCGGCGTCGGGTCGCCACGGCAATGGCTAGAAGACTACGAAGACCAGCTTTTCCGGCACGGAAGGCTGTTCGAACAAACGGCTGGGCCACTCAACGGGCTGCGCGCGCCGGTCGTGATCGAATGGCGGCAGCCGAAGCGCAGACTCGGCTTGGAAACCTTCGGCACGACGGTGGTCTCCTTCTACGACACCGCCGGTGAGGACCTCACGACGCAAGACCGGGTGCACACGCAGGCCTACCTTGGTGTGGCGAACGGGTTGGTCCTGCTGCTCGACCCGTGGCAGCTGCCCGGAGCGATGAACCGCATCGACGTTCCCGCGTCTGCCATCCGTGAGGCCGAACCGCCGCTGGATGTGCTCAACCGAATCACCGAGCTGCTGCGGGTATCGCATCAGGTCAAGGCGAGCAGGCGCGTCAAGGTGCCACTGGCCGTCGTGTTCGCGAAAATGGACGCCTTCTTCCCGGTGCTGGGTGGAAACCACCCGCTACTGGTGAAGCCAGCGGCGCTGCCGGGCTACGCTGAGACGGCGGGCCAGGACACCCATGAGCACGTGCGGGCCATGTTGCACGATTACGGTGCGGACGATATTGACGCGCATCTCATGCACAACTACGCGACCTTCCGCTATTTCGCGGTGTCGGCCCTCGGCGCGGCTCCCGACTACGCGGCTAAAGAGGTCGACCCGGGCGGTGTGCAACCCTTCCGCGTCGAGGAGCCACTGCTGTGGTTGCTCAGCGGCTTTGGCGTGATCGGCCGGAGCCGAGCGTGAGCGGCGGGTTCGGCTCGCTCTACTACACCGACTGCCGGCCGGGGCAAGGTCTGCAGGGCGGGGCAGGTTTCCAGTTCCAGGCCGCATCGCCCGGAGTCACCACCGAGGCCATGCCGCTGGTGCAACGTACGGCGCTCTACGAACCTCCGGTGAGGTGGATGCGGCAGCGCAGGCCGGTCTGCGACTACCCGCCGTCGCTGGCGCACACCGCTGAGGGGGGCGTGTTCGCGACCGCGGCGGGGCGCTACGTGGGCCAGGAGGCCAACGGCACGCGGGAGGGCAACCAGTTCACCCACGCAGTCGTCACCCGGAATCCCGCGGACTACGGGGCGGTGCGGCCCGCGCAGCTGTGGGGCGCACCATGGTGGGCCGTAGCGCCTGCCCCGGGCGTCGAGCTTGACACGCTGGAAGCCCACCCACCACCGGGACCACTCGACGTCGAGACCGTCCGCGACCGGGTGCGCGACTCCGCAGGCGGCCAGGCACGGCTTACCGCACTGGTCTCAGCGATCCACCACCTCGCCGACCCCGAGCACCGGCGCACCGTGGTGCTCGTGAGCACCGACCCCGAGGAAGCCGCGTGCTGGGTCGCCGCGGCGACCCTGCTGCTACCCCGGCCTGAGGCACTGCAAGTCAGCTTCAAGGTCTTCGTGGCAGACGCCCAGTACGGTCAGCACGACATCATCGCGCTGCACCCGGAATGGGCTGGGCGGTGGGCGGACACCGAGCCAGGCAGCGGGCTCGCTGTCTTCGACCTCAGCCGGGGTCGCTACACCGATGTGGAGGTCACCGACGCCGCGCGCTTCTGGGTCGCCCGCTGGCTGACCAAGGATCCCTACGACGTGGTGGACGCAGTCGAGCTCGCGGGTCAGTTTGCGAGGGCTTACGCAGACGGTACTGATGCGACTGACGCGCAGGTCCAGCCGACCGACGCTGATCGCCTCGTCGCGGTGGTGGTAGCGGCCGGTGAGCGGCTGACTGGACAGAGCCAAGCGCAGCAGGCGGCCGATTGGTTGCTGACCGCGCCCGCGGAAGCGATGAGGATCGCTCGCGATTCGGTACTGGCGGCGGTGTTGGAGGCGGCCCCGGCCGCGTCCGTGCTGCGCACTCTGGCCGCCGCCGCGGGTTCGCGCGGCTGGGCGGCGGCTGCCCAGATCCGTCGCGGGCTGCTGACCGCCGAGATCGGCGAGGCACTGGCCGCAGCCGATGGCGTGTCCGCACTGCGCATGCTTACCGCGCTCGCACCGCTGCCACTCCTGGATAGTCCGGACGAGGACCAGGAGCACGGTCGCGCCGAACTCGAGGCGGCCCTGCGCGGCGCGCGTCCGGATCAGGTGCCGCTGTTGCTCACCGTGGCCAACCGACACGCCGTCCGGCCTGTCACCGCCAACTTCCGCAGCAGCGCCTACGTATTCGCTGCGTGGTGGGTCCAGCAATCCGATCCCGGCCTCGAACCTGCGAGGTGGCCCGCGCCGCCCGAGGCGCTCGATTGGGTACGCGATGTACTGCGGAGCTGCTTGGCAGGTGTGCAGCGGGCCCACGCGGTGACGGCGATCCGCGCGCGCTGGTGGCGACCGTTGTGGCAAGAGGCCTGCGACCCGGCCGACGAACTGGACACCGAGCTGATGTCCGTGGCCTGTCAGCATCTCGATGCCTCAAGGCGCAATCAGCTTGTGCGGGATGTGCAGAAGTGGGCATTCGCGCGGATGGTCGGCGACAAGCATCCAAGCACAGTGGCCTGGGACATCACCTTCGGCCCGCGAAGTCCCGGAGTAGCCGCGGCAGCCACATTCCTGGCGAGTCTTGTGGAGAGCAGCCAAAGAATTTCATCCGAGGTCGGGTCTCGGCTCTGCGCGGTGCTCGAGGCAGAAGAGGCCCTGTCGGCGGAAGGTCTATGGACAATCATCCAGCTTTGCGAGCAAGGTCAGCAGTTACCGCCGCGGTTCGCTGAGCTGCGCATGAGCCACGACGCAGTGCTGCGCGTCGGCCATGAGCTTGGGCAAGCGCAGTCCTTTTCCACCGACGACAATTGTGTGACCGCACCGGTTGATTCGTTATTCGAGGTCAGAATGCCGATCGTCGTCGACAGCCTGCTTGCCACGCCCCCCGATACCGCGCTCGCTTTTCTAGAAGTCTGCTCGGACGAGGTGGCGATCCCGATCTATGAGGTACTCAAGGTCAGATGGCCGCGCGACGCCGGCACCCCAACGCCCGACGAGTGCCGGGCTGTCGCGTTCTCCTTCGTTCTTGCCACCGGCAAGCCGACGACTGAGCAGCAACAGACCGCCTGCAGCGTCCTGCTTCACCACCTCGGACAACTCGTCGCCGCAATGCCTAAAGATGTTCGGAACGCGGTCGAGCGCAGCTACCCGGGTGGCCTAGGGCAGCCGTGGTGGGAGTGGGTGTCCGAGCTCAAACCCCGCCGCTGGACCTTGCGCCGTCGATCCAGCGTGAGATTTGATACACAGATCCGGAAACGGGGCGAGTGAGCCGTGCCTGCGATCATCGGCGCGGTCCTCGCTATCGCCTTGTACAGCGCTGCCTGCTACTACGCCTTCGTCTACGTGCTCGGCCCCGCCTGGCCCTTTGTGACGGTCGGCGCGGGCGGCATCGGCATGCTGCTGGTAATCGTGGTGTTGACCGGCGTGCTGCTGGGATTGGACGGCTCGGCAGCCCCGACCGTCACCCCGTTCGATCTCCGCAAGCGGTTGCCGAGCGTTAAGTCAAACTTTGAGCGCGACAGCGCATGGCCGAGCTACCTGTTCGCGCAGAGCCGAGCTGACCTTGGTGCGGCGCTGGGGCGCACCGTACGCGCGCTCGTGTCGATGTGGGCGTTGATGACCGAGTTCGTGCGCGAGAAGCCGGCGGTGCTCGTGCTCTGGCCACTGCTGTTGCTGCCGTTGCTGGGAGCCATCGCGTTGACGGCGGGCGCCACCGTGGGCTGCATCGCAGTCTATGGTCTGGTCGGGATTGTGCTCACTGTCGCGTGGCTCGGTTGGCTGCTCGTCGTCGGTCTGCTGCGCGGGGTCGACTTGAGCATTCGCGCGCTGCGCGGCGCCAAGGCCACTTGCCACTATTCAGGCTGCAATTACCGCAACCGGCTGCCGGCCTACCGCTGTGGGTGCGGGCTGACCCACCGCGACATCAGGGCGGGCCGGCTCGGTGCTTTCGTCCGTCGGTGCGAGTGCGGGGCGCTGCTGCCGACCACCGTCCTGCAAGCCGCCGCCGGGCTGGTGGCTGCGTGCCAGAAATGCGACCGCCCGTTGCGCGCCGGCGCGGCCGTGCTGACCGACGTGCTGGTTCCGGTGTTCGGGCCCGCCTCGGCCGGCAAAACCAGGCTGCTGCGGGCCGGCATGGTCGCGCTTGTCCGGCATCTCAATGCCGCCGGCGGATCGCTGCACCCGGTTGGGCCGGAAAGTGACGACACCCTCCGGGCCGCCACCACGATGGTGGAGTCCGGGGTGCAGACGGCCAAGACCGAGGCCGACCGACCACCGGCGGGAATTACCCTGTTGCTCACGGCGGCGCGATGCAAGGCGCTACTGCACTTATTCGACGCGGCCGGCGAGTTCTTCAGCAGCCGCGAGCAGCACAGCGAACTGCCGTTCCTCGATGACGCGCAGGGCCTCGTGTTCGTCCTCGACCCATTCTCGGTGCCCGCCGTCGCGGACCATCTCACCGGAGCACTCA
>JBHEMR010000083.1:0-18746 GCA_046262495.1 Pseudonocardiaceae bacterium | reverse complement strand
TGAGCGGAGCGCAATAATGGCGCGCGAGGTGGATGATATCGTACTCAGTTCCACCTTGTGGTCGGAGCTCCGCAGTCACCTTCTGTCTGCTAATGACAAGCCGGGACGCGGGACCGGGGATGAGCAGATGGCGTTCATCCTCGCCGCGCCGAACGTGTCAGCGAGCAGGATACGATTGGTAGGGCATGAGCTGCTTCGGGCCCACTCGCCGGATCTAGATCATCAGTCGCCTTCAGCAATAAGTCCCAACGGCCAGTTCGTCGCGACCGCGCTGACTCGGTGTCGACGAGAAGGCTGGAGTCTCATCGAGGTCCACTCACACCCCTTTGATTCGGCTTCTCAAACAACGTTCAGTAGCATTGACTGGTCCAACGACCGGATGAAAATGCCCCGGCTCGCATCAATGCTACCCGAACCGTTCTACCACGCTACGATGGTCGTCGGACAAAACAGCTTAGACGCCCATTACTATCAGCGCACCATCTCGGCGATTCGGCCGGTGCAGCAAGTGACTATCGTGGGTAGCTTCTCCGAAGATTCACCAGTCTTACACTACTTCCCAGCCTCTAGTTCCGCAGCTGCATCGGTGCTCCCGCAAGATGCACGTCATGACCGCCAGCTGCCCCTGCTCGGGGGGCCCACCCAGGAGGCCCTCTCAAAAGCACGAGTGGCTGTCGTCGGCCTTGGCGGTCTTGGTTCGTTCGTTGCCTTGGAACTCGCCTACCTCGGCGTCGGCCACCTGATTCTCATTGATCCTGACCGTATCGAGTTGAGCAATCTCAACCGCCTCATCGGCGCTGGGCCACACGACGTCGGACAGTACAAGGTGGACGTCTTCCGTGACCTCATCAAGCGCCTGGCGCCTGGCGTCACGGTGACAGCTGTGGCAGCGCCGCTCCTTGACAGTGCAGCTCTTGACCACGCCAAAGCAGCGGACTTGCTCCTCGGCTGCGTCGACACGCACGGTGCTCGTCTCTCATTGAACCATTTATCGATTCGCTACCTCATCCCCCTCATCGATGCGGGCACCGGCGCCAGACTCGGGACCGACAGTCTCAATGCAAAACTCGGGGGGCAAGTCCAGATTGTTGCACCGGGAGCCGGCTGTCTTGAGTGTCGGGGTTTCATTCATCCGCAACGTGCGGCATACGATTTAGCACCACCAGAGCTGCAGGAGTACGAACGAAATCACGGTTACGGCACCGAAGAGGCCAGACCCTCGGTTATATTTTTGAATGGCGTGGTGGCGTCGATACAGGTTGCGGAAACCGCGCGGACTTTCACAGCCGCGTCGGCACAAAAAGAAGTTACCCCGAAACTGGTCATGTACGACGCACGAGCTCAGCGGACCTTCTCAGCAGCTGTTCCCTACTCGCCTGAGTGCGCGACCTGCGGCACTCACGGGGTTACTGGGCTCGCTGATATCGCACCTTTGCAAGCCGCTTACCAGGTTGCGCCGACGGCACGGCCTGCTTTCGCAAGAGCGTCACTGAGCTAGCCGGAGCCCAGCATGCCAGACCCAATTCCGAGAAATAGAAGCGCGCATGGCCGCCGATCCCGCCGGCCGGTGACGCACGGATTTTGGCGAGGTCAACCAGGTCGGAGAGCCCGGGGAAACGCCGAACAACTCGGACCGGCGGCGCCGCAGCCGTGCACGCCCGAGGGCCCAGAAGTTTTTACAAATCAACCACTCCGGCGACGTCAGCAGAACGTCGCACCGCCGTTGCCCGCGCCGGCCGTGCCACCGCCTGCACCCGCGGTAGCGCCTGCACTCGCGGTACCGCCTGCACCTGCGGTACCGGCTGCGCTGCCGGCCGCACCCGTGCCACCGCCTGCACCCGCGGTACCGACTGCGCGTGCGCTGCCGGCCGCACCCGTGCCACCGGCTGTGCCGGCGCTACCACCTGCGCGTGCGCTACCACCCGTACCCGTGCCTACAGCCGACATACACGACATCGGTCCAGGGCAACCACTGAGGCGCCCCCGGAACAACGCCAGACCACTCGAACCAGCACTGCCGCCACCGCGCGCCCAAGACAGGCAGCCGGTTGGTCCAGGCCAAGCAATTCGGCGCACCCGACGAAACGTTAGACAACCTGGGCGACCCCCGTCGCAACACCGTACTGACTGGGTGGTCGGTGGATTAGTTTCCGCTGCTGCACTCGTCGTAGGGATCGTCGCATTCCCGCTTCTCCCATCGGGTACGTCCACCGAATCGACGGCGCATCCTCCCGCGAGTAGCAACGCTGGTACCGCAGTCGCAAGTGGCGATCCTGGTCCGGTCGGTGACCAGCTCACGGTCCAGCCGAGTGCACCAGCAAACGCCGACCACGGGCCAACGCGCGGAGGAGTAGCCCTGCTCAGTGATCAGACTGCGGTTCACCGTACGTCCGCAGTCCCGGTGGTAGCGCAGCCGGCCCCGGCACCACAGGTTGTCCAACCAAGCCAACCAAGTCGGAGTAGCGACGTAGTCGCCGTGCAACCAGCCAATCCCCCCCGGGTCCACCATACGACGCCCTATGCGAATTCCGGCACCGACAGCCAGTTAGGTGGCGGTATCCCGTCAGGCCTCGGGAAAGGCCCGGGATCCGGAAAGGGCACCGGTGCCGGCACCGGTACTGGTACTGGTACTGGTACTGGTACTGGTACTGGTACTGGTACTGGCGGCGGGAAAGGCAGTGGGCCAGGCGCCGGCGGCGTGTCCAGCGGCAGCGGCTCCGGCGGCAGCGGCTCCGGCGGCAGCGGCTCCGGCTCCGGCGGCTCCGGCTCCGGCGGCAGTGGGTCCGGCGGCAGCAGCAGCGGTGGCGGTGGTAGTCACTGAGGGCCAGTCGGTAGCCGGGGCGCATCGTTAGGGGTCCTGGCCACCGTGGTGAAGGCAGACGATGATTACGGCTGCCCACTCCCTTTACTCCCGCAACTTACTCGCTGAGCACGGCGCGAGCCATCACCAGGCGCTGGATCTGGTTGGTTCCCTCATAGATCTGGGTGATCTTCGCGTCGCGCATCATCCGCTCGACTGGGAAGTCCCGAGTGTAGCCGTAGCCACCGAAGAGCTGCACCGCGTCGGTCGTCACTTCCATTGCCACGTCTGAGGCGAAACATTTCGACGCTGAGGAGATGAACCCCAACTTTCCCGCACCGCGCTCGGCACGCGCCGCGGCGATGTAAACGAGCTGCCGGGCCGCCTCGGTCTTCATCGCCATGTCGGCCAGCATGAATTGGATGCCCTGAAAATCGGCGATCGGCTTGCCGAACTGCTTGCGTTGCTTGACGTAGTCGATCGAGGCGTCCACCGCGCCCTGCGCGATTCCGACGGCCTGCGCTCCGATTGTCGGGCGAGTGTGGTCTAAGGCCTGCAGGGCTGTCTTGAACCCGGTGCCGGGCTCGCCGATTATCCGGTCGGCCGGGATTGTGCAATCCTCGAAGTAGATTTCGCGGGTCGGGCTCCCCCTGATTCCCAACTTGCGCTCTTTGGGTCCAACCGATAATCCTGGGTCGTCTTTGTGAACGACGAAGGCGCTGATTCCACCTGCGCCCTTAGCCGGGTCGGTTACCGCCATCACGGTGTACCAGGCCGATTGGCCGGCGTTGGTGATCCAGCACTTTGTGCCGTTGAGCACCCAATGGTTGCCATCACGCTGCGCCCGGGTCCGCATCGCCGCGGCATCACTTCCCGCCTCCCGCTCGGACAGCGCGTAGGAGGCCATCGACCCCGCGGCCAGCGACGCCAGCACCTGCTCGCGCAGCTGGTCGGAGCCTGCCAGCAACAGGCTCATCGTGCCCAGCTTATTCACCGCGGGGATCAGCGAGGACGACGCGCACACCCGCGCCACCTCCTCGATCACGATGCAGGTCGCGACCGAGTCCGCGCCCTGGCCGCCGTAGGCCTCGGGGACGTGGACCGCGTGGAAACCTGCGCGCACCAGCGCAGCCTGGGCCTCCCGCGGATACCGCTCGAGCTCGTCCACCTCCGCCGCGTACGGCGCGATTTCCTTTTCGGCCAAAGCCCGCACCGCCTCCCTCAGCGCGTCATGCTCCACCCCCAACTGATACAAGCCGAACTCCGGATTCACGAGCGCCTCCTCCCTCAACGCGTTCTGGATGCAGACTGCGCTAATTAGGCACCCGTTTACTGCAGTCTGCATCCAGAACGCGCCTGGCGGCGTCAGTCCGGCGCGGCACGGAGGACGGCGTCGGAGTCGAGCACCCGCTGGGCTAGCTCCTGCTGGAAGGCTGAGATTCGTCCGGCTAGCGTGAGGTCGGAGCCAGCGAGAATGCGGACCGCTAGCAGGCCGGCGTTGCGCGCGCCGCCGATCGACACGGTCGCTACTGGGACACCGGCGGGCATCTGCACGATGGACAGCAGCGAGTCCAGGCCGTCGAGGTGTGCCAGCGGTATCGGTACCCCGATCACCGGCAGCACTGTCGCCGAGGCCACCATCCCGGGTAGGTGCGCCGCCCCGCCAGCCCCTGCGATGATCACCTTCAGCCCTCGGCCTGCGGCGTCGCGAGCATAGTCGAGCATCCGCGCGGGAGTGCGGTGCGCGGAGACCACCGAGACTTCATGGGCCACCCCGAATTCGTCGAGGGTCTGGGCGGCAGCGCGCATCACCGGCCAATCCGAGTCACTGCCCATGATCACACCGACCAGACTCACGCCGTCTCCTGTCCGTGCACCGCGTGCCCGTCCGGCCAGGCCCCGGTGGCCAGGAAGGCTGCCGAAGCGATCGCCATATTGCGCACCGGCGTCGACGCCTCGCCCAGAACCGTGACGTGCCCGATCTTGCGCCTGGGTCGCTCCGACTTCGCATACAGGTGCACCTTCGCCTGCGGGTAACGAGCCATCACGTGGTGCAGTCGCTCATCCATACCCATCATCGGCGCGATATCGGCGCCCAGCACGTTGGCCATCGCACAGGCCGGGGCGCGCGGTGCGGTGGACCCTAACGGGTAGTCCAGCACCGCGCGCAGGTGCTGCTCGAACTGCGAAGTCGCGGCGCCCTCAATGGTCCAGTGCCCGCTGTTGTGCGGCCGCATCGCCAACTCATTGACCAGTAACTGGCCAGAAGGTGTGTCGAACAGCTCGACGGCCAGCACGCCGACCACTTCTAGCGTCGCCGCCAACCGCAGGGCCAGCTGCTGGCTGGCTTGCGCGAGTTCTGCGTCCAAGCCGGGTGCCGGGGCGAGCACCTCCACACAGATCCCCTCCCGCTGCACCGTCTGTACCACCGGCCACACTGCGCCCTGCCCGAATGGCGAGCGGGCTACCAGCACGGCGAGTTCCCTGCGCATCGCCACGCATTGCTCGACCAGCAACGGCGTACCCGCGGCAAGCAGCTCGGCCACCACCCGCCGCGCGCCGGTGGGGGTATTGAGCATCCACAAACCCCGCCCGTCATAGCCGCCGCGGACCGCCTTCAGTACGCACGGCCAGCCGTGCTCGGCACCGAAAGACACCGCGTCCTGCGGCTGGGTCACCTCGCAAAACGGTGGGATCGGCACCCCCAGCCCAGCCAGCGCCCGACGCATCAGCAGCTTGTCCTGGGCATGGCGCAGCGCGTCCGGCCCCGGGTACACCCGTACCCCCTCGGCGACCAGCGCCCGCAGGTGCTCGGTAGGGACGTGCTCATGGTCGAAGGTCAGCACGTCGCAGCTCGCGGCGAACCGGCGCAGTGTGGCCAGATCATCGTGCCGGCCAAGGACCACATCGGAGGCCACCAGCGCCGCCGGCTCGTCCGGATTGGCGGCCAGCACCCGCAGGGATTGCCCGAGCGCCACAGCGGCCTGGTGGGTCATTCGGGCTAGCTGCCCGGCACCCACCATGCCGACGACAGGAAAACCGGTACGGAGGTCCACTAGCTGGTGATCTTATCGGGAGTTGCCGCGTTCCCGACCAGCCGTCGGCGTTCCCGAACTCCACAGCAGAGCTGTCGTACCCGACCTCACACAGCACTGTGGTTGAGTTCGGGAGCCTCAGAGCTGACGCCAGTGGGTGGTGCTGGGTGCACGAACTGGTGCATACGGTCCGTACACTGCGGCCGTGTCTCTGGTCGACGCCGTGCTCATCCGGATCCCGCAGCCCTACCGTGATATCGCTGTCCGGCACCGCGAGCTGGTGAAGTTCGCCCTCGTCGGTGGGATCACCTACGTCGTCGATATCACCCTGTTCACGCTGCTGAAGACGACGGTGCTGGAGCCCAAGCCGGTCACCGCCAAGATCGTTGCGGTGCTGGTGGCGACGATCGTGTCCTATGTACTGAACCGGGAGTGGTCCTTCCGCACCCGGGGCGGCCGGGAACGGCGCCTCGAGGCCTCGTTGTTCTTCCTGGTCTGTGGCATCGGACTGGTGCTCAACGCCGCGCCACTGTGGATCTCGCGATACGTGCTGGACCTGCAGGTCCCGGCGGTCAGCCTGCTCGCCCAGGAGGCCGCCGACTTCGCCAGCGCCAACGTGATCGGAACGCTGCTGGCTATGGTCTTCCGGTGGTGGGCCTTTCGTCGGTACGTCTTCCCCGACCAGAACGTGCGCCGCCAGGTGCAGGTCGGCTGAGTCAACGCACCACGCCGGTACCCGACCGGGTGGGCCCGGGCGGCTCCTCGCCTCGTGGTACCCGCAGGTAGACGGCGAATCTGGCTGGCCGCGCCGAACTGAGCTCGAGGCGTCCACCGTCGGCCTCGACCAATGCCCTGGCCAGCGCCAGACCGACGCCGGTCGAGGACGCACCCGAGATCCCCCGGTCGAAGACGCGTGCGGCCAGGTCCTCGGGCACCCCCTCGCCGCCGTCGGTGACCTCCACCACGACCATCCGATCTGGTGCCACCCCGGTCCACCGCGCGGACAGCGTCACCACGCCTGCACCGTGGCGCAGCGCGTTGTCGATCAGCACTCCGAGCGCCTCGCGCAGCCGACCAGGGGTGACCCGGGCGACCAACGCGTCGGCTACCCGCAGCCGCAGCGGCCGCCGGTCAGCGTCGGCCTGCGGCTGCCAGTCGGCGACCACCTCGCCGAGCAGTTCGGCCAGCTCCACCGGCTCGGCGGTGGCGGCTCGGGCCTCCTCGGTGGCTCGCAACAGATCATCGAGCACCGCACCGAGCCGCTCGGCTTGCTCCAGCGCCGCCTCGGCCTCCGCTGCGGTAACAGGATCAGGGTGGGCGGCCAGCTCATCGAGTCGTAGCAGCAGCGCGGTCAGCCGGCTGCGGAGCTGATGTGACACGTCGCCGACAAGGTCGCGCTCACGGGCGATGAGTTCGGCCAGCGCCGCTGCCGAGCTGTTCAGCAGCTCCGCGACCCGATCGAGCTCCGGGATGCCGTGCCTGGCCGGCGCCGGGCGGAAATCCCCCATCCCCAGCCGGGTGGCCTGATCCGCGACATCCTCCAGCGGCCCCACCAACCGCCGCGCGGTGACGGTGGCGACGGCGGCTCCGATTCCCACCGACAGCCCCATGAGGAGGGCCACCACCGCGACCGCTCGTAGCTGATCGCTCCGCATCCCGCCGCCGGGTACCGCCAGCCGGACGGTGCCGCGCTGCCCTAGCGACAGCGACTCGATCACCGCGCCGGGACCCGGGTCGGCACCGATCACCGAGTGGCCGGTTCGGGGTGAGTCCACCACCAGCTGCCCGCCGGGGGGAAGGGCTCGGGCGATCGAGCCCAGGCGTGCCGACGGATTCAGGGTCACCGCCGAACTCTGATCGTCCAGCCGGACCGCCACCTGCGCCAATCGGGCCAGCAGGTTCGCCCGAGTGGCGTGTTCGACCAAGCGCCAGGAGGCGAACGCCAGCGGGCCACCCAGCACCAGTCCGGTGATCGCCACCGCGATCAACGTGGACTGCAGGATCCTCCACCGCACGACGAAACGCTACGCCGGTTACGGAACAGCTCTACAGCGCATCGAAGCGGAACCCGACACCCCGGACAGTGGCGATTCGACTGCTCCCGATCTTGCGACGTAGCCATGACATGTGCATGTCCAACGTTTTGGTGTTCTTGAGTTCCAAGCCCTTCCACACCTCACGCAGGATCTCCTCCCGGCTGACCACCTGACCAGACCGGGACAGCAGCACCCGCAGCAGCTCGAACTCCTTGTTCGCCAACCCGATCTCAGTACCGTCGATGAGCACCCGGCGGCCGGCGAGGTCCATCCGCACCCCACCCACCTCCAGCGCGTCGGGCACGCTACGGCGCAGCAGAGCGCGCACTCTGGCGAGCAGCTCGGCCAGCCGGAAGGGCTTGGCAACGTAGTCGTCGGCGCCGGCATCGAGCCCGACGACGAAGTCCACCTCATCGGTTCGGGCAGTGAGCATCAGCACCGGGACGTCCGGGCGTACCCGGCGCAGCCGACGGCAGACATCCAGACCATCCATCCCCGGCAGCCCGAGGTCGAGCACCAGCAGGTCGACGTCCTCGTCGTTGACGCGGGCCAGCGCGGTGTGGCCGTCACCGACTACCAGCACTTCGTGCCCCTCGCGCTGTAAGGCGCGAGACAGCGGCACGGCGATGCCGGTGTCGTCTTCGACGAGCAGCACAGTGGACACGCCATCAGACTAGAGCGACGTGGCAGCCTGTGCTGCTATGAACACCTGTGACCTCGCCCTTGCCCTGACCCTGGCCGATACCGCGGACCGGATCACGCTGGACCGAGCGGGCGCAGCGGATTTGCGCGTGGACCGCAAACCAGATCGGACCCCTGTCACTGACGCTGACCTCGCCGTCGAGGACGCAATCCGCGCGGTGCTGCGGGTCCACCGGCCGTTAGACGCGGTGGTCGGCGAGGAGCGCGGCGGACCGGGTGCTGATGCCGGTCGGGCCTGGCTGCTGGATCCGATCGACGGGACGAAGAACTTCCTGCGCGGTGTGCCGGTCTGGGCTACTCTCATCGCACTCGTCGAGGATGGCGAGCCGGTGGTTGGGGTGATCAGCGCGCCGGCGCTGCGGCGGCGCTGGTGGGCCGCCACCGGGGCGGGTGCCCACACCAAGGACCCGGACGGGACCAGCCGGACGATCACGGTCTCCGGTGTCGGTGACCTCGCCGATGCCTACCTTTCCACGACCGACCTCGGCAGTTGGACGCAGCACCGCAGCCGAGAGTCCTACCTTTCACTGGTGGACGCCACCTGGGAGAGCCGCGCCTTCGGCGACTTCTGGCAGCACTGCCTGGTCGCCGAGGGCGCGATCGATCTGGCCGCCGAACCGATCGTCAATCCCTGGGATGTGGCCGCCGTCCAGGTGTTGGTGCAGCAGGCCGGTGGCCAGTTCACCGACCTCGACGGGGTCGCCCGATACGACGGCGGCACAGCGCTGTCATCCAACAGACTGCTACACGACGCCGCATTAACACTGCTGCAGCCCTGACCGAGCTACCGACGTCGCTAGGTAGCCTCACCGTCTCTTGCCCGCCGGGCTATCGGCAGGCAAGGATATATGCATGCGGCGTGCTGTCCTCGAGCAGTTCTGGCCGAGCCGGCGCAAGCACGCTTTCGACCAGTTCTGTAGGTAGGCCGTGCGTAGGCGCATGGCCTTTCCGCCCCGCGCGGCCGATCCCCGGTGCCCAATTCATCCCATACACCAGGAGGATCCGTGTCCGTAACTGATGACCTGCTCGCCAACAACGCCCGCTACGCCGAGACCTTTTCCGGGCCGCTGCCCATGCCGCCCGGCAAGCACGTCGCCGTCGTGGCGTGCATGGACGCCCGCTTGGACGTCTACCGCGTCCTGGGCCTCAACGAGGGCGAGGCGCACGTCATCCGCAACGCGGGAGGCGTGATCACCGACGACGAGATCCGCTCGCTGGCCATCAGCCAGCGGCTGCTCGGCACTCAGGAGATCATCCTCATCCACCACACCGACTGCGGGATGCTCACCTTCACCGACGACCAGTTCAAGAAGTCCATCCAGGACGAGACCGGGATCAAGCCACCGTGGGCCGCCGAGGCCTTCCCTGACCTTGACGAGGACGTCCGGCAGTCGATCGCCCGGATCAAGGCCAGCCCGTTCGTGCCGAAGACGGACTCCATCCGCGGGTTTGTCTTCGACGTGGCCACAGGCAAGCTCAATGAGGTCGTGTAACCGGTAGCCGGCTCTCAAGTACGACACCAACCCCGGTGCCGGAGTCCCTAACGACGGCCCACCCGCTGCCCCCTGGGAGGGTGGGCCGTCGTTATGAGCGGTGCTCCGACGGCTTCGTAGTCCTTGACGAGCCACCGACAGCCGTGACCACCCGGGATGGTGAGGGCCGGCCTAGCTGGTCGGCCATCCATAGGCTGGTCCGCACCAGCGCGTCGAGGTCGACTCCGTGCTCGATACCCAGCCCGTTGAGCATCCACACCAGATCCTCGGTGGCCAGGTTGCCGGTGGCCGACTTGGCGTAGGGGCAACCGCCCAGCCCCCCTGCCGAGGCGTCCACGCAGCCCACCCCGGCACGCAGGGCGGCCAGGGTGTTGGACAGCGCCTGGCCGTAGGTGTCGTGGAAGTGCACCGCGAGAGCATCGGTCCCGACGCCGGCTCGGGCGAAACCGTCCAGCAACGCGACGACGTGACCTGGGGTGGCCACCCCGATGGTGTCGCCCAGGGAGAGCTGGTTGCAACCCAGGTCGAGCAGCCTGCACCCGACACCGACGACCTGGTCAACGGCCACGGCGCCCTCCCACGGATCACCGAAGCACATCGAGACGTACCCACGCACTCCGAGGCCCTGCACCGCAGCCCGGTGCACCACCGGCGAGAACATCGCGAACTGCGTCTCGAGGTCACGGTTGAGATTGCGTCGCGCGAAGCTGTCCGTGGCCGAGGCGAAGATCCCGATCTCGGTGACGCCTGCCGCCAGCGCCCGATCCAGGCCTCGTTCGTTGGGCACCAGCACGGGGTAGCGCACGCCCTCCCGGGGCGTCAGCAGCGCGAGCAGTTCGGTGGCATCGGCCAGCTGGGGCACCCACTGCGGGTGCGCGAAGCTAGTCGCCTCGACGACCCGCAACCCCGCCCCGGCCAGCCGGTCCAGGAACTCGGCCTTGACTTCGACGGGAACCACCGCCGGCTCGTTCTGCAGACCGTCGCGTGCCCCGACTTCCCAGATCGTCACCCGCTCAGGCAACCCGGACGCCAGGTACCGGTCGGGTAGGCCGACGTCCCTGGCGGTCATGACGCGGCAGGTTCCGGATTCACCTCGTAGTACAGCAGGGAGTGCACCCGTTCGACCTGCGGGATGTCATCGAACTCCAACGGCTCGTCGGAGGCCGACTCGATGATCAGCGTGCCGCAGCCCAGAATTCGGTCGATGAAGGAATGCCGGAACTGCACAGAGTTGATCCGGCTGATCGGGATGTCGATACCGCTGCGGGACAACACCCCCTCCCGGACCAGCACCCGCCTGGTGGTGAGCACGAAATGCGTGGTGCGCCAGCGCAGCAGCGGCGCCACCGTCAACCACAGCAAAGCGATACCACCGAGAACCGCCAGCCCAGTCCACCCGTAGAGCTGCCAGGAACGCCCAGCGATCAACGCGGCGAGGTAGGAGCCCAGCCCCACGATGATCAACAAGGATAATACCGGCAACACCATGATCTTCCAGTGCGGATGCTTGTGGACCACTACCCGCTCGTCGCCGCGCAGCAGGTCTTCTGGGTAGGGCAAAGCTCCTCCTCGTTGCCACCGATAACGGTACCGCTGCGGGAGCGCCACAGCTGGCCGGTACAGTCCCCGGCGCGCGGGTCTCAGCATGGCCGCACAGTGTGTTGCCACGGCAGTGGAGGCGAAATACGTTTGCTGCTCGACACCATCTTGACCATATTGATTTGGTCCGGGCTTTTCGCTCTCATCCCCTTGGTCTCGATTGCGCGTGGCCAATTGTTAAAACGGCGGCGTCGGCGCGCGGCGCAGGAAGGACACCGGCGCGCGAAACTGCGCCTGCAGGAGGTTCTGCAGACCCTGCCAGGCACGCAGCCGGTGGTGGACCGTGCGGACCTTTCAACCGGTCGCGTCGACGTGCGTAACATGCTCACGCGGGCGATGGCGCACTCCATCGTAGAAAGTTGAGTTCAATGATGCACAACCCGAGTCCCGACTTCGCCGGGATGGATCCGGGCCAGGCAGGCCACGACCTGATCGAGTGGGCCGAACAGCTGCAACGAAAAGCGCAGATCTATCATGGTCTCCAGCGTGAGATGGCGCAGTTGGCAGTGACCGAGACCTCGGCGGACGGAATGGTTCGGGTGAGTGTGGACGCCCAAGGTGTGCCCACCGAGCTGACCCTCACCGACCGGGCCCGAGCAGGCGACCCGGCCCGGTTGTCCGCAGAGTTGATGACCTGCCTGCGGCGGGCTCACAGCACTCTGGCCGCCCAGGTACAGGACCTGGTCACCGAGTCGGTCCCGGACGGTGGCGACGAAACCGCCGCGCGGATCGTGGCCAGCTATCGCACCCGCTTTCCGGACATTCTTGAGGACGCGCCCGGGAGTCCCGCCCGCACGACCCGCCGACGCGATGACGGCGACGATCTGAGCCAGTCCTCTTACCTCCGGTGACCAGGAGATCGACGCCCATGCGCCGCAGTTTTCACGTCGATACCTACCAGCTAAGCAACCACGCCACCGCCGTCGACGATTTCGCCACTCGCCGTCCCATCGCCGGATTGCTTGGCGGAGCGCAGCAGCGGTACGTCGAGGTCGCGCCGTGAGGCGCGAGGCTGTTGCGGTAACCATTGTGGTGATGCTCGCGGCTGGCTGTGCTGCCCAGACGGGTGCCGAGACGGGCACCCAGACGCCAGCGCCACCCGCGGTGCCCAATGCCAACGGCGTCGATATGTGCACGATCCTGTCGGACCCCGAGCTGACCGCATTGGGTGTGCAACTGGGCACTCGGACAAACTTCGACAAAGCTGGCGTGGTCGGTTGCCGGTGGCAGGGTAAGTCCTTCATATTGAGCCTGGAGCGCGACAATTCCACTCTGGCCGGGTACCAAGCTCACCGGCACGATCCGAATTTCGTCAACTACATGGATAACACCGTGAACGGTCGAGCCGGTGCTCATTTCGGGGTGGACGCCAAGGGTTCGCAATGCGCGCAGCTGATCGATGGCGGGTCAGTTTCACTGTCGGTGAGTGTGGCCGTGCTGGCAAACGCGGGTCCCCCGCCGATTGACCCGTGTGCCGAGGCGTTGCGAATCGCTCAGATGATTGAGCCTCGGTTGCCCAAAGTGGCGAAATAACTGCGCGACGCTCGGGCTGCGCGATTCAGTCCGCTCGAGTGCCGCGACCGATATGTGTCGCGAGCGCAGCGGCCACGGCGCACAGCAGGCAGGCCAGGGTGAGCGCCGCGCGCAGGTCGGTGGCGTCGGCCAGCACTCCGATCACCGGCGGTCCGATGAGGAGCCCGCCGTAGCCGACCGTGGAGACCGCAGCCACGCTGGGAGCCGACGCCGTGTGGCTGCCCAACGTCGAGGCGCGCAGCGTGAGCGGGAAGACGACGGACAGACCCAGGCCCATCAAGGCGAACCCGGTGACGGCCGCGATGGGCGTCGCCGCCGCGAGCGCCACACCGAGGCCGAGCGCGGCGATCAACGCGCCACTGCGAGCGGTCGCAGTCGAGCCCGTGCGGGCGGCAGCGGCGTCGCCGGCGAGCCGGCCCAGTCCCATGAACAGCGAGAAACCAGCCAGCCCGAGCGGTGCGATCCCGGCGGTCGTGCCCATCTGCGTCACGAGGTAGATGCCGCTCCAGTCGAAAACCGCCCCTTCGGCCAACAGCGCGCAGAACGCGATCACACCCAGCGCGGCGAGCCGACGACTCGGCTTGGCGAATAGCGGCGCACCAATACCGTTCCGGTCGTGGAGCAGGCCTGGTGCGAGGGCAGCGACTCCCACCGCGCCCACCAGGGCGCTCGCCATGAGGAACGGCAGCGCCGTCACGCCGGCTGCCGCGGCCGCGACTCCCGCGCCGGCGAGCGCGCCGAAGGAGAACGCGGCGTGCAATGAGTTGAACAGGTGTCCTCCGGATGCCCGCTCGACGGCGAGGCCTTGCGCGTTCATCGCGATGTCGAGGACTCCGCTCGCCGCACCCACCAGCACCAAAGTTACAAGCAGTGTCACGGTGTCGACCGCGAGCGCCGGCAGGACGACTGCCCCCAGGTAGAGCGGGGCGGCGGCCACGATGGGGCGCGATCCGGTCCGGGCCGCCAGTGCGCCGATCGCCGGCTGGGCCACGAGCAGGCCAGCCGGGGCACCGAACAGGGCGATTCCCAGCTGCCCTGGCGTGAGGTCGAGCCGTTCCTGGATCGCCGGCAGGCGCGCGTACCAGGAGCTGAACACGGCACCGTGCAGAAAGAAGGTTCCGGTGACCGACACCCGAGCCCGCGCGATCGACACTGCGTCCATCAAACCGGTCTACCAAGCGGCCTACCAACCGGTCGCTGAGCCGCGGCGACTACGGTTGGACAGCGCGCCAAGATAGCCTGCAATGCCGGGCCCTGACCTGCCGGCGGAGTCGCGAAAGGAGAGCTTCCATGACCCGACTCAGCCAATCCGTCGACCACGCCACCACCCTGCTGGCGGGCGCGGACCTCGCGGCCGACGCCACCGTGCGAGAGCTGCTGGAGTTGACCACGCAGCGGCGCGGCCTGGACCTGTCGGACCTATCCCCGGCCGAGCAGGCCACGTTGATTGCCGAGCGCTCCCAGGAGCTTCAGCCCTCAGCCGATGCGCTGGCCCAGCGGATCATGGCGGCCGAGACGAAGTCGCGGCCGTTCGTCGCGAAGTTCGGGATCGACCCCACCGGCGCCGAGGTCCACCTCGGGCACGCGGTGCCGATGCTCATCCTGAGCCGGTTGCAGCGGATGGGCCATCAGGTGGTGTTCATCGTCGGTGACGTCACGGCCAAGATCGGCGATCCCTCCGGTCGCTCGGACGAGCGCCCCGCGCTCACCGACGAGGACATCGCCCGCAACCTCAGCACCTACCGTCAGCAGGTCACGCCGTTCTTCGACTTCGCCCGAGCCCAGTTCCGGCACAACGGCGACTGGCTGCGCGAGGTCACGCTGCCCCGGCTGATCGAGATCACCGCGCAGATTCCGGTCTCGATGCCGCTGCAACGCGAAGACTTCCGCAAGCGGCTCGACGCTGGTCAGGGGCTGTCGGTGGCCGAGTTGCTGTACTCGGTGGTGATGGCCCTGGACTCGGTTGAGATCAACGCCGACCTAGAGGTCGGTGGGATCGACCAGTTCCTCAACATGCAGATGTGCCGCAAGGTCATGGACGTGTGCGGCCAGGCCCCGGAACTAGTGGTCGCGACCTCGCTCATCGAGGGTACGGACGGCACCGGGGCCAAGATGTCGAAATCCAAGGGCAACTACGTTCCCCTGACCGCCCCTGCGGGCGAGATCTTCGGCAAGATCATGTCGATTTCCGATCGCCTGGTCGAGCCCTACCTCCGGGCACTGAGCGAGTGGCGTGACGCCGAACTCGCCGTTACCAACGAGCGGCTGGCGGCCGGGTCGCTGCATCCGATGGACCTGAAGAAAATCCTTGCGGGTGAGGTCACGGCCGCGATCCACGGCGTGGACACGGCCATGAAGGCGCGCGATGAGTTCGTCGCCCACTTCTCCAAGCGCACCTTTGCCGACGTCGAGGATCTTCCCTCGGTCCCGGATCTCGGCCAGACCGTCAACGAGATCGTCAAGGCGCTGGGCTTCGCCAAGAGCAACGGCGATGTCCGCCGCGTCGCCGAGCAGAACGGCCTGCGCCTCGTGATCGAGTCCGACGCTGGGCAGAACCAGATCATCTTAACCGCCGACGACGCTCGTGAACCGCTCGCGGCGGTTCTCAAGGACAGGGTCGATGGAGGATCCGGAGACTGCTACCTGAAGGTCGGCCGCAAACTCGCCCGGATCAATGCTTGGTGAGCACGAACAGATCAGAATAATCCGCGGCGGCCGATCATCGTGGCCGTGCATTCGACGGCGAGGTCGGTGACGTCGAGTTCACGCGCACGTTCGCGTTTTCCCGGACAGCACATAGCCCCGTAGCGGTGAAAGTTCGTGCAACGCTTGGCTGAGCCGCTGCCACGGTGACCACCACGCCGAATCTCGCGCATCCTGAACTGATGCCGCTGTTCACCTTCGGCCACGGCACCGCTGACCGCGACCGACTGCTGGAGCTATTACACACTGCCGGGATTCGTGAACTGGTGGATGTGCGGACCGCTCCGGGTAGCCGACGCAACCCCGATGTGGCGCTTGATGCGATGGCCCGCTGGTTACCCGAGCACGGCATCGGCTATCGGTGGGATCAGCGGTTGGGCGGTTGGCGCAAGCCACCGCCCGACTCCCCGGACGCCGGGTTGCGCAACCGCTCTTTCGCCGGATACGCGGCCCACATGCGGACCCGGGACTTCCTCGACGCGGTCCGGGACCTTCTTGACGGGGCACAGGATCGAGCTACCACGGTGTTCTGCTCTGAGTCGGTGTGGTGGCGCTGTCACCGCCGGATGATCGCGGATTTCTCGGTGCTGACCGCACAGTTGCCGGTGCTCCATCTCACGCACGACAGGCGGGTGTATGCGCACCGCCCGATGGAGGTGGCGCGCCTTCGGGCCGACGGTCTTGTCGTCTACGACGGGGCGGCGCCGCTCCCACCCTGATTTCCAGTGTTGCGACAACGGCAGTATCGATGGTGTGCGTGCGCAAACAACGGATCGTATTGTCTACGGCGCACAAGCGTGATCACGCGCCGCTGGCCACCCGAACATGCGTCACGTCACCGACCGACAGCGCCCGCCGTTGCCCGTCTGACAGCACCACCACCAGCCGGCCCTCGGTGTCGACGTTCTCCGCGGTGCCGATCAGCTCGGGCTGGCCCGGCAGCTCCACCCGGACTCGCTCGCCCAGGGTGGCGCAGTGTTTCCGGTAGGCGTCACGCAGGCCGGAGGTAATCGGGTCACCCTTGTGCTGGCACCACTGCCGCAGTTCCCCGTCCAGCCCACGCAGCAGGGCTCTTAGCAATGGGTCACGGTCGGTGCAGGCAGCCTGCTCGATGGCCAATGAGGTGGCGGTAGGCACCGGCAGTTCGTCGAACCGCAGCGTGACGTTGAGTCCGACTCCGACCACCACCGCGGGGCTCTCAGGTATCACCTCCGCCAGGATCCCGGCAGCCTTGCGCTGATGCGCGCCAAGCAGCAGGTCATTGGGCCATTTCAGCATCACGGGAATCTCGCCCAGGGTGCTCACAGTGCGGCACAACACCACTCCTACCAGCAGCGGAAGCCAGCTCCAGCGGTCCTGCGGCACCTCGCTGGGCCGCAGCAGCACCGACAACGCCAGCCCCGACCGGGGCGGAGCGATCCAGCTGCGCGCGGCCCGGCCACGCCCCGTGCTCTGATGTTCAGCGACCAGCACCGTACGATCCGATGCCCCTTGCCGGGCCGCAGCAGCCAGCGCGGTGTTCGTCGAAGGAACAGTCGCGACGACGTCCAGCGCCGCATAGGGCCCGACCGGCGCCAGCAGGGCCCGCCGCAGCGCGTCCACTCGCAGGGGCGGACGCTCAAGATCGCACCACACGAGCGCAGACGCTACCTCTAGGGTCGGCCGTCATGGAGCCGGACATCCACACCACTGCGGGCAAGCTCGCCGATCTGCTGCGCCGCAACGAGGAAGCGGTGCACACCGGGTCCGCCCGCGCGGCGGCGCGCCAGCACGCCAAGGGTCGCAAGACCGCCCGCGAGCGGATCGACCTGCTGCTCGACCCCGGGTCATTCATCGAACTCGACGAGCTGGCTCGGCACCGCAGTACCAACTTCGGCCAGCAGGCCAACCGACCCTACGGCGACGGCGTAGTCACCGGCTACGGCACCATCGACAACCGGCCGGTGTGCGTGTTCAGCCAGGACGCCGCGACCTTCGGCGGCAGCCTCGGCGAGGTGTATGGCGAAAAGATCGTCAAAGTGATGGACCTGGCGATGCGGACCGGCTGCCCGATCATCGGGATCAACGAGGGCGGCGGCGCGCGGATCCAGGAAGGCGTCGTCTCGCTGGCGCTGTACGGCGAAATCTTCCTGCGCAACACCCACGCGTCCGGGGTGATCCCGCAGATTTCGCTGATCATGGGTTCGTGCGCGGGCGGGCACGTCTACTCCCCCGCACTGACTGACTTCACGGTGATGGTCGACCAGACCTCGGCCATGTTCATCACCGGCCCGGACGTGATCAAAACTGTGACCGGCGAGCAGGTCGGCTTCGAGGAGCTCGGCGGCGGGAGGACGCACAACACCAAATCCGGCAACGCTCATTACCTCGGGACCGACGAGGATGACGCGCTGTCCTATGTCAAGGAGCTGCTGTCGTTCCTGCCGTCGAACAACCTGTCCGAACCGCCGGTGTTCGACGCCGCGGACGTCAGCCACGGGCCGGTCGTCGACACCCTCACCGACTCAGACCGGGAGCTGGACACGCTGATCCCCGACTCAGCCAAGGCGCCCTACGACATCCATGAGGTGATCACCCGCGTCGTCGACGAGAGCGAATTTCTAGAAGTCCACGAACTGTTCGCACCGAACATCGTCGTCGGCTTCGGCCGCGTCGAGGGCCGCAGCGTCGGCATCGTCGCCAACCAACCTACCCAACTGGCCGGATGCCTGGACATCGACGCCGCCGAGAAGGCCGCCCGATTCGTCCGGACCTGTGACGCGTTCAACGTCCCGGTACTCACCTTCGTCGACGTGCCCGGCTTTCTGCCCGGTACCGACCAGGAATGGAACGGCATCATCCGGCG
>JBHEMR010000082.1:0-24841 GCA_046262495.1 Pseudonocardiaceae bacterium | reverse complement strand
CGACCTGGAAGAGCGCGGCATCCACCATCCAGTCGACGGCTACGTCGGCCTGCACATCATGTACCGCCGGCTCTGACCTCCCGCGTCATCCAGTAGGCCCTGCGGTGACACGCCGATTGGGCTTTATTGCGGAATCTGCGGTAACCGCTAGACAGCCGGATATTGTCCGATGATGGATCCGGTGCGCAATCCATTCGCCCCCGGCGCAGGCCAGCGGCCACCGGAGCTGACCGGCCGAGACCGTGAGCTGGCTGCCTTCGACGTGGTTCTGGAGCGGGTGGCCCGGGGGCGGCCGGAACGCTCCCTGGTACTGACCGGCCTTCGCGGGGTGGGCAAAACCGTGCTTCTCGGGGAGCTCCGGTCAATAGCGATGCGCCGAGGGTGGGGCGCCGGCAAAGTCGAAGCCCGGCCGGACGGTGGCCTGCGCCGCCCGCTGTCGGCCGCGCTGCACCGGGCGGTGCGTGACCTTGCGCTGCGCCACCGCGCCCCGGACCGGGTTGACGAGGTACTCGGGATATTGAAGGCCTTCGCGCTGCGCGCCACGCCGCAGGACGCCAAACTGCGGGATCGCTGGCAGCCGGGTATCGACGCGCCAACCGTCACGGGCCGGGCCGATTCCGGGGATATCGAGATCGACCTGGTGGAGCTGTTCACCGCGGTCGCGGAGCTGGCCGCCGACGTCGGCACCGGGGTGGCGCTACTGATCGACGAGATGCAGGACGTCGCACCCGATGACGTCTCCGCGCTGTGCGCCGCGTGCCACGAGTTGTCCCAATCCGGGGCGCCGCTGGTGGTGGTCGGTGCCGGTTTGCCGCACCTGCCCGCGGTGCTCAGCGCGTCGAAGTCCTACTCCGAACGGCTGTTCCGCTACCTGCGGATCGACCGGCTGGACCGCGCCGACGCCGACCGCGCCGTGGTCGCGCCAATCGAACGGGAGAACGCCGCGATCACCCCCGACGCGCTGGACACGCTGTTCGAGACCTCCGGCGGCTACCCCTATTTCGTGCAGGCCTATGGCAAGGCCGCGTGGGACGCTGCTCCGAGGTCGCCGATCGGGATTATCGACGTCCAGGTGGCCGCCCCCGAGGCCGAGACCGAACTCGCCGTGGGTTTCTTCGGGTCCCGGTTCGAGCGTGCCACTCCGGCCGAGCGGGAGTACCTGCAGTCGATGGCTGAACTCACCGGCGGCCGAGACGAGCCAGTCAGCACCACGCAGGTGGCCGAGACGCTCGGGCGACGGGCTTCATCGCTGTCCCCAGCCCGGGACAGCCTGCTCAAGAAGGGGCTCGTGTACTCCGCCGAGCGCGGACAAATCGCATTCACCGTCCCACACTTCGGCCGTTTCCTGCTCGGCAGGCTGGTCGGCTGATGCATCCGGATGCCCCTAATGGGTGAACAGCCGGTGAGTCGGCGGTGGGTTGTAACAGTGCCGTGGCGTGTTTCGATGACACTGTTAGCCCCGTGATGCTGTTGGACCCCCGACCCGGCAGCCTCACGGGGCCTTCTTATGCCCCCGTGCCATACCGCCGGTGTCCCGCACCCTCAGTGCCCCGCAAGCGGCGCCGACCGCAGCACGTACCCTCTTCGCCGTGCCCGTGCCCGAGAGCAAGCTCGAGATCCAGATGCTGCACGACCGCGTGATGGTGCGCCTGGTCGGTGACGAAGGCGAGCGTCGCAGCAGTGGCGGAATCCTCATCCCGGCAACGGCCCAGGTAGCCAAGCGGTTGTCCTGGGGTGAGGTGTACGGGGTCGGCAATCACGTCCGCACCGTGCAGGTCGGTGACCGGGTGCTGTTCAATCCGGATGACCAGTACGAGGTCGAGGTGCAGGGCTGCGCATACCTGGTCATGCGGGAGCGGGACCTGCAGGCGGTAGCCTGCGAGCGCGCCGAGCACGGGACGGGCCTGTATTTGTGAGGCCACCTGACAAGCCGGCGCAGCCCGAGCCATGGCCATTGTTCGACAACCCGGCCCGAACCGCTCCCGGCTGCACGACCGAGATCCCCCGAATCTTGGCAACACCGCTGCACCAGTCCGACCAGAATCGGGCACTGCGCCGTACCGGGATCTTCATAGCCGGCGTGCTCGGGCTGCTGGCGTTGGCCTACTTCATCGACCTCGCGTTGTCCTCCGGCGACGTCCCTCGCGGCGTCATCGTCGCGGGCGTACCCGTCGGCGGGATTACCCGCGTCGCGGCCGCGCAGCGGCTGCGTGAGCAGCTCGAGCCACGGCTGAGCCATCCGATCACGCTGGAGGCCGGTGACGTCAATGCCACTCTCGACCCTGCGCGGGCTGGTCTCACCCTGGACTGGCCCGCCACTGTCGAGCAGGCGGGCAAGCAGCCACTGAACCCATGGACCCGGCTGAGCTCGCTGTGGCGGACCCGGGAGATGAGCGTGGTCACCGCTACCGACCGAGCAGGCCTTACCGCGGCCCTGCAAGGGCTGCTCAGCACAACCGACCGGGAACCGATCGAGGGCACCATCCACTTCGTCGGCACGCGGCCGGTCGCGGTCGAACCACGGTCCGGTCAGCACCTCGACATCGCCGCCACCACCGACCTCATACTCGCGCGCGGGATCCGCGGTGGCACGGTGCGCGTCCCGGTGACGACGCAGCCGGTGCGCACTACTGCCGACGGGGTCCGGGCGGCCCTGCACGACATCGCCGAACCCGCCGTGTCGGCCCCGGTCAAGGTCACCGGCGACGGCCAGGACGCCATGCTCATGCCGGACGTCATCGCGGCGGCACTTCGGTTCGCGCCGGACAGCCGGGGCGGCTTAACCACCACCATCGACAACCCCATGGTCATCGCCGCGCTGAACCCCCAGCTCCTCTCCACCCAGAAACCAGGCAAGAACGCCGAAATCATGATCCAAGGCGCCGCGCCGGTGGTACTGCCCTCGGTCGACGGCCGCGGCATCGATTGGGCCGCCAGCCTGCTACCGCTGCTCGACGTGCTGCACAACGCCGGGTTGCAGCGCACCCTTGCGGCGAGCTACGTCACGCTGCCGCCGACGCTGAGTACCGCGCAGGCCACTGCGCTCGGGATCACCACCCAGATCGCCACGTTCACCACCGGCGGGTTCGCCGCCGATTCCGGGCAGAACATCCGCCGCGTCGCGGAGCAGGTCAACGGTGCGATCCTGCGACCAGGAGAGACCTTCAGTCTCAACGGGTACACCGGCCCGCGTAACGCCGCCACGGGATACGTCGACGCCGGCATCATCGACCACGGTCGGCCCAGCCGGGGCATCGGCGGCGGCATCTCCCAGTTCGCCACCACGCTCTACAACGCCACGTACTTCGCGGGCCTGACCGATGTCGAGCACAAGGAGCACAGCTTCTACATCAGCCGCTACCCCATGGCTCGGGAGGCGACCGTGTTCGAGGGCGCCATCGACGTCAAGTTCCGCGACGACTCACCCACCGGCATCCTCATACAGACCGTGTGGACACCGACCTCGATCACGGTGACGCTCTGGGGCACCAAACACGTCGACGTCGAGTCGATCACCGGGCCGCGCACCGACTTCATCGACCAGAAATCCGAGACCGTCACCGGCCAACCGTGCACCCCTACCCAAGGCGAGCGCGGCTTCACCGTCACCGACACCCGGGTAATCCGCGACTCGACCACCCACGCCGAAATCAGCCGCCACACCCGGAAAGTGGTCTACGACCCCGAACCCCAGGTCATCTGCGCGGCGTAATCCCGCCACAAGCTCTCCTGCTCCCGAGGCGCAGAGCACTCCGGGGTCAGAAGGCGGCTTCGGGAATGTCCATGAGGGCGTTGTCGGTGGACTCGACGATGGCGCGGCGGGAGGTCAGTTCGGGCAGGACGTTGCGGGCGAAGAAGCTCGCCGCAGCGACCTTGCCCTGGTAGAACGCCTCATCTCGGCGACTCAGCTCGCCAGCCAGCGCGGTCAGCGCCACGTCGGCCTGGCGTAACAGCAGCCAACCGATCAGCACATCGCCAGTGCTCATCAGCAGGCGCACGGTCTGTTGGGCGACCTTGTAGGTGTTGCGCGGATCCTGCTGTGCCGACATCACAAAGCCGATCATGGCGCCGAGCATCGCCTGCAGGTCAGCCAACGCGATGGCGAGCAACGCCCGTTCCTCCTTGAGCCGGCCGTTGCCGCTGCCGGCGTCCAGGAACGCTTGGATTTCCTTGTTCAGGTGCCCGATCGCCTGACCGCCGTCCCGGACAATCTTGCGGAAGAAGAAGTCCTGGGACTGGATTGCCGTCGTGCCCTCGTACAGACTGTCGATCTTGGCATCTCGAATGTATTGCTCAATGGGATAGTCCTGCAGGAAGCCCGATCCGCCCAGGGTCTGCAGCGACAGGGTGAGCATTTCATAAGCCCGCTCGGAACCGACGCCTTTAACGATGGGCAGCAGCAGATCGTTGACCCGCGTGGCCATCTCTGCGTCCGCACCACCGATCTCGACCGTGTCCTGGTAGCTCGCGGTGTAGAGGTATAGCGCACGCAAGCCCTCGGTGTAGGCCTTCTGCAGCATCAACATCCGGCGCACGTCGGGATGGTGGGTAATCGTCACTCGTGGGGCAGTCTTGTCGTACATCTGGGTGATGTCGGCGCCTTGCACCCGCTGCTTAGCGTACTCCAGCGCGTTGAGGTAACCACTGGACAGCGTCGCGATTGCCTTGGTGCCGACCATCATCCGGGCGTACTCGATCACCTGGAACATCTGCGCTATGCCGTTGTGCACATCGCCGAGCAACCAGCCGACCGCAGGCGTCCCGTGCGCGCCGAAGGTGAGCTCGCAGGTGGCGGAGGCCTTGAGGCCCATCTTGTGCTCGACGCCGGTCACGAACACGCCGTTGCGGGCACCGAGCTCACCGGTATCGGTGTCGAAGTGATACTTCGGCACCAGGAACAGCGACAGGCCCTTGGTCCCTGGCGCCGGGGTGATGCCGGGCCCCTCCGGCCTCGCCAACACCATGTGAATGATGTTGTCGCTCAAATCGTGCTCGGCCGAGGTGATAAAACGCTTGACGCCCTCGAGGTGCCACGAGCCGTCGAACTGCTGGATCGCTTTGGTCCGCCCGGCGCCCACGTCCGAGCCCGCGTCAGCCTCGGTGAGCACCATGGTCGAGCACCAACCTTTGTCAATCATGAATTGAGCCCAGCGCTGCTGCTCGGCGGTGCCGTTACTGTGCACCACATCGGCCATGCTGGGACCGCTCATATACATGAACACCGCCGGGTTGGCGCCCAGCATCAGCTCCGACGCAGCCCAGCGCAGCGTGGCCGGCGCACCGAAGCCGCCCAGCTCAGTGGGGAGGTCCAGCCGGTACCATTCACCGTCCCAGAGCGCCTGGTATGACTTCTTGAACGCGGCCGGGAGCTCAACTGTGTGCGTCTCGGGGTCGAACGTCGGAGGATGGCGGTCGGACTCGGTGAAGGACTCCGACAGCGGCCCCCGAGCCAGCCGGTCGAGCTCGACGAGGATGTCGTGCGCGGTGTCGCGGTCCATCTCGGCATACGGACCGACGCCCATCCGTTCCTGCACCCGGAGCACCTCGAACAGGGTGAACTCCAAGTCGCGGAGGTTGCTCTTGTAGTGACTCATGTCATCGCTCCGACGCCGTCGTGGACCGATTTTACTGACCGGTAATTCCAGTTTATTACTGGCCGGTAACCCCGGCAAGTCGGGCACACCGCGGACCTGCCTGTCGTGCATCCAGACGAGGTAATGATCGATTTGCAGGGTAGGGACTTGCGCGAACGCTTGAGCCCGACAGGGGCACGGCACTAGACACTGGTGAGGTGCCAGACACTGCCGAATCCACCAGCAAGTCATAGCTGATCGCACTGCAGACCGTCATTCGGAGCCACTTAGCGGCCACATCCCCGGCCCAGGATCGCGGTTCGGCTCCGAATGGCGATCGGTCCGACAGCTACCCTCTAGTCCCGTGGGCCGCGATGCGAACGTGTACCGACCGCTGCTGGGGGAGCGCGTGCGGGGTCCCGCGATGCTCGTCATCGGGCTGGCGATCACCGTGATTGCTGTTCTCGGGGTGCGCTATGCCGATCAGGACATGCCAGGGCACCTCGACCGCAGCATCGATGCGTTGGTCAGAAACGCTTTGCACCCGGATCGGCCCATCACCAAGGCCCTAGTCAGCCTCGGGAACCCGGCCCAAGCCGCCGTCCTCGTCGCCGCTGTTGCCGGCGCTGCTGCCGTCGCCCGGCGTTGGGCCGGCGTGCTGCTCACCATCGTCGGCACCGTGACCGCGGTCGCGATTACCGATTTGATCCTCAAGCCGCTCATCGGGCGACTGAGCTACGGACACCTGTCTTTCCCTAGCGGCCACACCACGGCCGTCGCCGCGATCGCCTTTGCTACCGCAATCCTGATCAGCGGAGCTCGGTGGCCACGCAGCATGACCCTGCGCCTGGTCGCCGGACTCGCCGCAGTCGTTGTGGCGGTCGGTGTCGCGATCTCTCTTGTCGCCCTGCGCGTTCATTACGCCACTGATACTGTCGCCGGCTATTGCGTCGCTCTCGCTACCGTTCTCGCGGTGGCGTTGTGCCTCGATTTCTTTGGTCCTCGATTTCGCCGTCCACCGCTCCAGCAGTAGATCAGAACGGACTGTTGAAGCCCGGCCGAGAGGAGTCGTCGATCTCTACGGGGGGTACACCGTTGGTAGTGGTGTTGTCTTTCGCGGTGCAATGGGTGGAGCTGTTGGTAATCAGCACTGCCCGCTTGAGGTTCGGACCGACTAGGTGGTTCTTGCGCACGTCGACGTTGGGCCAGCGGCGCATCTTCACCGCCTGCTCACCGTCAGTCGTGCAGTCATTGCCGATGAAGGTGATCGACGGGGACCCTGCGGGAGCCTCGCTGTTACCACTTTCGTCACCCGTGGCGATCAGGCAGTTCTCCGCCACGTTCTGACAGGCGTTGCCCACGATCGCGACATCGAAGGTGGCCGAGTGGCCGGTGTCGAACGTCTGGAAGCAGTCGGGGTGCGCAGCGCCCGGCGAGCCGCCAGCGAAGCCGTGACCGCCCGAGATGTCCTGGATCGTATTGCTGATGATCCGAAGGCCATTACCGAAGAATCGCATACCATCGGCGTCCCCATCGCCGCCTGCGACCGTTTCGCTCACCCGATTCTCGCGCACGGTGATCCGCTGTCCGCTGATGGATATGCCGGTGGTAGCGGCATGCGTCACGGTGTTGGATTCGATGGTGGAGTCGGTGCAGGAAGCGCAGATGATCCCGCCCCGCTGGGTGTCGTGAACCGTGTTCTTCTGCGCGACGATGCTCGTCCCGGCGAGCAGCAGCTCGCCACCGCCGACGACGGTGAAGCCCTGGATGGTGACGTGATCGGCGAGGACGTGGAGTTGGTGGACGGTGATGTGGCCGTCAGAGACGAGATTGATCGGGTCTTTAGCGGTTCCGGACCGGGTCAGCGTCAGATCCACGTTAGCGAGGTCACCACCAAAGAAACACAACATGTCTCCGGGGGCCACAGTGTTGAGCGCAGCCCGTGCCTCATCGATGTTGTTGATCGTGCGGCTGCAGGGCTCATCAGCGGAGGCGACTCTGGCGGTGAGCAATCCCCCAGCGAGCAGTGCGGCAGCGCACACTGAGATCGTGCAGGCGACCCGTGTCACCGGCACTTCCCGTTCCACACAGAGACACACATCGCGACAAGGGTAACTCTGCGTGCACGCCGTTTACCCGCTGCGCCCGAAGGACACGCGGCAACAATCGACGGGAAGGATGAGAATTTATGGCTGACCCCGTGACGGCCTGTGCTGGAGTAGACGTGGGGGGCACGTTCACTGATGTCGTGGTGCACGCCGCCGGCCATCGGCCTCGCGCGGTGAAAGTGCCGACCACCCCGGACAACCAGGCGGTGGGAGTGCACCGAGGCGTCGGGCATGCGTGGCCGGGCGCGGCGTTGCGGCTGCTGCCGCACGGCACCACCACCGCTACCAACGCGGTCCTGCAACGCTCAGTCGCCCGGACGGTGTTGGTGACCACCGACGGGTTCGCCGATGTACTGCAGATCGCTCGGCAGGACCGTCCTGCGCTCTACGACCTGTCCGTCACCCGCCCCGAGCCGCTCGTGCCGCACCACCAGGTGGTGACCGTCGTGGAGCGAACCAGCCCGGATGGCGAGGCGATCATCGCGCTGACCGACGAGGAGATCAGTCGGGTGGTGCGCGCGGTGCAGCGCCTGAAGCCGGAATCGGTGGCGGTGAGCCTGCTTTTTTCCTACGCCTGCGACGAGCATGAGCGGCGGCTGTGCGACGCGCTGAGCCGACTGAAGGTACCGATCACCCGATCCAGCGCGCTGTTGCCGGAGTTCCGCGAGTTCGAGCGTGCCTCGACGTGCGTGCTCAACGCCGCGGTCGAACCCGTGATGCGCCGTTACCTGTCCAACCTGACGACCCGGTTGCCCGACCCGACGATCACCGTGATGACTTCGGGCGGCGGCACCGCCGGTCTCGATTTCGCCGCATCTGCCCCGGTACACACGTTGCTGTCCGGGCCCGCCGCGGGCGTCGTCGCAGCGGGTGCTGTGGCGCGCTGCGCCGGCTTCGGCGACGCGATCGCCTTCGACATGGGCGGTACATCCACCGACGTGTGCCTGATCAGGAACGGCCAGCCCGAGGTGTCGACGTCCGCGCAGATTGCCGGGTTGCCGTTTCGCACCCCGGCGGTCGGCATCCATACCGTGGGTGCCGGCGGCGGATCGATCGCCTGGGTCGACACCGGCGGCGCGCTGCGGGTCGGCCCGCGCTCGGCAGGCGCCGATCCCGGTCCGGCCTGCTACGGGCTGGGTGGCACCGAGCCGACAGTAACCGACGCGCACTGCGTGCTGGGCCACCTCGACCCGGATCGAGAACTTGGTGGGGGCTTGCGCCTGGACCTCAACGCTGCCGAGCGCGCCGTCGAGACGCTGCCGGGGCCGGCCGGTGGGGCGCCCGGGATTCTGGCGGTGGTGCGGGCCACGATGGCTCGCGCGCTGCGCAAGGTCAGCACCGAGCGCGGCGTCGATCCGGCGGGGTTGGCGCTGGTCGCCTATGGTGGCGCCGGTCCGTTGCACGCGACCGCGCTGGCCCGCGAGCTCGGCTGCCGGGCGGTGGTGGTGCCGCCCGCACCGGGCGTGCTCAGCGCGCTGGGTCTGCTGCTCGCGCCGGCCCGTTATGAGGCGTCCCGGACAGTGATGGCGGCGGCCGACGACGACCTCGCCGACGCCTGGGTCGGGCTCGAAGCGCAGGCTCGTGAGGAGCTGGAGCGCCAGGGCGTGGCGGGCGACATCACAGTGACCCGGATCGCCGATGCGCGCTACGCCGGCCAGTCCCACGAGCTGCGGATCACGGTGACCGACGGTGCGGATGTGGCGCAATCGCTGCACTGCGCCCACCGGGAGGCCTACGGCTACGCAATGCCAGACGAGCAGGTGGTGGTCGTCACGGTACGGGTGGTGGCGCGCGGCGAACCGATCCTGTCGCAACCGCCGAGCGATTGGGACCTGGGCGAACCGGCGCCGGAGCGGTCCCGGGATATCGGTATCGATGGTCGGACCGTCACGGCACGGGTGGTCCTCCGAGCGGGTCTATCAGCCGGTGACGAGGTCAGCGGCCCAGCCTTGATCGAGCAGACTGACACCACCACGTTGTTGGCTAGTGGTGAGGTCGCCGTGGTTGACGGCGCCGGAAACCTGGTGGTGCACCTGCCCTGCACAAGCGCCGACTGATCGTCGTTTGTGTGCAGCAGCTTCAAGACTCTAGGTGACACGGACAGTGACGCGCACATCAGCGCCTCGCTAGAGGCGGAAATCCACTCGCTGCGACTGGCGGCGTGTTCCCCGTGGACACTTCACTACGTATCCATGGCTCGCTCTCGACGCGTCCTCTGGAGTAGCTCATGCCTGGTCTAAACCATGAGGTCCGCGCGATCGCCGATGTGTCTCGGTACCAGTGGCTCGGCGTCACGTTGCAATGTGTAGCGCTCCTGGCGACGGTCACCTCATGACCAGCGCTGACCAATCCGGGGTTGAGCTGGAGGTATTCCGGCACGCATTGGCCGGGGTGGCCGAGGAGATGGGCGTCGCGCTGCGGCGCGCGGCGTACTCACCGAACATCAAAGAACGCGCGGACTGCTCGGCGGCGGTGTTCGACCCGGACGGGGAGATGGTCGCCCAAGCCGAGCACATCCCGGTGCACCTGGGCGCCATGCCGGCCAGCGTCCGCGCGGTACTCGACACCTACGGCGAGCTGCAGCCCGGTCAGCAGGTCTGCGTCAACGACCCGTACCTGGGCGGTACCCACCTGCCGGATCTCACGATCGTCGCCGCCGTGGGCCCCGAGGAAGGCTCCGAAGACGGCACGGGGCTGCTCGGTTATGTGGCCAATCGCGCGCACCACGCCGACGTCGGTGGAGCGGCGCCGGGGTCCATGCCGGCGACCGCCACCGACATCGCGATGGAGGGATTACGCATCCCGCCTATTCTCATCGCCGACGCCGACGGGGAACGCGACGACGTGGTGCGGCTGATCGCCGCGAACTCCCGAACGCCCGGCGAGCGCCGCGGTGACCTGCGGGCGCAGTTCGCGGCCAACCACGTCGGCGCCCGGCGGCTGCGGGAGATCGCCAGCCGGATGGGGGCGGTTCGGCTGCACGAGGCCATGGCAGCCGTGTGCGACTACTCCGACCGGCGGGTGCGTGCAGCCGTGGCCGAGATCCCGGACGGGTGCTACCGCAACTGCGATGTCCTGGAGATCGGCACCGGAATCACGATCCGCGCCGCGGTGACCGTTGCCGGCGACGAGGTGACGATCGACTTCGACGGCTCCGACCCGCAGATTCCGGTGAATTTCAACGCGGTCTTCGCGGTGACCCTGTCCTCAGCGATGTTCGTGTTCCGGATGCTGACCGACCCGGAAGCGCCGCCCAACGCCGGCTGTTACCGGTCGTTGCATGTTCGCGCGTCGGAAGGCTCCGTGGTGCATGCGACGTTTCCCGCACCGGTAGCCGCCGGCAACGTTGAGACCAGCCAGCGGATCGTCGATGTCCTGCTCGGCGCGTTCGCCCGGGCCATTCCCGAGCGGGTACCGGCGGCGAGCCAAGGCACGATGAATAACCTGCTCATCGGTGCCAGTGGCGACCGACCATTCAGTTACTACGAGACGCTGGGCGGCGGCGAAGGTGGCACTCCCGACCGTCCCGGCATGTCCGGGGTGCACACCGGGATGACCAACACGCGCAACACCCCCGCCGAAGCGATGGAGCTGGACTACCCGTTGCGGGTATGGCGCTACGAGCTGCGGTCGTCCTCGGGCGGCGCCGGCCGGCATCCCGGCGGCGACGGACTGATCCGGGAGATCGAGGTGCTGGCCGACTGCACGCTGACCGTGCAATCCGAACGCCGGGAACACCCTGCGTGGGGGCTCGGCGGTGGGCACCCCGGCGCGGTAGGTCGCAACGTCCTGCGCCAGAGCGACGGGACCGAAGTGGAGCTGCCCAGCAAAGGTACGTGGCCTCTGCGCCGCGGTGATCGGGTTCGCATCGAAACTCCAGGTGGTGGCGGTTGGGGCGCTCCGTTATAGATCGGGCGGTTGGTGTATTGGGTGTGTGCCGAAGCGGATGCCTTTGGCTTCGCCGCCGATCGCGGTCAGCACGATGACGGCGATCAGTACCGGCACAATGGTGACAATCAGCGCGAAGGGATAGCCATGGCTGGCCGCGAGCCGCTGTTGGATCGGTAGGTTGAAGGCCGCGATCAGATTGCCCAGCTGGTAAGTCACGCCGGGATAGAAACCACGAATCGCATCCGGACTCAGCTCGGTCAGGTGCGCCGGAATCACTCCCCAGGCGCCTTGCACGCACACCTGCATCAGAAATGATCCGAGGGCTAGCCAACCGACTGTGGCGGACAGCGCGAACAGCGGTGCCACCGGCAGCCCGAGGCTGGCGGCGAGGATGATCGTGCGACGCCGACCCAACCGCTCGGAGTACCCGCCGAGCAGCGCGCCACCGATGATCGCTCCGATGTTATAGATCAAGGCGATTCCGATCGCGGTGTTCACACTCAGGTGCAACCCTTGCCGGAGGAAGGTCGGGTAGATGTCCTGAGTGCCGTGCGACATCCAGTTGAACGCGGTCATCAGCGCGATCAGATAGCCGAAGCGGCGCAACACAGCCGGATTACGAAACACTTGCCCCGGCGTGGTCCGGGTCAGCCGGGCCCGGTCCCGGGTTTGCTGCCACACCTCACTTTCGCCGACCTTGGCCCGCACGTACAGCGCGACCAGTGCTGGTAGCAGGCTGAACGCGAACAGCCCGCGCCAACCGAATACCGGATTGATCACCAGGAATGCCACCGCGGCCAGCAGGTACCCGACCGAGTAGCCCTCCTGCAACAGACCCGAGAACAAACCGCGTTTTTCCGCTGGGATCTTCTCCATCGCCAAAGCCGCACCCAAGCCCCACTCCCCACCCATCCCGATCCCATACAGCAGCCGCAACACCAGCAGCACCGTGAAATTCGGCGCGAACGCACACAGAAAACCCACCAGTGAGTAGAAGCCGACGTCGACCATCAACGGCAATCGTCGCCCGACTGAGTCCGCCCATCGACCGAATATCAGCGCACCTACCGGACGCATCGCCAATGTGACCGTGGTTACGAACGCCATCTTCGTCAACGACACACCGAAATCGGTAGCGATCTCGCTGTAGACCAACACCACAATGAAATAGTCGAAAGCGTCCATCGTCCAGCCCAGGAACGCTGCCACAAACGCGTTGCGCTGATCCGCGGTCAGCCCCCGAGCCTGTCCGGTCAACGTGCCAAACATGAAGTACTCCTCAACAGCTGGACCGGACCGCGTTGGGGTAGATGTTGGTCGCAGCCTTCAGGGTGCGGCAAGCCAGGTCGGTGCGCGGCTGGGACGATGGCAGACCTGAAAACGCACGCTCTTGGCAGTCGTGTGGTCGATGGGTCAAGATCGGAGCATGGTGCTCGACGCCTGCGGGCACTTCCACCGACTCCGATGCTCGTCCTGGCTTTCCTGTGTCCGGCGCTAGAGGCTTCCACCATGCTAGGTGTGATCTTCCCTGGCGAGATTGCGATCTTGGTGGCTGGGGCCGCCGCGCAGGTGGGGACCCTGTCCTTGTGGGCGGTGATTCCGACCAGCGTGGCTGGGGCGGTCATCGGCGATGCGGTTGGATTCGGCGTCGGCTGGCGTTACGGTGAGCGGCTCCTTGAACGACTGCCGGACCGGCTGGTTACGCCGGATGCCGTACGCGCGACCACTCACCTGCTGCGCCGGCGGGGGCCGATCGTGGTGCTGATCGGCCGAATGACCGCGCTGTTGCGGGCGCTTGTGCCAGGCTTGGCGGGAATGAGTGGCTTAAGTTGGTGGAGATTTTTGCCCTACAACCTCCTCGGAGGGGTGGTCTGGGCGACCGCGGTGGCCGTCCTCGGATATCTCGCCGGCGCGAGCTTGGTGGTAGTGCAGGAGCAGTTGGGCGTGGTCAGCAACGTCGTGCTCGGCGTATTTACCGCAGCGGGCCTGGCAATGTGGCTACGCGCACACGTTCGCCGGCGAAAATCGGGACTCTGAGCAATGCCCGGCGCCCAAGTGGCGTAATTTAAGTAGGTCAAATGGGGCCGTTGACCGACTCAGTGCCACTTGGCTATGATCCGAGTCACAGCTAGACAGAACTGTCTGTTCCCGGCTTTCGAGCCGTCAGGTGGTCGGCGTGGCCGCATGAAGGCTCGGATGACCTTTGCCACAGGAAGGAGACCGTAGCGAACAGTGCAATCGCCGGTCTCCCTACTCAGTCAATAGATGCGCGCAGTAGATCAATAGAGAGGAAATCATGGCTGAATACGATCCGAGAACGGCCACTGGAATTCCCGTAGAGCCTGTCGGTTCCCTTCCGCGGCCTTCCAAGCTACAGGCCGCGTACGCTGCCTACGATGAGGGCGAGATCGACAAGGCCGCCCTGGAAGCCGAGCAGGACGCGGCAGTCCGCGATTCAATCGAGCGCTTTGAGGCCACCGGATCACCGATCATCTCCGACGGCGAGCAGCGTTCGTCCAGCTTCGCCACCTACCCGATCACCGACACCTTGGCCGGGACCGGTCTAGCCGACAACCTGGCCCCGGGCGGCCAGTTCTTCGCGATCTTCGCCGATGGCCACGGGCGGCAGCTTCCACGCCTCACCGGTGGCCCATTGCGGTACAAGACATACGCCGCCGACTCGCTGAAGCAATCTATCGGCTACGCGCACGTGCCCATGAAGCAGGCGGTAATCGCGCCCTCCATGCTGGCTTTGCTCTACCCGCTGAAAGATGAGGTGCCTGGCTACTCGCGGGAACAGTTTGAAGAAGACCTCGTGAATGAATGCGAAAAGGACATCCGCAAGGCCTTAGAGGCTGGCGCTGCACGGGTTTCCGTCGACTTCACCGAAGGCCGGCTCGCCACCCGGGAAGATCCACGCAACCCGTGGACGGGCGCCGGCTTGCTACCACACTTCATCGAGCTCAACAACCGCGTTTTCGCGCGCTTCTCAGCGGAGGAGCGTAAGAAAATCGGCGTCCACACCTGCCCAGGTGGGGACCGGGACTCGGTGCACAGTGCCGATGTGCCGTACAACAACCTGCTCCCGAGCATGTTCCAGATGAACGCCGGTTACTTCCTGATCCAGCTGGCGAGCGAACGCGAGAAGGACCCGGTTTACCAGTCCATCGGCAAGCACCTGCGCGATGACGCCGACGGCGTCGCGCAGATGGCATACATCGGCGTGATCAACCCGGGGAACCCACGCATCGAGAGCGCAGAAGAGGTTCGTGATGCCCTGGTGAGGGCATCGAACTTCATCCCGAAGGAAAGGATCGGCGCCACCGATGACTGCGGCTTCTCGCCGTTCAGCATTGATGAGAAGCCCAACCATGGTTCGCCTGACTACGCGCGCGATGTGGCGTTCCAGAAGATCACGAACCGGGTCGAGGGAGCCAAGATGGCCGCGGAGAAGCTCGGCGTCAGCTGAGTTCGCCGTCGCACCAGGCTAGCTCGACGATCTACCACAACGATCCGGCCGCACAGGATGAGCAGTCGGACCGTTGTGCATTCGCCGCGGGCTGGGGGCAGCCGTCGATGCGGTCGGCTCGAGACCTAAGATCTCCGGCGGAGGCGTATGGGCGCCTGGTGGCCCCCGCGGTCTTCAACACCGACGTGGTCGAGCAACTCGACCAGGCGGGTTCGATTCCCGTCCGCCTCCGCAATCGGCTCGCCAAGATCGAAAGGGACTGATGAGATGGCCAGAGCTTATGTCAGTCTCATTCAATTTCCAATCCGACTACGGCACCGGACTTCACAAAACTTCGAAGTTATCGTCCCCATACAATGATCATACGCAGGAAGGTCTCGGCACCGCCGAACTGGCCGGGATGTACGGGCCCTATCAGATTCCGCAATATGCTCGTTCGACAGACCACGGGGTGCAAATTTTCTTCACCATGTCCGCCTGGAACCCCTGCCAGGCGATGTTGATGAGCCTCAATATCCCGACACCGCTTCAGTAGCTCAGGAGCGGTCGTGGACTCAGCGGCAGCGCAGGGCTCGGGAAGAGCTAGCGTGCGACCTATGGATATCCGCCGGCAGGTTCCGCGCACCGACGCGGTGCTGGCCGATCCGGCGGTGTCGGCCGCCACGCAGCGGTTGGGTCGCCAGCAGGTCAAGCGGGCGGTGGCCGCGGCACAGCAACGGGTACGAGACGGCGTCGTCGAGCCAGCCGGTGTCGTCGCCGACGTACTGGCCGCGTTGCCGGACACCGCGACGACCCTGCGTTCGGTGCTCAATGCCACCGGGGTGCTGCTGCACACCAACCTCGGCCGGGCCCCGTTGTCCGCCGCCGCGGTCGAGGCGCTGGCCACCGCGGCCGGCGCCACCGATGTCGAGCTCGACCTGACCACCGGCGGCCGGGGACGCCGCGGGGCCGGTGCGTTGGCCGCGCTGGCAGCAGCGGTGCCCGCGGCAGGCGCGGCGCACGTGGTGAACAACGGTGCCGCTGCGCTGGTTCTCGCCGCGACGGCGCTGGCGGCCGGTCGCGAGATCGTGCTGGCCCGTGGTGAGATGGTGGAGATCGGTGACGGATTCCGCATCCCTGACCTGCTTGAGTCCACCGGTGCCCGGCTGCGTGAGGTCGGCACCACCAACCGGGTAACCCGCGAGGACTACACGACGGTGATCGGGCCGCAGACCGGTTTCGTACTGAAGGTGCACCCCTCGAACTTCCGTATCACCGGGTTCACTTCCTCCGTTCCGATCAGAGAACTGGTCGGGCTGGGAGTGCCGGTGGTCGCCGACATCGGCTCGGGACTGCTCACCGCGCACCCCGCGCTGCCCGAGGAACCCGACGCCGCCACCGCGCTGGCCCACGGCGCCGATCTGGTCACTGCGAGCGGCGACAAGCTGCTCGGCGGTCCGCAGGCGGGGCTGCTGCTGGGGACCGAGCAGCTGGTCACCACGCTGCGACGGCACCCGCTGGCCCGGGCTTTGCGGGTGGACAAGCTCACCCTCGCCGCTCTGGAGGCCACCCTGCGCGGACCCGCGACCCCTACCGCGCAAGCGCTGTCAGCCGACCCGGCCGCGCTGCACCGGCGAGCGACGGCGATCGCCACGGCGTTGGCCGCGCGCGGGGTGGACGCCACCGCGGTGGCGTCGCAGGCCACGGTCGGTGGCGGCGGCGCGCCGGGGGTGGCTTTGGACAGCGCCGCGGTCAGCCTCCCGGAGCGCTACGCCGCACTGTTGCGAGCCGTCAGCCCTCCAGTGCTCGGGCGCGTGGAACGGGGCCGCTGCCTGCTCGATGTGCGGTCGCTACCGGCCGATCAGGACACCACGTTGCGCGACGCGGTCCTGGCATGCATGTCGTAGCCACGGCAGGTCACGTCGACCACGGCAAGTCCACCCTGGTCCGCGCGTTGACCGGGATGGAGCCCGACCGGTGGACGGAGGAACGCCGCCGCGGAATGACCATCGACTTGGGATTCGCCTGGACGACCCTGTCCACCGGGGCGACGGTGGCGTTCGTCGACGTACCCGGGCATGAGCGCTTCGTGCCGAACATGCTCGCCGGCGTAGGCCCGGTGCCCGCGGTGCTGTTCGTGGTCGCGGCCGACGAGGGCTGGATGCCCCAGTCGGCCGAGCACCTAGATGCGTTGCACGCGCTGCACGTCCGGCATGGCCTGCTGGTGGTGACCCGCAGCGACCTGATGGATCCGGAGCTGGCTCGCGAGGAGGCGCTGGAGCACCTGGCTGGTTCGACGCTGGGCCGGATCCCGGCGGTCTGCGTCTCCGGCGCGACCGGCGTCGGGCTCGACGAGCTGCGCGTCGCGTTGAGCCAGTTGACCACCCGGCTGCCCGCCCCGGACGTCAAAGCTGACGTGCGCCTGTGGGTGGATCGGGCGTTCACCATCCGCGGCGCGGGCACTGTGGTCACCGGCACGCTGGCCAGCGGGACGCTGCACGTCGGTGACGAACTGGAGCTGATTCCCACCGGGCGCACGGTGACGGTCCGGGGGCTGCAGTCGTTGGGCGAACCCGTAGAGTCCGCGCCCGCGGTGGCTCGGGTAGCCGTCAACCTGCGCGGCGTGGCCCGGGAGGCCGTGCACCGCGGTGCCGCGCTCCTCACCCCGAAATCCTGGCTCGCTAACCGCACCATCGATGTCCGCCTTACCACCGTGGCCCGACCTGGAGACATATCAGGGCAAACGGGTCGCTCTTCATCCCGATATGTCTGCATGTCGGGGGGCTTGGTCGCCGATATGGTGCTGCATGTGGGGGCGACTGCGGTGGGCGCGCGGGTTCGACCGCTGGGCGCTGACACCGTGCGGTTGGTGTTGAGGCAGCCGTTGCCGCTGCGGATCGGGGACCGTGCGCTGCTTCGCGATCCGGGTACGCGATGCATCCCGGCCGGAGTCATCGTGCTGGATGTGCGGCCGCCCGCGTTGCGCCGGCGCGGGGCGGCCGCGGCCCGCGCAACGGAACTGTCCACCATGGACGGCAGGCCCGACGGGTCCGCCGAGCTACGTCGCCGCGGGTTGATCCGCCGCGACGAGCTGGTCGCGATGGGTGCCCGGGTGCCCGCTGAGGCCGCTGCGGTAGCTGATTGGCTGGTCGACCCGACGTTGCTGGCCCAGCGCAGCGACCAGCTCGCCGCTGCGGTCGCCGAGTACGCGGCCGAGAACCCGCTTGAGCCGGGAATGCCACTGGAGGTCGCCCGACAGGTCGCCGGAATGCCCGATGCCCGGCTGGTCGAGCTGCTGCTCGGCTCGCAACTGACCCTCGCCCAAGGTCGGGTGCACGTGGCGGGACCGGTGTCGGGACTGCCCGACGCGGTCCGCAGCGCCATCGCCGCCCTGCGCGCTGACCTTGCGCAGCGGCCCTTCGCCGCACCCGAGGCGCACCGGCTCGCCGAACTTGGGCTGGGCGCCAAACAGCTCGCCGCCGCCGTACGGGCGGGCGAGCTACTCAAGATCGCTAACGGGATCTACCTCGCTCCCGGCGCGGACGACGACGCGGTCGAGCGGTTACGTGGCCTGCCCACCCCGTTCACCCTCAGCCAGGCACGTCAAGCGCTGGATACCACCCGCCGCGTCACCGTCCCGATCATGGAGCTGCTGGCCGGCCGTGGGATCAGCCGGCAACTTCCCGACGGCACTCACGAACTCCTCTGAATGGGCAAACGGCATTCAGGCGAGCACGGAGCTGATACGTCGAGCGCATGACAAGCTGGCGTGCCGTCAGCGTCTCATCGACGGCGATCCCCACCAGGCGCAGCAGTGCACTACCGCGTCGGGCTCGCGCAGGCCTGACCACGGGGCAGCGATGTGCCGGAGAGAAGGAGGCCATGCCGGGATGGTTTGGCTACTCCGCCAGACGCTGACTTTTTTACCTGAGCGTATGGCCAGCGTGGATTGATCCCGGCATCGTTTGAGATAGCCCATAATCGTTTCCCGGGGAGGTCCTCGCATGGCCAAGGTCGCTGACTACGTCTTGAACCGACCCACCGAGTGGGATATCCACCGGATCTACGGTTACCCGGGCGACGGCATCAACGGGTTCCTCGGAGCACGGGACAGGGCGAAGGTCGATCCCGAGTTCATCCAGCCGCGGGACGAGGAGATGGGCGCGTTCATGGCCACCGCGCACGGGCACTGATGGCGGTGACCGAGCTCGGCATCCCCGCCCGTCCGGACACCCGGTTCGCCGCCGGGATGTCGGCGGTGGAGAAGATCAATGTCGCGGGCCTGGAACAACATTTGCGCCGACATGTCTCGGGGGAGGTGCGCTTCGACGCCAGCTCGCTGGCGATGTACGCCTCGGACGCGTCGAACTTCCGGCAGGTGCCGATCGGCGTGGTGGTGCCCCGCACGCTCGACGACGTCGTCGCCACGGTGGGCGCCTGCCACCGATACCGGGCGCCAGTGCTCTCGCGCGGCGGCGGCACCAGCCTGTCGGGCGAGACGGTCAACGTCGCGGTGATCATCGACTTCTCCAAGTACCTCACCGCGATCGGTGAGATGGACGTGGCCCGCAAGCTGGTGACCGCGCAGCCCGGAGTGATCAACGACCAGCTCAACCGGGCGACCAGCAAGCACGGTCTGGTCTTCGGCCCGGACCCGTCCTCACACTCACGGTGCACGATCGGAGGCAACGTCGGCAACAACTCGTGTGGAATCCATTCCATCCAAGCCCATTTCTATGGTCCAGGTCCGCGTACCTCGGACAACACCGAAGCGCTGGAGATACTCACCTACGACGGTGCGCGATTCTGGGTCGGGGTGAACGAAGAGGACCACCTCGACGAGATTATCGCCGTCGGCGGTCGCAAGGCGCAGATCTACGCTAGGCTGCGCGATCTGCGCGACCGGTACGCTGCCGACATCCGGGCCGGTTACCCCTCGGTGGATGAGCTGCCCCGGCGGGTGTCGGGCTACAACCTCGACGAGCTGCTGCCGGAAAACGGGTTCAATGTGGCGCGCGCCCTGGTCGGCACCGAGGGCACCTGCGCGACGGTGCTGCAGGCCACGCTCAAGCTCACCCCAGGGCTCTTCGAGCGCACTCTCGTTGTCGTGCAGTACGACGACATCGTCGACGCCGCCTGCCACATCATGGAGATCCGGGACTGGAAACCGATCGGGCTGGAAGTCATCGACCACCTGCTCATCCACGACCAGCAGCTCATTGCGTTGAACAAGGAGGACATCGGCGAGCTGCCGCGCCACGGTGGGGACCACGCGTGGCTGCTCGTGCAGTTCGGGGCGGACACCGCGGCCCAATCGGTGGCTCGCGCCGAGCAGTTCGCGGCCTGGCTGCGGGAGGACAAGGACTACGCCGCTGACCGGATCGTCATCTCCAAGAGCCGCCAAGAAGGTGGCAACAGCGAGGATCTGTGGGAGGTCCGCGAGGCCGGGCTGAGCTCCACCGCTTTCCCACCCGACGGGGGCGACTACTGGCCGGGCTGGGAGGACTCCGCAGTACCGCCGGCCAAGACCGGTGACTACCTGCGTGAGCTGCTCGCACTCTACGACAAGCACGGCCTGCGCGGCGCGATTTACGGCCACCTCGGCGAGGGCTGCATCCATTCCCGGATCAACTTCGACCTGCGCAGCGCCGAGGGCATCGCCAAGTACCGAGCGTTCCTCGAGGAGGCCGCCGACCTGGTGGTGTCCTACGGCGGTTCGATATCCGGCGAGCACGGCGATGGCCAGCAACGTGCGGAGCTGCTCGGCAAGCAGTACGGGCCGCGGCTGCTCACGGCGATGCGGGAGTTCAAGACGATCTGGGATCCGGACTGGAAGATGAACCCGGGCAAGGTGGTCGACCCGTACCGCTTCGACGAGAACCTTCGGCTGGGCACCGATTACAACCCGGCGCGGCCGACTGTGGCGTTCTCCTACCCGCAGGACGGCGGGGACTTCGCGCACGCCACGCTGCGCTGCGTCGGCGTCGGCAAATGCCGAGTACCCGACGCCCAGAACACGATGTGTCCCAGCTACCAGGTCACCCGGGAGGAGAAGCACTCCACCCGTGGGCGGGCTCGGCTGCTGTTCGAGATGCTGCTCGGCGAGGTGATCACCGATGGGTGGCAGTCCCGCGAGGTCGCCGACGCGCTGGACCTCTGCCTGGCCTGCAAGGGCTGCACCAGCGACTGCCCGGTGGACGTGGACATGCCCACCTACAAGTCGGAGTTTCTGCACCACCATTACCGATCCTGGCGGCGGTGGCGGCCGCGCTACGCCTACGCGTTCGGCTTCATCGACCAGGCGTCCCGGCTCGCCGCCCTGATGCCGGAGGTGGTCAACGCGGTCACCCAGACTCCGGGGCTGTCCCGGTTGGCCAAGCTCGCCACCGGGATCGACCGCCGCCGGCCGCTGCCGACATTCGCGCCGGTTACCCTGCAGCAGTGGTTCGCCGACCGCGGTGGGTCAGTTAACCCCTCTGGGCGCCGGGTGGTGCTGTTCCCGGACACGTTCAACAACCATCTGCACACCGACGTCGGGGTGGCATGCGTGGAGGCCATCGAAGCGGCCGGCTGGCAGGTCGTCATGCCGCAGTTGCACGTCTGCTGTGGCCGCCCGCTCTACGACTACGGATTTTTGGATGCGGCTCGACGCTACCTGCACCGGGTGCTCGATGTGCTGCGCGACGACATCCGGGCCGGCACCCCGGTGGTCGGGATGGAGCCGAGCTGCCTGGCGGTCTTCAAAGACGAGCTGGGCAAGCTGTTGCCGCAGGACGACGACGCCCAGCGGCTGACCCGCAACGCCTACCACTTCGGGGAGTTTTTTACGACCTTCGACATCGAGGCGCCGCCGCTGGACCGCGACGCGCTGGTGTGGGGACACTGCCACCACCGCGCCACCGGCGGCATGAGCCCTGAGCATCAGCTGCTCCAGCGGATGGGTGTGACCGTGCAACCGCTCCAAGGCGGGTGCTGCGGCCTAGCCGGTTCGTGGGGCTTTGAGAACGGCAAGTACAACATCTCCCTGCAGTGCGGAGAGCAGGCACTGTTTCCCGCGGTGCGTTCCGCCGAGCTGGACACCGTGATCGTCGCCGACGGCTTCTCCTGCAAGACGCAGATCGAGCAGGCCGGCACCGGACGCGGCGCGCTGCACGTGGCACAAGTGATAAAGATGGCCCGCGAGCACGGCGCGGACGGCTACCGCTGCGAGTTTCCGGAAAAGCTGTACAACCACGTCCGGCCGGAGCCGGGCATCAGGCGCCGCGCCCTCCGGCTCGCCACCGTCGGCACTTGCTTTGCCGCGCTCGGCACCGCCCTCGCCCTTTTGGCACCGGCGCGCTGCCGCTGAGTCTGATCGACCGCGGCTTATGCGGCTCAGCCGAGGAAGCCGAGAATCATCGATGCATTCCGCGAGCACCTACCGAGTGCCATTGCGCAGCGAGTGTCTCGGCGATCTCATAGGTGTTCAGCGCCGCACCCTTGCGCAAGTTGTCCCCGCAGACGAAGAAATCCAGCGTGTTCGCGAAATCCAGGGCCTGGCGGAGCCGGCCGACGTAGGTCGGGTCCGCGCCCACCACCGCAGCCGGGGTCGGCCACACTCCCGCTGCCGGATCGTCGGCCAGCTCGATGCTCGGCGCCGCGGCGAAGACCTTCCGGGCCTGCTCCACACTGACCGGCGCGGCGAACACCGCATGAACCGCGAGCGCGTGCGTGGTGACCACCGGGACCCGCACGCAGGTGGCCGATACCTTCAGATCAGGGATGCCGAGGATCTTGCGCGACTCGTTGCGGACCTTGAGTTCCTCGGAACTCCAGCCATCCGGTCGCAGCGACCCGGCCCAGGGCACCACGTTCATCGCCAACGGTGCCGGGAACGGTGACTGCGCAGGCAATCCCGCCGCCGCCAACGCCTCGGCGATGTCCCCGCTGCGGACCCCTACGCTCTTGCCGGCCACCGCGGCAAGCTCGGCGTACAACCGGTCCACACCGGGGCGCCCCGCTCCAGAAGCAGCCTGGTAGCTGGCCACCACCAGTTCGGTAAGGCCGAACTCGGCGTGCAGCGCACCCACTGCAGCCATCATCGACAGCGTGGTGCAGTTGGGGTTGGAGATGATGCCCTTAGGTCTGTGAGTAAGCGCCGCAGCGTTGACTTCGGGCACGACAAGGGGAACGTCGGCGTCCATCCGGAACGCACCAGAATTGTCCACCACGATCGCGCCCTGCGCCACGGCGACCGGAGCCCACCGCTGCGAGATCTCATCGGGAACGTCGAACATCGCAATGTCGATGCCGTCGAAGGCCTCGGCGGTGAGCTCAACGACAATGCACTGCTCGCCTCGCACGCTGATTTTCATGCCGGCCGACCGGGCCGAGGCGATCAATCGGATCTCAGCCCAGAACACTGACCGTCGCGAGTTGATAATGTCGATCATGACGGTACCCACTGCGCCGGTGGCACCGACGATGGCGAGCGTGGGCCCGGTCATCGTCCGGTCCCGGCATAGACAACGGCCTGCTCGCCGCTGCCGAGGTCGAACGCATCGTGGATCGCCCGCACCGCGGCATCCAGCTGCTCGGCGCGGACCAACACCGAGATCCGGATCTCCGAGGTGTTGATCGTCTCGATGTTGATCCCGGCCTCCGCGAGCGCCTCGCAGAAGCGCGCGGTGATCCCAGGGTGCGAACGCATGCCCGCGCCGATCAGCGATACCTTGCCGACATAGTCATCGCACAGGACGTCCTCGAAACCGATCTGCGGCTGCATCGCGCGCAACGCTTTGACCGCGTCCGGCGCGTCGAGTTTGGGCAGCGTGAAGGTGACGTCGGTGCGGCCGGTGTCGACGTGCGAGATATTCTGCAGCACCATGTCGATGTTGAGCTCGGCGTCAGCGATCACGCGGAAGATGTGGGCCGCCTTGCCCAGTTCGTCGGGAACCCCGAGAACGGTGATCTTCGACTCGGACCGGTCGTGGGCGACGCCGGTAAGCATGGCCTGTTCCACGGTGCGATCCTCCACTGATCCAGACACCATGGTGCCGCAGTTGCGGCTATACGACGAGCGGACGTGTACTGCGATGTGATTGCGTCTGGCGTACTCGACGCAGCGCAGCATGAGCACCCGTGCCCCGCACGCCGCCATCTCCAGCATTTCTTCGTAGGTGATGGTCTCGAGCTTGCGGGCGTCAGGCACGATCCGTGGGTCGGCCGAATAAACCCCGTCGACGTCGGTGTATATCTCGCACACGTCCGCATGGAGCGCTGCTGCTAGCGCGATCGCGGTCACGTCAGAACCGCCGCGACCCAACGTGGTGACGTCCTTGGTGTCTTGGGCCACCCCCTGAAACCCGGCTACCAGCGCCACCGCGCCCTGGTCCAGCGCATCACGCACCCTGCTCGGCGTCACATCGATGATGCGGGCCCTGCCATGCGCCGCGGTGGTGATCACTCCGGCCTGCGAGCCGGTGAACGAACGGGCGTCGACACCCAGCGCGTGCACCGCCATCGCGACCAGCGAATTGGAGATTCGCTCACCCGCGGTGAGCAGCATGTCGAGCTCACGCTGATGGGGGTTCGACGAGACCTGACTGGCGAGGTCGAGCAGATCATCAGAAGTGTCACCCATCGCCGACACGACCACGACGACCTCATTGCCGCCATTGCGGGTCTCGACGATCCGAGCGGCCACCTTCTTGATCCGCTCGGCGGTGTCTACCGATGAGCCGCCGTACTTCTGGACGACGAGCGCCACACCGACCTCCAGTGTCGGGATATGTGACGCGCCGGCCGCGGGGCTGGGACGTCCTACCCAGACGAATACTAGG
>JBHEMR010000081.1:0-7157 GCA_046262495.1 Pseudonocardiaceae bacterium | reverse complement strand
GATCTTTGCGGTGATCGCACCGCAGGCGTGAGGACGGGGCTTCGGTCGCAGCGGCGGCCCCCGACGCTGGGGGCGGCTGAAACTTGCATTCGCTGGTTCCGAGGCTGACTTCGGCGAACAGTACCCCCGGGCGATCGCGATGAGTGGCGTCGCCCGTGCCTGCTGCTCCACTGCAGCGTCGACCGGAACGCTGTCCCTCCACCCGACCAGAACTCGGCTACCACGCTCAGTGGCGTGAGCCACAAACTATCGGCCGAGGCCCGGAACTGCCATATGGCATCTAGGGAACAGTCAAACTGTCGCCATTGTTGTGCTGTGTTGTGCTGCAGTTTGACTGTACGCGTTGTTCTGCGGTCGCGACTGGATCTAGCTGTCGGCTAAGCCCGACCGACGACGATCAGGATGGACGGATCACTGTGACGGTGCCGTCGCCTCTGGCGGTGACGTAAGCGGTGCTGTCGGGCGCGATAGCCACATCATCGGGGTCGTAACCGACGAATGATGAGCCAAGCACCGCCCCCTTGGCGGTGTCGATCACGGTCATGGTGCCCTCAGCGACGTTGACCACGAAGGCGTGGTGGCTATCGGAGTCGACCGCCAACCCACGCGGGTTGATGCCGACCGGAATGGTGTCATTGACCTTCATCAGGGCGTTGTAAAGGTTCACGCCAACCTCGTTGGGAAGGTTGATCACGCTCACGTTGTTGTCCCCGAAGTTCGTCACGTAAGCGTGACGGCCGTCACGGTCGATCGCTACCTTCTGTGGAGCCCGGCCGACCAGAATGGTGCGGACCAGCTTCTGGGTATGGACGTCGATCACGCTGACCGAGTTGCTGCCACTGTTGGTCACATAGGCGAACTCACCCTTGGGATCAATCGCGACCCCGTCCGGGTGGACCCCAACCGGCACGGTGCCGACCAGCTTGAGAGTCGCGGTATTGATCACGCTGAGGGTGTTGCCGTAGTAGTCGGTGACGAAGGCGTAATGGTCGCGGGGAAAAACCACCACCGCGGTGGGGTTCACGCCGACAGCAACAGTCTTGATCACTTTCCCACTCGCGGTGTCGACTACGCTCACCGAGTTCTCGGAGTAGTTGGTCACCAAGGCGTGCCGGCTGTCTGGGTCGACCGCGACTCCACGCGGGTTGGCGCCGACGCGGATGCTCCCGACCACTTGCCGGGTAGCGGTGTCGATCACCCGCAGGGAGTTGTCGGCGAAACTAGCCACATAGGCATGCTTGCCGTCGGGGTCGACCGCCATCCCTCGCGGGTCGCCACCGACGAGCACTGTCGGATTCGGGTTATCCGCCGCAACGGCGGTGCTGACCCCGCTGGCCACAGTGACGGTCGCCAGCACCGGCACGAGCGCCGCTACCCACCGTCGGGACCCGAGCGGGACCCGGCTGGCAGGTCTGCTCTTACGGTGCTTCGCTGCGGAACGGATCGTCATGCAGGTCTCCCCTTGATCGCCGATTTACGGCCACGCACAGGGAGTAACGACAGTGTCGCTCTCGCGTTTCGGCCCGCGCCGCAGTCCGTTACTTGGACGATCAAGCCAACGGCAACAGGGCGGGGAAGCTGCGCCGTGTCGGGATGCGCGTTGGTGACCAGGTTCGCGCCGCCAGCATCGCCGCCACCTGGCGTTCGGCTCGTCGCCGCACCGTAGGAGGCGGGGTGAGCATCACCCGTCGAGAACGTAGCCGGCGCCGCGCACTGTGCGGATCCGGTCGGCGCCCAGCTTGCGGCGTAGATATCCGACGTAGACTTCCACGATGTTGGACGACTTCGGCTGGCCCCAGACCTCGGTGGTGAGCCGGTCCTGCGACACCGGCTGACCCGCCCGGCTGGCCAACGCGATGAGCAGGGCATATTCGGTCGGCGACAGTGTCACGAGCCGGCCGGCGACGCTGACCAGTCCGAGGGTGGTATCGACGGTGACCATCCCCGCGCGCAGCACGGTCCGGTCCACTGGCATCCGATCGGAGACTCGCAGTCGCAACCGGCTGACCAGCTCCTCCACTGGAAACGGCGTGGTCAGGTAGTCGTCCAAAGTGCCCCGCAGCAGCGAGACCGTCTGTTCCCGTTGCTCGCGCGAGGTCAGGGCGATCACCGGCAGCTGCGGAGCAGCCCTGCGCAGCTCGTCGAGGAAGTTTCGGGGATCCGAGCCGGCCAGCGCGACGTCGAGCACGATCGCCGCGAGGGTATGTGCCCGCGCCGCGTCCAGCACCTCCGGGACAGTATCCAGGATCCGGGTCTCAAATCCCGTGGACCGTAACGCCTGAAGCACCCGGCTCGTTGTCTGCCGCAAGGGCACCATGAGAAGTACCGGTTGCCGCAGGCTGAAAGCAGGCCCAGAAGAAGACGCAGAGGAAGAGCCAGTGGGGGACGCCGTTGACCGCTGATCGGAGTGCATCGGCGGCAAGGCTCCCGCGCCGTACGGCGTGGAGCAATCGATGAGCGGCAAGATTACCCGACTGGTCCAACCTGTTACCGAAAGCTGTTGAGCGCGTTGCGCGGTGTTCGGCCTAATGCTTACCGCCATTTGGTCTAGAGGGCGGGCGCTCGTCGCGTCTCACGGCCGAGTGGGCGACCACGGCTCGGTAACACTCTCAGGTTGCGCTGGCTAGGTACCCACTTCCATACGGTTCCTGCCGTGCGACGCCAGTTGGAACGAACGCTGTGGGCAACGGCCTTCCTCGCCGTGCTCTTGGCTCCTGCGCTGCTGGCGCCCGTGTTGCACGGCCCGCGTACCGGCGATGGTTCGTCGCTGCTGTCCCAGCTTTCCGTCGGGATGGGCCTGCTGGCCACCTCATTGCTGGTCTGCGCGGTCGTGCTGCCGTCGCGGGTGCGTTCGCTGACCCGCACGTTAGGCATCGATGGCGTGCTCGGGATCCACCGTTTCGTTGGGTTGGCCGTCACCCTGCTGGTGGGTTTGCATGTGGTCCTGGTGATCACGGCGAAGCCGGCAAACGTGGCACTGTTCGACGTCTTGCATGCACCTAACCGTGCCCGCGCGGCCGTTGGTGCCACCGTGGCGCTGGGTGCGCTGGTGGCACTGGCGGTGCTGCGCAGGCGGCTGCGGCAGCGCTACGAGGTGTGGCGCTGGGTGCATCTGGCGCTTGCCGGCTCGGTGCTGGTGCTCAGCGCGCTGCACATCTGGTGGCTCAACCATCTGGTTCGAGACACCGCGATGCGAGCGTTGTTCATCGTCCTCGCGGTGGCCGCGCTGGGGGTGCTGGGATACCGATGGCTATGGCTGCCGATCTATGGACCTCGCCGCGAATATGTAGTCCGCGAACTGCGGCCGGAGACCACCACGGTGAGCACGCTGGTCCTCGAGCCCCGCCGCGACGGGCACCAGCGTGGCTACCGGACCCTCGCATTCGCCCCCGGTCAGTTCGCCTGGATACGTCTGAACCCCTCGATTGCGGCGCAGGAGCATCCGTTCACCATCGCCTCCAGCGCTCACTTCGGATTGTGGACCGAGTTCACGATCCGGCACACCGGTGATTTCACCAACGAGCTACGACAGCTGCGACCGGGCAGCCCGGTATGGGTTGATGGCCCGCACGGCGGCTTCACCCTCGACCTGCGGCGTTGCACCGGACTGGTGATGATCGCCGGCGGAGTCGGCATCACCCCGATGATGAGCATGCTACGGACGCTGGCGCACCGGCGGGACCGGCGCCCGCACCGGCTGGTGGTGGTTGCGCGGACTCTGGACGAACTGCTGTTTCGGGCCGAGCTCAGCGAACTTCAGCAACGGCTGGACCTCACTGTCATCGAGTTGCTCCGCCAGCCACCACCAAGCTGGACCGGTGCGTCCGGCGCGGTCGACGAGGACCTGCTGACGGCGCTACTGCCCGGCGCGTTCCGGCGTAATCAACTCGACTACTACCTGTGCGGGCCTCCCGCAATGGTCACCGATGTGCTGACGGTGCTCGACGGGCTCGATGTTCCGCAACCGCGGATCCATACGGAGCAGTTCGACCTCGTCTAATCCGGACCCTAACTGGCCCCGAGCGGAGAAAGGTTTCTTCTGTGCGCCCCCCGGTACCCCGATTCGTCCGATGGGTCGTCTCCCTGGCCGTGATTGCCGCGCTGACGGTTGTGGTATTTCAGTACTGGGCCACCTCGCAGTACGGCGTGGCCACCGTGTCAGATAGGGGGCCGAGTAAGGCCGCAGACTCGGTATGGACGCAGACGCAGTGGGGCCCGCTTAGTCCCGCGGATCGCGACCTGCTGGTCATGGTCCGGCAGGCCGGCCTGTGCGGCGGGTCGAGCGGGCAGCAAGCCCAGCAACAGGGCGCCACCGTGGGAGTCCGCATCGTCGCCAAGCGCATCTGGGTCGACTACGGCGACCTCGGCAATCAGGCTCGCACGGTCGCCGACAAGCTTGGAGTGGCGTTACCCGACCAACCTAATGCGCAGCAGCAGAGCTGGATGCGGGAGCTATCCGGGCGCTCTGGCCCGGATTTCGATCAGATGTTCGCCCAAGGGTTGCGTGTCACCGACGGTGCGGTGCTGCCGACCATCACCAGTGTGCGGGCCGGCACCCGTAACGAGTTGATCCGTTCGTTCGCGGCCAACGCCGCGGTGCTGCTCAATCGGCAGATGGAGTACTTGGAGCACACCGGGCTGGTCGACTATTCCCGACTACCCACGCCACAGCCTCCGACCGCCGTGCTCCCCGCCGCCGCGTCCCCCTCGGCAGATATCCCATCCGCTGGCCGGGAACAGCACATCGACCCGGTCGTCAACGCCACGCAGGTTCCCCCGACCGTCCCCCTGGCAGGTAACGACGCGAAGGCCATGATCGCCGCGCTGGTGTCGATCGCCGTGCTGCTGGCCGCGCTCGGCTTGTTGGGCACCCCCGGCCGACGCGCCCGATCGGTCCGGCGGGTCGATAGTCGCCCCCAACACCGTGGCATTCCGCATCGGCGACGACATGCCGCCCAGCGATGGTGACCGTCCGGATCCCCGGGCGCTAGCGCGGGTCGGGGACGGGGCGGCCAAACAGCGCGAGTAACGCCTCGCGATCATCGTCGGCTGCGCTGCGGTTGCGGCGGGTGTGCCCGCATGCCACGCACCGCTGCACCACGACGATCCCACCGCCCTCCGAGAGCGCCCCGACGGGTTCCATCGCTGCGCCACACTCGGCGGCCCGGTCGCCCGGGTTGATGTCGACGTGCCGCGACCACAGGCACCGTGGGCAGTGATTGGTGTAGCCGCTGCCGCGCACCGGCGTCCCGCAGCGCAGGCAGGTGAAGTCCTCCCGGCGGCGGATGAACGAGGGTAGTTGCGTCATCGTCCACCAGCATTGCACCCGCGTCGACCGGGGGCAGTTCAACGTTACCCTAAGTGCCTCCACGCGGTGGGTGTCCCGAAAGATGCCCGGGCGCGGTTGTCCCGCAGGATACGGAGGCAGATCATGATGCGGAAGGTGCGGACCGCCGATGGGCGCACCTGGCGGGTCCGAAGCACAATCAGCTGGACCAGACGAGCGATGACCGACGAGTTCGAGCATGACATGACCGACTTCGGCCACGGCGTCATAATGCTGATCATCATCGTCGCGCTGACGCTGTTCGTAGTGTTCTGGACCCCGTCCGATGTGGTCAGACCGGCGTGGTTTGTCCTGCTGGTCTTGCTGCTGTTGCTGATGCTGCCGGTGTCGTGGGCGCTACAGCGGCCCTGGCTCATCAGGGTGGGGACTGAGGGTGAGCACTGGGAAGACGTCGTAGGCGGTATGATCCCGGCCCGGGAGAAGGTCTATCAGATCATTGATGACCTCAAGAGGACAGGTAGCCCAGACGACGGCAACGGGTCGCTTGTCCGTGTCATGCCCACCCCACCGTTGCGCGATCCTTGAGTTTGAACTCACGTTCGATCGGATCCGTCGTACATTCGATCGGATTGCCGCACACTGGGTCGTATGCCGGAGCTGCCTGAGGTCGAGGCGCTGGCGCATCATTTGCGCGAGCACGCCGTCGGCGCGATCGTGACCCGCGTCGACGTCGCTTCCCTCACGGTGCTCAAGACCGTACAACCGCCGGCGAGCGCACTGCACGGACGCCCGGTGACCGCCGCGGTCAGGCACGGGAAGTTCCTCGCGGTGCATACAGACGGGCCCGCGCTGGTCTTCCACCTGGCGCGGGCTGGCTGGCTGCGCTGGTCGGACTCGCTGGCCGCCGCCGCGCCGCGCCCGGGCAAGGGACCGATCGCACTGCGGCTGCATCTCAGCGGGGGGATGGGCTTCGACCTCACCGAGGCGGGCACCCAGAAGCGGCTCGCGGCATACGTCGTGGCTGACGCGGCCAGCATCTGTGATGTACCGGGGATAGCCCGGCTCGGCCCGGACGCTCTGGCACTGTCCCGTGATGAACTCGCGGAGGTGCTCCGTGGGCGCACCGAGCGGCTTAAAACGGTGCTGACGGACCAGACGATGATCGCCGGAGTCGGCAACGCCTACTCCGACGAAGTGCTGCATGCCGCCCGGCTGTCGCCCTATGCCACCGCTGGAAAGTTGACTGACGACACCTTGGACCGCCTGCACGAGGCGCTGCAGCAGGTGTTGCGCGATGCGGTAGCCCGCTCCGTCGGCCAGGGCGCCGCCCGGCTCAAGGGGGAGAAGCGGGCTGGCCTGGCCGTGCATGCCCGCGCCGGTCTGCCCTGCCCGGTATGCGGCGACACCGTCCGCGAGGTGTCCTTCGCCGACCGCGCCTTCCAGTACTGCCCGACCTGCCAGACCGGGGGCAAGCCGCTGGCCGATCGCAGGCTGTCCCGGCTGATTCGCTGATGGCGCCATCAGAGTGAACAGAGTCGGTTCACCCATGCTGCGGTGGTGCGCCTGGTCCGGTAGGGGTTCGCTTGCCCTGTGGTTCGATCCGCCCCGCCAACTCGGCCCGTCGGCTCCCCATCGGAACGGAGAGCCTCCGGTAACTGCGTGATGACAGCCTCGTGGTGCCGCTCGGTGGGAACGACGTGGACGGTGGAGCTCCGGTCGGTCGACGAAGGGGCGCTGGGCCGCCCGGTGGAGTGGATCTGCTCAGGAGTGCCGACCCAGCAGCCGGCTCCCGACCCCCAGATCGCCGACCTGCTCGGCGAACGCGACCTACTGCTGTTCCCAGCCGACCCTGGTGAACCGGCGCCGCGGA
>JBHEMR010000080.1:0-25723 GCA_046262495.1 Pseudonocardiaceae bacterium | reverse complement strand
CTGCCGGGCGATACCCGTCAGCGCAGCTTGACGGTCAGCCCAGCCACCACAAGCAAGACCTCGTCGCATACCGTGGCGAGCTCGCCATTGAGCGCACCCAGCTCGTCGCGGAACAGCCGCCCGGCGCGGGTCGGCGGTACGACGCCAAGCCCGACCTCCGCGCTGACCAGTACCAGCCGGACTCGGCAACTCGCCACCGCCGACACCAGCTCAGCGCACCGCGCGCGGCAGGCCAGCAGCGGTTGTGCGCCGCCCTCCCAGGCGCCCGCGTCGTCCAGCTCTCCGGTCAGCCAGGTGGCGATGTCGTCAACCAACACCGGGACCCCTCCGACGGCGCGTAGGACGGCGGGAAGGTCGGCCGGCTCAACGGTGTGCCAGCCCGGCGGTCTGCGGGCCACGTGCGCGGAGATCCGCGCTTCCCAGTCATCGTCGCCAGGCTGGCGCCGGGCGGTTGCCAGGTAATCCACCTGCACATCGTGCAGTAATCCCTCGGCGTAGGCGGACTTGCCTGAGCGCGCCCCACCGAGCACCAGCGTCCGCACCCGCCTGACGCTACCGTCAGGCGCCGCGAGATTGATTGCGGCAGACGGGAGTATGCGATGGCCCTGCGGTGGCGGTACCAGGATGTGCACGGCGGTCAGGTACCCGGCCCGGACACCACCTTCGGCGATCAGTCCGATGCCGAAGAGTGGCTCAGCCTCGAATGGCGGACGTTGCTCGACGGTGGTGTTGCGGCAGTCACCCTGCTCGACGGGGAGTCTGTCGTTTACGGTCCGATGAGCTTGCGACCGTAGTCAGCCCGACACGGCGACCCGGATGCGGAGCCGGTTACGGGATCGGGTCCCCGCGATCGATCCGAGGCTTGGGCACGCGTAGCCGGCGCAGCTGGGTCGCTCGGGTCATCGCATAAAAGCCAAGGCTCGCCGCGGACTCCGACGTGTTGGGGAACCGCTCGCGGACGCGGCGCGTGACTGTCCGGCCCAGCAGCACTCCCTCGACGATGATGGCAAGGAGCATCGCCATCGACACCAGCGACACATACTGTTGCACTATCGGCGCCGGCACCAGGATCACCACGATCACCAGCAGGGCCAGCGGCATGAAGGCGCCAGCGAGGTGGCGCCGAGAATCCACCAGATCCCGCACGTAGGCCTTGATCGGGCCGCGGTCGCGCGCCAGCAGATACTTCTCGTCCCCCGCCAACATGCGTTCCCGGCGGTCCGCCGCGGCGTTGCGCCGTTCTTCCTTGGATCCGCGCATCCGGCGTAACGCTTCGCGCTGAGTACGCGGCGGGGGAGGCGCCGGGCCGCGCTTGCGGCCCTCGGCCTCTCGGCGGCTTGGGGTGGGCCTGCCCTTGCCGACGTTGCGGGCGCGCTGGCCTACGTCATCCGGGTCGGCATCCGCCTCCACCGCTGGCTCCGGCTCAGGATCGGTGGCTCCAGAGCCGGTAGTGCCGCGCAGGAACCTCACGGTGGTCAGCCTAGGCCAAGGAGCGAGTAAGCCCTTCATCGCTGGGGCGGGCGATGAACGCCGACTGTGCCACCATGGGGGGTACGGAATCACCCGTCGGTTGCGGACGTTCGCGTAGTGTAGAAAACCCGTCCGTGCCGAGCGCCGATATCCCCAGGGAGAGTCATGACCGTCGAGAACACCGTCGGCACCGAGGTGTCAACTCATGGTGTCGAGCTCACCAGTGCTGCTGCCGCCAAGGCGAAGGCGCTGCTCGACCAAGAGGGCCGCACCGACATGTACCTACGCATCGCTGTGCAGCCGGGTGGTTGTGCCGGGCTCCGCTACCAGCTTTTCTTCGATGAGCGCTCGCTGGACGGCGATGCCAAGCGAGATTTCAATGGTCTCGGCGTCGTTGTCGACCGGATGAGCGTGCCGTACCTGCAAGGTGCTGTGATCGATTTCGTGGACACGATCGAGAAGCAGGGCTTCACTATCGACAACCCCAACGCAGGCGGTTCCTGTGCCTGCGGGGACTCGTTCAACTAACTCGGCTGTCGGGCTCCCGTGCACGTGCTATACGTGCACGGGATAGCGCGGCTCGGGCACGACGGGAGTGATCCGCTGCTCGATGAAGATGCCGTGCCAGAGCATGAAGATCAGCACAGCCCAGATCCGCCTGCTGTGATCTCGTGCACCCGCGCGGTGCTCGTCGAGCATTCGGTGCACCGCCGCGAGATCAAGGAATTCCGCGGTGGCCGAGTCGTCGACGATGCTGCGGGCCCAATCGTGCAGGTCATTGCGTAGCCAGTGCCGGATTGGAACCGGGAAACCCAGTTTGCGCCGGTTCAGCACATGCGCAGGCACGATGTCGCGCAGCGCCTGGCGCAGTGCATGCTTAGTCGTCTCGCGGGTGATCTTCTCTCTCAGCGGGATGGTCGATGCCACCCGGAAAACCTCCGGGTCAAGAAAGGGCACCCGCAGCTCAAGCGAGTTGGCCATGGTCATCTTGTCGGCTTTGACCAGGATGTCGCCACGCAGCCAGGTGAACAGGTCCACGTGCTGCATGCGAGCAACCGGGTCCCAGCCGGTCGAGGCCGCGTAGTGGCTCGCGGTGACATCGGCATGGGTGATAGTCGGGTCGTAGCCGCGGAGTACCCCACACAGCTGGTCGTCCCGGAAGATCCGGGCGTTGCCGTAATAGCGCTGCTCCAGCGTCAATGCGCCCCGACGCAGCAAGTCCTTGCCGCGCACGCCGTCCGGGATCCGCGTGGAGATCCGCCCCAACGTACGGCGTAGCCCGCCAGGCACTTTTTCGAACGCGGCTAGCGACAGCGGTTCCCGGTAGATGGTGTAGCCGCCGAACAGCTCGTCGGCGCCCTCCCCGGACAGCACGACTTTGACGTGTTCCCTCGCCTCCCGGGCGATGAACCACAGCGGGACCAGCGCGGGGTCGGCCACCGGATCGTCGAGGTACCACACGATTAATGGCAACGCGTCGGCCAGTTCAGTGGCCGAGACGGTGCGGACCACATGCCGTACTCCGAGCGCGGCCGCCGACTCCGCGGCCACGTCCACTTCGGAGAAGCCAGCTCGCTCGAAGCCGGTGGTGAAGGTGATCAGATCCGGGTTATGTTCACGGGCCAGCGCCGCGATGGCGGTGGAGTCGATCCCGCCGGAAAGAAATGCGCCGACGGTGACGTCGGCGCGCATGTGTTTGGCGACCGAATCCCGCATCGCCGCGGTGATGTCGTCGTGCAGCACTCGCGCGTCGACTCCCGACTGGATGTGGCGGGGCCGAAAATCGGGATGAAAGTAACGCTCACTGATCAACTTGCTGCCGGGGGAGACGGTGAACGAGGTGCCGGACTCGATCCGCGTGATGCCGCTGTGCAGAGTGGCCGGCTCGGGCACGTACTGCAGGGTCAGATAGTGCTGTAGCGCTCGATGGTCTAGCTCTGTGAATACGCCCAGCGACGGCGCCAGCTCAAGCAGACTCTTCTTCTCGCTCGCGAACGCCATCCCGCCTGGTCCAGCGCAAGTGAACAGCGGTTTGATACCGAAGGGGTCGCGCGCACCGAACGCGACCCGAAGCTGGGCGTCCCAGATGACGAATGCGAACATTCCTCGGAGCTGCTGCACGGCAGCCGACCCGAGGTGGTGATACGCCGCGAGAACGACCTCGGTGTCACCCTCGGTCACAAATTGTGCGTGATACGGCTCCCGTTGCAGTTCCTGACGTAGCTCGATGTAATTGTAGATCTCTCCGTTGAACAGGATGGTGTATCGCTCCGGCGCGTCCGGTGGGCCCCAGCGCAGCGGCTGGTGGGAGTGGTCGAGATCAATAATGGACAGGCGGTTGAACCCGAGGATCACGTCAGCGTCGTGCCAGGTCCCAGTCTCGTCGGGTCCGCGATGCCGCTGACAGCGCAGCGCAGCGGTTACTTGCGCTTGCCGCTGCGCTGCGTCCTGCTGCGTCGTGATTAGTCCCAGCAACCCGCACACGCGTTGCGCCCCTCTCCTCAGCGACCGCCGCTCAGCCAGCCGGCCCACGGCGGCCCAGTATGACGTTGGGTCGCCGAGCCGTGCGCCCCGGGCGAGCTCGGGCGGCCGCGCTGGTTTAGGCTCCAGCCAGTGGGATGCCTGGCCGCATTCGGGCGACGAGGAGGAACGAAGCGTGATCGGTGTGGTCCGGTGCCGAGCGGTTCGGCTACTGAAGGTGGCCGCGCTTGCCGGGATGGTTACCTTCCTGTCTAGCGGGTGTTCGGTATATCAGGCGTTCTCGTTCGGATGGCCGGAGGGGGTCACTCCGGAGGCCGAGCGGATGCGCGGCCTCTGGATCTGGGCGACTGTAGCCGCGCTGGTAGTCGGGGCGATTGTCGCGGGTCTGATTTTATGGACGGTTACCTTTCACCGCAAGAAGTCCGACGACATGCCCCGGCAGACCCAGTACAACTTGCCTCTCGAGATCATCTACACGGTCATCCCTTTCGTGATTGTCGCTGTGCTTTTCTACTACACGGCGACAGCGCAGAATTTCGTCCTGGCCAAAGTCGATAACCCCGCCCTGCGCGTGAAGGTGGTCGGCTTCCAATGGAACTGGGAATTCCAATACCTCCAGGACAAGCCGGGCAAAGGTGGCGATTACCTGGTCAGGCGGGCGGCCGACGGCGAACCGTTGTCCACCGTCGGCTCGTCGAACACCATTCCGCTGCTGGTAGTGCCGACCACTCGGGTCGTGGAATACCGGATTGAGTCCACAGACGTGCTGCACTCGTTCTACATCCCAGATTTCCTCTTCAAGCGCGACGTTTTCCCGCGGCCTGAGAAAAACGATACCGACAACGTTTTTCAGACCACGGTGCAGCGTCAAGGAGCTTTTGTCGGCCGCTGCGCCGAGCTGTGTGGCACTTATCACTCGATGATGAACTTCGAGCTTCGGGCGTTGCCGCCGGACCTGTTCAACCGCTATCTGGCCTGGCGCGCTCAGACCAACCCGCAGACCCACCGGTCATACACGGCTGGTGAAGCGCTCGCACAGCTGAACTGCGGCGCATTGTGCGCCCCCGAGGCAGTCACCACCTCCCCGTTCAAGACCGACCGCGGCGTCCGCACGGCTCACCAGGCCCAGGAGGGTCATTAAATTTCAGCATCGCCCCGGGGTCCGTTGGTAGGTTCGAGAGTGAGGCAGCATCATGAGGATCGAGGCGCGGATCTTCGAGATCGTCACAGCGTTCTTCTTCCTGTCCACGGTGATCTACGGTCTGTGGTCGCATGGGGAGCCGGTAGGGTCTGTAGCGCTGGCGCTGACCGGCGGATTGACGCTCATTGTCGGCACCTACTTCCGATTCGTCTCCCGGCGAGTCCGGATGCGCCCCGAGGACAACACCGAAGCCGAGATTTCGGATGGTGCTGGTGAGCTAGGCTTCTTCTCACCCGGTAGCTACTGGCCGATCGGGATGGCGGGGTCGGCCAGCGTGATCGGGGTCGCGCTCGCTTTCGGCCTGTGGTGGATGGTGGCTATCGGCATCGTACTGATCCTCGGCACGGTCGGCGGCCTGGTCTTCGAGTACCACGTCAGTCCCAGATCAGAATAAGCGGTCGGTCAGCGTCGGGATCTCGGCGACAGTGACCTTTTCGCCTCATCGAAACGTCCGTCTTGTCGCTTTTGCGGCGCACCTGGCGCGGGCGCCTGGTGGCCCGCCCAGGGCCGGGCGACCAGGTGGCCGACGTCCGCGGTGCTCGAGACGTTGGTGGGGTTCCAGTCCGTGTGTAGGAGCGCGGCCCAGCAAACAGCGCGGCGTCGGGTTCGAGCGCGACCACGTCTCGACGGATGACCGCGGCGAGCTGATGTAGCCCACCCGCTCGCTTCCGGTTAGTCGTTGAGCTGGCGGGGACGGCTGGTCGCCTTTCGACCCGCGCCGTTGCTGGTGCTGCCGTTGGGGCTGACTCCGTTGCCTGTGGTGGCGTTGTGACGAGCCTCCTCCAGCGCCCTGGTCTGCTCCGCAGGATCTGGGCGGAATGTGGATCCAGGTACCGGAGCGCCAGCGGAACCCAACTGGTTCATCCGCTTCGGCACCCGCGCACCCTGGTAGTCCAACGGAAGGGGATGGCCGTGCTCGTCGATTCCGCCTAGGGGCTGGTGAAGTTCGATGAACTCGCCGTGGGGCAGGCGCTTGATGATGCCCGTCTCAATACCGTGTTCCAAGATCGACCGGTCGGCGCGCTGCAGACCAAGGCAAATACGGTAGGTGACGTAATACGCGATCGGTGGTAGCAACAGCAACCCTATGCGACCGACCCAGGTGGTGGCATTCAACGAGATATCGAAGGTGTACGCGATGACGTCGTTGCCGCCCGAGAGCAGCAGCACGAACATGAACGAGGCCGCCATCATGCCCAAACCAGTTCGCACCGGCACGTCTCGCGGGCGCTGCAGCAGGTTGTGGGAGGCGTTGTCCTTGGTGAGCTTGCGTTCGATGCTGGGGTATTTATACGCAAGGGCGAACATGATGCCGGGAATCACCATCGTCGGCCAGAACGACGCGGGAATCACGTAGTTACCCAGATAAATCTCCCAGGCAGGCCATAGCCTGGTGGAGCCGTCGAGCCAACCGACATACCAGTCGGGCTGCGAGGCCGCCGAGACCTGAGCCGGGTTATAGGGCCCGAAGTTCCATATCGGGTTGATCTGAAACAGTCCGGCCATGAGGCAGATCACACCGATGTTCGTCAGCGCGAAGCCGCTCGCCTTCGTCGCGAAGACCGGCAGGATGCGGACACCGACCACGTTGCGCTCGGTGCGTCCGGGCCCGGGGAACTGCGTGTGCTTCTGGTACCAGACCAGCCCGAGGTGCACGGCGATGAGCGCAAGCAGGATGCCTGGGATCAGCAGCACGTGGACGATGAAGAATCGCGGAATGATCAAGTCGCCGGGGAACTCGCCGCCGAAGATCGCCCACTGCATCCAGGTGCCGATCACTGGTGGCGACATGATGATCGCCGAGATGATCCGCAACCCGGTTCCTGACAGCAAATCGTCAGGCAGTGAGTAGCCGGTGAGGCCCTCCAGCCCGGCCAGGATCGCGATCGTGACGCCGATTGCCCAGTTCGTCTCACGCGGCTTGCGGAACGCACCGGTGAAGAAGGTACGGAACATGTGGGCCACGATGGCGGCGACGAACAGCAACGCCGCCCAGTGATGGACCTGGCGGATGAACAGCCCACCGCGCACATCGAAGGACAGCTGGAGGGTCGACTCGAAGGCCCGGGACATCTCGATCCCGCGCAGGTTCGAGTAGACGCCGTTGTACGTGACCTCCTCCATGGAGGGGTCAAAGAACAACGTGAGGTATGTCCCGGATAACAGCAGCACGATAAACGTGTTCAGGGCGATCTCGCCGAGCATGAACGACCAGTGCGTCGGGAAGACCTTGTTGACCTGCCGGCGCATGCCAGCGGCCAAGTGAAATCGTTGGTCGAGCTCGTCAGCTGCCTTGGCCGCCTTGGTCGGCGTCGTCATCGCGCTCATGACCTCCGCTCCCAGAACGCTGGTCCGATGGGCTCGATGAAGTCGCCCTTGGCGTAGAAGTAACCCTCATCGTTCACGTCGATGTGCAGCTGTGGCAAGGCCCTGGTGGCTGGACCGAAGATCGGCTTTGCGTACTCAAGCATGTTGAACTGTGACTGGTGGCATGGGCACAGCAACCGAGCGTCCTGAGATTCGTACAGCGAAGCGGGGCAGCCCAGGTGGGTGCAAATCTTCGAATACGCGTAGTAGTCACCGTAGTGGAAGTCGACCTGCCCCTTGCGTTGGACTACCTGCATTGCCTGCTCAGGGCGCAACCGGATGAGCATCACGGGGCTGTCGGATGCGCGTAGCGCATCGTGCACCTGCTGCTCCGACCAGGATCGCTTGTAGGGGAAGACCGTTGCGATGCTGCCCGCTGCCAGGTCTTCTGGTCGCGCCAGAGCGAGCTGTTTGGCGTCATAGCGAAGGAACACCGGCTCACCGTTGTCGGAGGCCCAGGGCGTCACCCACAGCGCAGCGCGACCCCTACCCTTCCACGGGTCGCGCACCAGACCACCCAGGGCGAAGACCCCCAGTCCGATACCGAAAACTCCGCCACCGAGCGCGGCCGCTCGTTTGATCATGGATCGTCGGCCGATGTGGCTGCTGGCGGCAGAGTCGGCCAGGATCGCGCTGGTGGTCAGCCGGTCGACCTCTGCGGAGCCGCCGATGTGGCGCTCCTGCACCGCGGTCTCGTGGGGTAGCAGATCTTTCGCGTACGCGATCGTCCCGGCGCCGATGGCGAATACGGTGAGCCCGAAGAGCACTCCGATGATCGGCGTGTAGAGCTGGTAGAGCAGGTGCCGGCTGCCCGGGCTGCCGGGCGGGGCGTACTCGAAGGGCAAGAACAGGTAGGCCGCCAGGAAAGCCAACCCAGCCAACGCAGCGATGTAGAACCACCGTGCGACCTTGCGTTCGGTGCGCTTCTCCGCACGGGTCCCCGGCACCGGGAAGGGATCCTCCCGGTGCTCGATGGTCACTCCGTCCAGCGCCGAGCCCAGCCGGACCAGTTCTTCGCGGCTCGCCGTCGACAGGTCGACATCGCTCGGGAGCCTTTGCCGCCCAGTTGGCCCGCCGCTAGCGCCCCCGTGGCCGCTCATGCCTTCGATCCGATCCACAGCGTCACTCCTACCAGCGCCGAGATACCGACAATCCAGGAGATCAGACCCTCCGGGACCGGCCCGAAGCCACCGAGGGAGTAGCCACCTGGGTTATTTCGGTCGGCGGTGACCGACTGCACATAGGCGATGATGTCTCGCTTGTCCTGCGGAGTCAGCTGCCGGTCTGAGAACCGCGGCATGCTCTGCGGTCCGCTGGTCATCGCACTGTAGATTTGCTGGGCGTTCACATCCTTGATCGCGGGTGCGTACTTGCCGGAGGATAGGGAGATACCGCGTCCGGTGAAGTTGTGGCAGGACGCGCAGTTGAGCCGGAAGAGATCACCACCGTGCGCCGCGTCGCCGCCGGCGAGGCTATCCTTTGGCACCACTGGGCCGCCGCCGTTGGCCTGCACAAAGGCACCCAGCGCGTCGATCTCCTGGGGGCTGAACCTGACCGGCTTCTCGGCGATCTGGGCCTCCTGGCGGGCCGCTGGCATCCGCCCGGTGGAGACTTGGAAGTAGACCGCAGCCTCGCCAACACCTATCAGGCTGGGCCCGCGAGCGTTCACACCCTGCAGGTTCATCCCGTGGCAGCTGATGCAGGCGTTGTTGTAGAGCTGCTCGCCCTGTCGTACCAGCGCCGGATCTTCCTGGGCGCGCGCGGTCTGCGCCTGCGGAGCGAACACCGCATACAGGGCACCGGCAGACAGCAGCGCCACGGCGAGTGCGAGCATCGCCGACAACCTCCGACGCGAGCGGCTATGTCCCCCCCGTTGCACTCCTTGGCTCGATGCCCTCGTTGTCGATTCAGTGGGGCCCGATCGGCCGTCTGGTGTGTCGCTGCTCATCGGTTTCGACTACCCCTGCTGTCTCGTTCCGGTTCGGTGCGCTAGCCGGAGCGGGGCCTCCCTCAGCGGCCCCCTCGCTCCGGTATCAGGGCAAGATATAGATAACGGCGAACAAGCCGATCCAGACTATGTCGACGAAGTGCCAGTAGTACGACACAACGATCGCAGAGGTGGCCTGTGCTGGGGTGAATTTGCTCAGCTTCGTCCGGATGATCAGGAAGATGAACGCGATCAAGCCACCGGTCACATGCAACGCGTGAAACCCGGTGAGCAGGTAGAACACAGTCCCAAAGGCCCCTGACGGGATGGTGATGCCCTCATCGATCATCGTGCGGTACTCGTTCGCCGCCCCAACCACGAAGAACAGGCCCATGACGAATGTGATCGCGTACCACAGCCGTAGACCGAAGACGTCGCCCTGCTCCGCCTTGAACACTCCCCACTGACAAGTGAATGAGGAGGCGACCAGTACAATTGTGATCACCAACGCGTAGGGCACGTCGAGGTGGATCGGCTCCCCGGTGGATGCCAGGATCGGTGGCCACGGGCCGTCATGCTGGGCCTTCACCGTGAAGAACATCGCGAACAGACCGGCGAAGAACATCAGCTCGCTGGACAGCCAGACGATCGTGCCCACGCTGACCATGTTGGGCCGGTTCAGCGAGTGCACCCGTTGGCTGATGGAGGGCGCAGCCAGGCTGGACGAGGGGGTCACGCTAAGCATTATGACGAACGGTCTCGGCCTCGGCGGGACTGGGGCCGCTGGATGCCGCGAAGAGTGACGAGTCTAACGCAGATCACGCTCGAACGGCGGTATACAACGGCACATCGTGGCACACAAGGTCACTCCACGCGAGCCGCCCATTGCGTGCGACATTGCCCGTATACCATTGGCATGCCATTCGCCCGCTGATGCCGCGTGGTGCACCCCAGCACCTGCGAGGCCTCCGGGGACACCTGACACTGAGGACCTCGACCATTTCATGAACCCTGCGAGCGACACCACCACCGTGCTGGTCTTCAGTCATCGGGCAGAGGTACGCGAGGCCATCATCAACGCTGTTGGACGGCGCCCTGCAGCGGACGTCGGCCGGGTGAGCTATGTCGAGGCCACGACGATCGATGAAGTGCTGACCGAGGTCGACGCGGGTCGGGTGGACCTGGCGATCCTTGACGGTGAGGCGCAGCCGACGGGAGGGATGGGCCTTTCCCGCCAGCTCAAGAACGAGATCGCGCGGTGTCCGCCGGTGATCGTCGCCGTGCGGCGCAGGGACGACCGCTGGTTGGCAGTGTGGTCGCAGGCCGACGCGGTGATCGTGCATCCGCTGGATCCGTTGACCGCAGCCGAGACGGTGGCCGAGGTGCTTCGCACGCGCCGGCCGCAGGCAGCGAACGGGTGAGGCCGCGCAGCATGGTCGCGCCGACCCGTTCCCGCAGTTGGCCAGCACTGCTCGGCCAACTAATTGCCGGCACAGAGCTGGACGCCCGCGACGCCAGGTGGGCAATAGGTGAAGTGATGTCAGGTCTGGCCACACCGGCGCAGTTGGCCGCGTTCGTGGTGGCGCTGCGGATCAAGGGCGAGACGCCGGCGGAGATCGCCGGTCTGGCCGACGGCATGCTGTCACATTCCCACCGGGTACATCTCGCACAGCGGGCAGTTGATGTGGTCGGCACCGGTGGCGACCAAGCGCAGACGGTGAACATCTCCACTATGGCCGCGCTAGTGACTGCCGCTGCCGGTGCACCGGTGATCAAGCACGGCAACCGCGCGGCCTCGTCACAGTGCGGCGCTGCCGACGTGCTCGAGGCACTCGGCGTGGCGATTGATCTAGGACCGGATGAGGTGGCGCGGTGCGTCGCCGAGGCGGGGATCGGATTTTGCTTCGCACCGCTTTATCACCCCGCGATGCGGCACGCAGCCGCGGTGCGTCGGGAAATCGGGGTCCCGACTGCCTTCAACTTTCTCGGTCCACTTATCAATCCCGCGCAGCCGGATGCGGCGCTCGTGGGCTGCGCAGATCTTCGGATGGCGCCGGTGATGGCCCAGGTGCTTGCCGATCGTGGAGTAAGCGCCCTGGTGGTCCGTGGCGACGATGGCCTCGACGAAATCACCACCACGACCACCACCTCCGTGTGGGTGGTCGACGGCGGCGCGGTGCGGCGTGATCAGTTGGACCCCGCTGCGCTGGGTGTGCCGGTGGCCGACGGCGAGGAACTGCGCGGTGGGGACGCAGCGGCCAATGCCGATGCAGTGCGGCGCCTGCTAGCTGGCGATCCCGGGCCGGTGCGAGATGCCGTGCTCCTCAACGCCGGCGCGGCGCTTGTCGCACACCGGGGTTCGACCGGTGATCTGGTCGCTGATGTCCGGGAGATGGTCCAGCACGCCGCCCAGGCCGTTGACTCTGGCGCTGCGGCCGCGATGTTGACGCGATGGACGAGGCTGACCGCCGAGCTGTCCACCGCTGTTCGCTGACCGCCGGCGGTCCGGCGTGCTGTCACTGACCGTACCGGGGACCTCGGTAAGCGTGACGTAAAGTAACCACTACTGGCGAAATCGCTCGGCTGGGCGGCTTACTGGCGTCGTTGGAGTGAAGATCCGCGCCAATGCATCCGGGGAGCCGTTAGTTGGCATGCGGGGGGACCTCTCCCGTTTGCAGTCACGCCGCCGGACCGTGATGGTCCGAGAACAGGAGATGGCCGCGGGTGGTGTCTCATCGTCGGAACCGCGTGCTTCAGAGCGTGGCGGGTGCCGTGGCCTTCGCTGCCGTGCTGAGCATGCCACCAGCACTCGCAGCTGCCGATCCAGCCCCTGGCCCCGTGCCCGATCCTAGCGGGACCGTTGCTCAGGTTCGAGCGTTGAGCCGCCAGGCCGAAGTGATCACCGAGCAGTGGAAGCTGGCCACAGACCGGCTGGATGCCCGTCGGGCCGATGCGGAACGGGCGCATAGCGACGCAGCAGGCGCCACGGCTATCGCCGATCAGGCCCGCGCGGCTCAGAGTTCATTCCGTGCGCAAGTGGACAGGCTGACCAGCGCCAGCTTTGAGGGAGTCCGTGTCAGCAGCCTGACCGCGATGTTGATCAGCGACTCACCACAGCAGTTCATGGACCAGATGTCCGCCCTGGACGTGTTGGCGGCGAGTAACAGGGCAGCGATGGACAAGCTCGCGGCCGCCGTAGCCCGCACCGAGCAGGCCAAGCTTGCTGCCACTGACGCCGAGACACGTGCGGCCGTTGCCGAACTCGATGCCGCTCGGATAGCTGGTGACGTCGCCCAGGCCCGGCTTGAAATGGGTCGCCAGATCAATCTGGTACAGGAGCGCCTCGGCAAGCTCACCGCGGAGGAGTTCTCCCACTACGCCTCCGAAGGATTCACGGACTACCCGATCGACATAGCCGGTGACACCATCGGGATCAGAGCCCTTCGAGCTGCCCTCACTCGACAAGGAGCACCGTATATCTGGGGCGCGGAGGGTCCGACCACCTTCGATTGCTCAGGTTTGGTGATGTGGGCCTACCGTCAGGCCGGAGTCGGCCTGCCTCGGGTGGCTTACGACCAGTCCAGAGTGGGCACCCCGGTGGTCTCCGGCCTCCTACCAGGAGACCTCATTGCGCTGTACTCGCCGGTAAGCCACATCGGCATTTACGTAGGCAACGGGCTGTACCTCAACGCGCCGCAAAGCGGTGATGTCGTCAAAGTTTCCAGAGTCCCATGGCGGGACGTCACGGCAATCCGCCGGATTGGTTGATGCCACCGTCCGGACACGCCGGAGCAAGGGCTGGACCGGTATGTCGGGACGTTGCGTCATCCGGCATTGTCAGGGTCGCCCTCTACCGTCCGTAGTGACTAGATCACAACAGAGACGGAGCCTCACATGATCGTGGATTGCGACCGGTGCGAGGTGCGCGGCGTTGCCTGCCAGGATTGCGTCATCACCGTACTGCTCGGAGCCCCACCGAGCGGCGTGGAGCTAGATGGCACAGAGCGGCTAGCCCTGGACACGTTGGCCGAGGCGGGCATGGTGCCCCACCTGCAGCTGGTGGATCGGGACGGAGATGACCAAACAGCGGGGAGGGATATCCGTGTTCGGGATCGCCTGAGCGATGGCGCTGAGCGGTCCGCAACTCACTGTGAACGGTCCAGACGACACGTCGGCTGATCGGCCGAGCTGAACACCGCGCCGGTCACGGTGACGTCCATCGTGCCCAGTGGCCTCTCTGCCCCATACCCCGCGCGCCGCTCGTGACAACGTTGGTGACTTTTCGTAATCTTCCCGAGACTTTGCGGTAGGTGCCGTCGCCTGGCCAGCACGGTAGGCGGTCTAAGAGAGGAGATAGCCGCGACGTGTCGCCGCATCATCGGAAGCGCGGTGTAGGCAACCGCGGTGTTGTCAAGCGCAGCGTCTCGGCTGTGCTGACCACCGCAGCCGTTCTTGCGCTGGTCACTCTGATCCCCAGTCCAGCCACGGCCGACCCTGCGGTGCCCGGAGATGCCGCGCAACAGCTTTCCGAGCTGAATCGGCAAGCTGAGGTGCTCACAGAAAGGTGGCACTACGCCCGCGACCAGTTGAACGCCCGCCGCGCGGACCTCGAACAAGCCAGGGCGGATGCCAACGCGGCTCAGGCCGCCGCAGATCGCGCCAGGGCGGTTCAAGGGCAGTACCGCGGTCAGGTGGACAGGCTGACCAACGCCTCATTCCAGGGAGCGCGACTCAACCGGCTGTCCGCTCTGCTGGTCAGTGACTCCCCCCAGGATTTCCTGGACCAGATGTCGGCGCTGGACATGCTGGCGGTGGATAACAAGCAGGCGTTAGACCGGCTCACCGGCGCCGTCGCGCAAACCCAGCATGCAGAGCACTCGACGAGCGATGCAGCGGTGCGGGCGGCTCAAGCTGCATACGATGCCGCACGGCTCGAAGCCGATCTAACCCGTTCCCGCACCGAGATGGACCGTCAGATTCAGGTTGTCGCGAAGCGCCTCGCGGAGTTGACCCGTCAAGAGCGCGCCGTCTACCTCTTCGGCGGCGACATCCATTTCCCGATCAACCTGATCGGCACCGGTACAGCGGTCCAAGCGGCGCGGATCGCGCTGACCAAGCAAGGCTCGGCCTACGTCTGGGGCGGCGACGGCCCGATCACATTCGACTGCTCGGGACTGGTGAAGTGGGCGTTCGAGCAAGCGGGGATGCCCGGGCTACCGCACTCAGCTGAAGAACAGGCGCGGATGGGCCGTAGCGTCGGTCGTTCCGATCTACAGCCCGGCGATCTCATCGCTCTGTATTCTCCGATCAGCCACATCGGCATCTACGTTGGTGACGGCTTCTATGTGAACGCACCACAAAGCGGTGACGTGGTGAAAGTCGTCCCGGTACCGTGGAGGCAAGTCACCGCGATGAGCCGGATCGGCTGACCGCACCAGCTGCATACCGGGCGCGACGTCACCGCTACTCTCCGGCTGGTGCCACGGATCCTGCTGGTGACCAACGACTTTCCGCCTCGGCCCGGTGGGATCCAGGCCTACCTGTACCAACTGGCGCTGGCGCTGCCCCCGGATGAGATCGCCGTCTACGCACCGGACTGGCCCGAGGCCGCGGCTTTCGACGCAGGATTGCCGTTTCCGGTTATTCGGCATCACGGACCCCTCATGGTTCCCACGCCCGCAGTACTTCGGCGAGCCGCCGGGCTGTTGCGGGAGCTGCACTGCGAAACCGCATGGTTCGGTGCAGCAGCCCCGCTGGCCCTACTGGGGCCAGCGTTGCGCCGCGCCGGAGCACGCCGAGTGGTGGCTAGCAGTCACGGACACGAGGTGGGCTGGTCGATGTTGCCCCCAGGGCGGATAGCCCTTCGCCGGATCGGCGCGGACGCCGACGTGGTCACGGCCGTGAGCCAGTACACCCGTCGCCGGGTTGCGTCGGCGTTCGGACCCCGGGCTGCCCTGGAAATTCTCTCACCGGGCGTGGACTGCTCAGCGTTTCACCCGGACCCCGGGGCGCGCGCGGAGATCCGCCGACGCCACCGGCTGGGCGACAACCCGGTAGTGCTGTGCGTATCTCGGCTGGTGGCTCGCAAGGGGCAAGACATGCTCGTTCAAGCATTACCTGCGATCCGGCGCCAGGTACCGGGGGCCATGCTCCTGCTCGTCGGAGACGGACCCCGGCGACCAGCTTTGCACCGGCTGGCAGAGTCGGGTGGCGTCGCTGACGCCGTGGTGTGCACAGGAGCAGTGTCGTGGGCTGAGTTGCCCGCGTACTACGCCGCTGGCGACGTCTTCGCGATGCCCTGCCGGACGCGTGGTCACGGGCTAGATGTTGAGGGGTTCGGTCTGGTATTCCTCGAGGCCTCGGCTACCGGCTTGCCACTGGTGGTTGGCAATGCCGGCGGGGCGGGGGAGACGGTCCGCGTAGGCGACACCGGCGAGTTGGTGAACGGCCGTGACGTAGCGGCGGTAAGTCGCGCAGTAGCGACCCTACTTGCCGATCCGGAAGCGGCTGCGGCGATGGGTCGCCGCGGACGACGCTGGATGCTGCAGAGCTGGGACTGGGGTTGCCGCCGGCAGCAGCTGCAGAAGCTGCTGCTGGGTGGCTAGGCGTAAAGCGCCTCGATCTCGGCGGCGAACTCCTTGGCCACTACTGCACGCTTGACCTTCAGACTCGGGGTCAGTTGGCCACCGGCCTCGGTGAAGTCACCTGGCAGGATGCGGAACTTGCGGATCGCCTCGGCCGTGGAAACAGTCTTGTTCGCATCGTCGACCGCACGCTGCACCTCGGCGCGCAAATCTGGATCATCGATCAGGTCTGTGGTCGAGCTACCAGCCGGCTTGCTGTGCTCGGCGCGCCAGGCCGGGAGGGTCTCGGCGTCGAGGGTGATCAGGGCGGCGATAAAGCGCTGCTTGTCGCCCAGGACCATGCATTGGCTGATCAGTCGATGGGCCCGGATCCGGTCCTCCAACACTGCCGGGGAGACGTTCTTGCCTGTCGCCGTGACGATGATCTCCTTTTTGCGACCGGTGATCCTGAGGAAGCCGTCCTCATCGAGCTCCCCGAGGTCGCCAGTGTGGAACCAGCCGTCGACGAGAGCTTTCTGGGTCTCCTGATCGTTGTGCCAATACCGGCGCAGCACACCGGGACCTTTGATCAGTACCTCACCGTCATCATCGATCTTGATCGTGACACCGGGCAATGGCCGGCCCACAGTGCCGATCTTGACGTGTTTCTCGGTGTTCACCGTGGCGGGCGCGCTGGTCTCAGTCAGCCCGTAGCCCTCCAGCACCGGCACCCCGACACCGCGGAAAAAATGCCCGAGCCGCTCTCCCAACGGTGCGCCACCAGAGACGGCCGCGAGACACTGGCCGCCGAGCACCGCCCGGAGCTTGGAGTAAACCAGTTGGTCGAATAAGGCGTGCTTGGCGCGCAAAGCCAGTCCAGCGCCGCCACCTTCTTGAGTACGGCTCCATTCGACGGCGGTGGCAGCCGCGATGTCGAAGATGCGGCCCCTGCCTTCGGCATGTGCCTTCTGCCTGGCCGAGTTGTAGACCTTTTCGAAGACTCGAGGCACGGCCAGCACGAAGGTGGGCCGGAAATCGGCCAACTCAGCGACCAGGTTCTTCACATCCGGGGTGTGGCCAAGCGTGATCCGACCGTACACACAGCAGCATTGGATGATCCGGGCGAGCACGTGTGCCAGCGGCAGGAACAGTAGCACTGAGTTCGCCGGTTGCATCAGTCCGGGGAACTCTCCTACCGCCGATCGCGTCACGGCGAGCAGGTTACGGTGAGTGATTTCGCAGCCTTTCGGACGGCCCGTGGTCCCTGAGGTGTAGATCAGCGTCGCCAAATCTTCGGCGCCCACCGTGGCGGCGCGTTCGCGCATAGCGGTATCGCTGACCTCGGCGCCCAGCGCGGTGAGCTGGTCGATCGCTGCACCCGCCTGGTCATTGCTCGTCATCGGGTCGATCTGCCACAGCAGAGCCGGCTCGCCCAACCGATCAATTGAACCCTGGACCATCTCGCGGTGAGCGGGGCTTTCGACCACGGCCGCCTTGGCGCCCGAATCGGAAAGAATCCACTCCACCTGCTCAGCGGAAGATGTCTCATAGATCGGCACCGTGGACCCCCCGGCGGCCCAGATCGCGTAGTCCAGCAGGGTCCACTCGTAGCGGGTTTTGGACATCAGCGCGATACGATCCCCGCGCTGGATGCCCGCTGCAATGAGACCCTTGGCCACGGCGGTCACTTGACCGGCGAATTCCCGCGCTGTGACATCTATCCAGCCGCCGTCGATCCGGCGGCGGAAGCTGGCGCTGTCGGCGAAGCGCTCCGCATTGGCCCACACCGCATCAGTGAGGCTCTCCTCATCATCCACCGTAGTGGTGGCGGGAACCGTGAACTCCCGCACGGGTACCTCCGCAGCTCGGCCCTCTCCAGTACTACTTGGCAACGTATCGCGCCGATGCAAACGCCGGGTAGCCTGCGTGATCGTGCGGGTCCACGTGGTGTCCGACGTGCACGGCAATGCGGACGCCCTAGCCCGGGCGGGCACGGGCGCCGATGCACTGCTGGTGCTCGGGGACCTGATCGACTTCGTGAACTACCACGACCACTCCGCTGGGATTCTCGGTTCGGTGTTCGGGCCCGCTGCGGTGCGCCGGTTCGCGGAACTGCGCTCCGGCGGAGCACCGGGCCAGGCCTACGCGTTTGTTCGACAACTGTGGGCCGAGATCCCAGACTCCCGCGATGTCGTTCGTGATGCCATCGTTGAGCAGTATGAGCGGCTGTTCGCGGTACTGCCCAGCCCGGCGTACGTCACTCCCGGCAATGTGGACGTGCCCGAGCTGTGGCCGCGGTTCGCGCGCTCGGGAATACACCTGCTCGACGGGCAGACCGTCGAGATCGGCGGTCTGCGATGCGGTTTCGTGGGCGGAGGTCTGTTACCGGACGGAGTCGGCCCGCGGCGCGACCCGGTGTTTCGCTCCTACCTGCGTACTCCGCAGCAGTACGCAGGGGCGGTATCGGCGCTCGGGCGGGTGGACATGCTGTGTAGCCACATCCCGCCCGCAGTCCCCGAGCTGCTCTACGACGTGCAGGCCCGACGGGCCGAGCTCGGCTCCGAGCAACTGCTGGTGGTGATCTATCGGGACCGGCCGCGCGTCGCGCTGTTCGGGCACGTGCATCAGCCGCTGGCCCGGCGGGTCCGGGTGGGCCGGACCGAATGCGTCAATGTAGGGCATTTCCAGCGGACCGGGTCCCCGCACGTGTTGCGGTGGTGACCACTCCCGGTCGCGATGTCCCGGGTAACCTGCGCGCCATGCCCGACCAGTCAACCCAGTCCCTCGTCATCAACGCCGATCCTCAGACGATCATGGACGTGATTGCTGACTTCTCGGCCTACCCGCAATGGGCGTTGACGGTAAAGAAGGCCGAGGTGGTGGTCTCCGGCGAAGATGATCGCGCGGAGCGGGTCCGGTTCTCGCTGGACGCCGGCCTGATCAAGGACGAGTACGTGCTTGATTATGTCTGGTCTTTGGACGGGCTGACAGTCGCTTGGGAACTGGTCGAGGGCCAGCTGCAGAAGGCGCAGCACGGCTCCTATGTGCTGGAACCGCTGGGCGTGGCGACCAACGTGACCTACAGCCTCACGGTCGACCTTGCGATTCCCATGATTGGAATGATCAAGCGAAAAGCCGAGAAGGTCATCATGGACACCGCCCTGAGGGAGCTCAAACGCCGGGTAGAGGCGTGCTGAGGGCTAGAGCTGCGCCCCGTCGTCGGATCCTTCCGGTGCCGCGTCGGACCGCAGCCCGATCACCAGCCAACCGATCCCGGCGGTGCCGGCGAGCAGGCCCAGCGGTGTTGCCAACCGCTCACCCAGACCCAGCAGATTCGGCAGTGCTAGCAACAGCACGCCAACGGTGAGCGCAAGCACGCCGCCTACCGTTCGGGCTCGCGGTATCGGCAACGGTGCTGGCTCCGGCGGCTCGAAATGGTCCTCATGGGCGTCACTCGCTGGCCAACGTGGTTCTTCTGGCTCGGTGAAGGTCAACTCCAGACTCCACTTTCCGTGCTCGGGTGGGTTCGCTACCGGCGCTGACGGTACCGGGTGCAGCGCCACTGAATGCTGTATCGAACCCCGCGCCCTCCCGAGCTGCGTACGCCAGGGTGGAGCGCGGCCGTTGTGCCCCGGATACCGTGCTCCGTACGCTGGTTGGCATGCGGCCCGCGAGGGCAAGGGAAGGATCGGTTGGCAGTGTTCTACTGGTTGCTCAAACACTTGCTGCTCGGCCCGTTGATGCGGTTGACATGCAACCCTCAGGTCCAGGGCGCCGAGCATATCCCCGATCGCGGGGGCGCCATTCTGGCCAGCAATCACCTCGCGGTCGCCGACTCCTTCTTCCTGCCCCTGATGATCCGTCGTCGGCTGACGTTCTTGGCCAAGCGAGAGTACTTCACCACCCCTGGGGTGCGGGGATGGTTCAAGCGGCAGTTTTTCAAGGCAGCCGGTCAGGTTCCCATCGACCGCTCCAGCGCATCGGCCGCGCAGGCCGCGCTGGGCACCGGTGTGCGGTTGTTAGCTCATGGCAAGCTGCTCGGTATATATCCGGAAGGGACTCGGTCTCCGGACGGCCGGTTGTACAAGGGCAAGACCGGCGTCGCCCGGATGGCGTTGGAGGCCGGCGTCCCGGTGATCCCGGTCGTGATGGTAGGCACCGACAAGGTCAGCCCCATCGGCAAAAAAATGTGGCGCCCGCATCCCGTTGAAATACGCTTCGGCGTGCCGCTGGACTTCTCTCGCTACGCGGGCCTGGCCAGTGACCGGTTCGTCGAGCGATCCATGGTTGACGAGATCATGTACTCCTTGATGGAGCTGTCCGGGCAGGAATACGTCGACAGATACGCGACCTCGCTCAAAGAGCGTGAGCCACCTCCGCGGCTGGCCCTTAAGGCGTCCTGATCGACCCGGTTCGCCAGCGCTGCGTAGGCTGATCGACCGTGCGGTTCTTCTACGACTGCGAGTTCATCGAGGATGGGATCACCATCGAGCTGATCTCCATCGGGGTGGTGGACGAGCAGGGTCGGGAGTACTACGCGGTATCCACCGAGTTCGATCCGGAGCGGGCCGGCGACTGGGTGCGAGCACACGTTTTGCCGAAGCTGCCGTCGCCGGCCGACCGGGCATGGCGCGGGCGGGCGGAAATCCGGGACACGTTGCTGGAGTTTCTCACCACGTCTGGCGAGCGGGTGGAGCTGTGGGCCTGGTTCGCCGCCTACGACCACGTCGCTCTCGCCCAACTGTGGGGCCCGATGCCATCATTGCCCCGGACGCTACCTAGGTTTACTCGGGACCTGCGGCAGCGCTGGGAGGATGCCGGCAAGCCGGCGTTGCCCCCGCCGCCCAGGGACGCCCACGACGCGGTGGCCGACGCCCGTTACAACCTCGCCCGGTGGCGGGTGATCGAGCAGCACCGCCTGGCGCAGCGAAGCCGTCCCCGTTGACCTGCGGCTTTGCCGCATCGATCCTCCTCATGCCAGGCTCTCGCCCGTTAATCCAGTATTGCAAACGGGGAAGGGCGAATCGACATGCGCATCGGCGTGCTCACGGGGGGCGGTGACTGCCCGGGCCTCAATGCGGTGATCCGGGCGGTGGTCCGCAAGGGCATCGAGGTCTACGGGCACGAGATCATCGGATTCCGGGACGGCTGGCGGGGCCCGATGGAGGGGTTGGTCCAACCACTCGGTCTGGCGGACGTGGAACACATCCTCCCCCTCGGCGGCACCATCCTGCGGACTTCGCGCACGAATCCGTATCGCAACGGCGGCGCCGAGCAGGTCAAGCAGACCCTCGCCGAGCAGGGCGTGGACGCGCTGATCGCGATCGGCGGCGAAGATACCCTGGGCGTGGCCAGCCGGCTGAGCGAGGACGGGATTGTCGTGGTGGGGGTACCCAAGACGATCGACAACGACCTCAGTGCCACCGACTACACGTTCGGGTTCGACACCGCGGTGCACATCGCCACCGAGGCGATCGACCGGCTGCGCACCACCGCGGAATCGCACCACCGAGCGGCGGTCGTCGAGGTGATGGGCCGCAGCGCGGGCTGGATCGCGCTGCACTCCGGGATGGCCGGCGGGGCGAATGTCGTCCTGATGCCGGAACGCCCATTCTCCACCGAACGGGTATGCCAGTGGGTCCTGCGGTGCCTCGGGCGGGAAGCTGCCGCGATCGTCGTGGTCGCCGAAGGTGCAGTGCCGCAGGGCGGCGTGGAGTTGCTCGCCACCGCGGAGATCGACGCCTTCGGTCACAAGCGGCTCGGTGGCATCGGCACCTGGTTGGCCGACGAGATTGCCCGCCGCACCGGTGCCGAGTCCCGCGCTGTGGTGCTTGGGCATACCCAGCGCGGCGGCACGCCTACTGCCTACGACCGGGTGCTGGCTACCCGGTTCGGGATCCATGCGGTCGACGCGGTACACGAGGGCAACGGTGGCGTGATGGTCGCGCTGCGCGGCACCGAGATCGTCAGGGTGAAGCTGGCCGAGGCCACCGCAGCAGTCAAGACGGTGCCACCGGAGCGCCACGCGGAGGCCGAGGTCTTCTTCGGCTGACCGGCCCGCCGCAGTGGTCTGGCGAATCACCGAATACGCTCAGGCACCGTGAACTGGACCGTGGATATTCCGGTCGACGCGCTGCCGGAGCTACCGCCGCTACCCGCCGATCTCCGTACCAAACTTGACGCTGCGCTGGCCCGACCCGCCGCGCAGCAACCGAGCTGGCCCGACCCTGACGCGGTGCGCAGCATCCGCACCGTCCTGGAGAGCGTCCCACCGATCACCGTGCCCCCTGAGGTGGATCGGCTGCGCGAGCAGCTCGGGGCCGTTGCCCGCGGCGAGGCGTTCCTACTGCAAGGCGGGGACTGCGCAGAGACCTTCGCCGACAACACCGAGCCGCACCTGCGAGCGACCATCCGAACGCTGCTGCAGATGGCGGTGGTGCTCACCTATGGGTCGAGCATGCCGGTGGTGAAGGTGGGGCGGGTGGCTGGGCAATACGCCAAGCCGCGATCCGCGCCGCTCGACGCGCTCGGTCTGACGTCCTACCGCGGTGACATGATCAACTCCTTCCGCGCCACGCCTGAGGCCCGGGTGCACGACCCGTCGCGATTGATCCGGGCCTACGCCAACGCCGCCGCGGCGATGAACCTGGTGCGTTCGCTGACCATGGCCGGTATGGCGGACCTGCACAAGGTGCATGACTGGAACAAGGACTTCGTCCGGCGATCCCCGGCTGGGGCCCGCTATGAGGCGCTGGTGCTGGACTACGAGCGGGCCATGCTCCGCCTGGACAGCATCAGCGGCACGCCCAAGCTCTACGACCTGTCCGCACATTTCCTGTGGGTGGGGGAGCGGACCCGGGCGCTGGATGGGGCGCACATCGCCTTCGCCGAACTGCTGGCCAACCCGATCGGGCTCAAGCTGGGTCCCAGTACCACCCCGGACCAGGCCGTGGAGTACGTCGAGCGGCTCGACCCGCACGGCGTGCCAGGCAGGCTCACCTTGATCTCCCGGATGGGAGCGCAACGAGTCCGCGACGTACTTCCGCAGATCGTCGCGAAGGTCACCGCCGCTGGGCACCAGGTGATCTGGCAGTGCGATCCCATGCACGGCAACACCATCGAGTCGTCCACCGGGTACAAGACCCGGCACTTCGACTGGGTGGTAGACGAGGTGCAGGGCTTCTTCGAAGTACACCACGCGCTGGGCACCCATCCCGGCGGCATCCACGTCGAACTCACCGGGGAGGACGTCACCGAATGCCTCGGCGGCGCTCAGGACATCTCCGACGCGGACCTGTCCGGTCGCTACGCCACCGCGATGGATCCGCGGCTCAATACCCAGCAGGCCCTCGAGCTGGCATTCCTGGTAGCCGAGATGCTTCGCTCATAGCGTAGAGAGCGCCACGGTGGCGCCAGGGCGAACTGGGTGGCCGGCCTCAGGTGACTGGGAGATCACCCGGTCTAAGAAACCGCCGAGAAACCCGAACCCGCCCAGAGACTGGCTGACGGTGCTGTTCAGCCCCGCGTCGGCGAGCACCTGACGGGCTTGTGCGACCGAGAGTCCGACCACCGGCGGAACGACCGACGCGGTGCTCACCAGCAGGATGACGTTGGTGCCGCGGGCAGCGCCGGTACCGGCCTTGGGGTCGGTGCCGATCGCGTGGCCACCGGCGATCTGGTCGTCGAACTGGCGCTGCACCTGCGCGATCAGGCCAGCGCGGGCCAGCGCCGAGACCGCGGCAGCTTGGGGTAGCCCTCGCACGTCGGGCACTGTGGTCGGGGCGGGTCCCTTGCTGAGCACGACAGTCACTGGCGCGCCGACGGTGAGCATGGTCCCGGACGGCGGCTGCAGCCCGATCACGGCGCCTGCCGGGACGGTGTCGTCGAACTTCGCGGCGTCCGGGTCCAGCCGGGGGCTCAGATCCGCCTGCTGGACCGCCCGCTGGGCCTCCTCAGGGGTGCTGCCTACCGCCAAGTCGGGCACCACCGGATGACCCAGCGAGATCACCACGGTGATGTCCGAGCCGCGCAGCGCGCGCTGGCCCGGCGCGGGGTCGCTGCGGACCACCGTGTCGCCAGGGACGGTGTCGCTGTGGTCGTCCGTGAGATCGGCCTTCAGATCAGCGGAGGACAGTGCGCCGGCCACCGCCTCGCGTTGCAGACCCATGAGATTGGGTACCACGGTCCACCGGCCGCTGCCCAGCCACCATGCGCCGACCCCGACCGCGCTCGCGAGCATCAACACGATCACCATCCAGGCGATGAAGGCGCGCCGGTTGCGAGCGCGCTCGCGTAGGTAGGGATCGCGTTGGGGAACGGGAGCACCCGCTGCAATCTCGGTCCTGGCCATCGTTCGGGTTGCCTGCGGTCCGGATTCGGGCGCCCGGGCCATCGTGGCGCCGGTCAACTCAGCTGGGACCGCGGGTACCGGTACCGGTGCCCGACCGATTCCCAGGTCGGTTCGCACTGATTGCAACTCTCGCAGGAACGCCGCTGCGTCTGGCGGGCGGGCGTCCGGGTCCCGTCGGGTGGCTCGCACGATGAGGTCGTCCAGCGGCGCGGGCACCGCGGCACCGGCTGTGCTCGGCGCTGGCATGTCGTCGTTGACGTGGTGATAGGCCACTGACAATGCGGTCTCGCCGGTGTAGGGCGGCGCCCCGGTGAGCATTTCGAAAAGCATCACTCCGGTGGCGTAGACATCGCTTCGGGCGTCGGCCGCACCCGTCGCGACCTGCTCGGGGGACAGGTAGGCCACCGTTCCGAGGATGACGTCTCCAGTGCTGCTGCTGGCCTCGGCCACTGCGCGGACCAATCCGAAGTCGGCCACTTTGACCACGCCGCCTGGCCCGATGAGGACGTTCTCGGGCTTGATATCGCGATGCACCAGCCCCTCCCAGTGCGCCGCGGCCAGCGCCGAGAGCACCATGTCGGCCACCGAGAGCGCGAGCGACACTGGCAGCGGGCCGCGCTGGCGCAGCAGGTCCCGTAAGGTTCCGCCGTCCACCAGTTCCATCACCAAGAAGACGGAGTCGCCAGTGGGGGAGGAGTCGACACCTTGGTCATGAACCGCGACGATCCCAGGGTGGTGCAGGCGCGCGGCCGCGCGGGCTTCCCGCTCGAAGCGCTGCAGGAACAGCGGGTCGGCGGCGAACCGCGGTGCCATCACCTTGATGGCGACTGGACGCTCCAGGCGGGCGTCCGTGCCCCGGTAGACGGTGGACATTCCGCCGCGCGCCAGCACCGGACCAACTCGGTAGCGCCCCTCCAGCAGGGTGCCGACCAAGCTCCCGTCGTGATCGGGTCCTTGTCGCTCCACAGTCTGAGGATCGTACGGACCGGCGCGCCCCGAACGGCGGAAGGGCGCCGGCTGGCCGGTATGGCATGGTGACCACCGTGAGCGACCTCCCCATCGCCCTGGACGTGCTCGACCCTGAGGTGGTAGTGCTGCCACTACCAGATGTCGCGCAACAGCTGGGACTGCCGGTAACCCGAGTGCACCAGATGATGCGCGACGGGCAACTGGTGGGGGTACGGCGCGCCGGCGTCGTGTTGATCCCGGCGGAGTTCCTCAGCGGCGATGCGATTGTCAAGGGACTGCCCGGCACGATCACCTTGTTGCGCGACGCCGGCTACGCTGCCGAGGACATCCTGCGCTGGTTGTTCACCGCGGAGGATTCGTTGCCCGGCACCCCGATCGGCGCGCTACGAACCAAC